>OV788638.1:1200000-1549218 GCA_928721565.1 uncultured Clostridia bacterium
TGCTGCTATTGGTATATTAGTTGCAGTTTTACATCAAGTATTAGTTAGAGCAGGGAGAGAGGACCAGGCCATGATGACTACTTTGGCAGGACTTGTTATAGTTTTATCAATGGTTATAAAAGAAATAAGCTCATTATTCCAAACAGTTAGGACTTTATTTAATTTATAAGGAGTTAAATATGGAAGAAATAATTAAAATAGTCGGAATAGGATTAATAGCATTAGTAATAGCAATTATCCTAAAACAATATAGACCAGAATATGCGATATATGTTTCAATAGTTGCTGGTATTTTAATTCTCGTATTTACAATGAGTAAAATTACTGGAATAATAAATTTACTAAAATCTATTTCTGATAGAACTTATATTAATAAACAATTTTTGAGTATACTGCTTAAAATTACAGGAATAGCAATTATTACAGAATTTGCAGTTAGTATTTGTACAGATGCAGGGGAAAAAGCAATTGCCAGCAAGATTGAGATAGGTAGCAAAGTTATTATAATTGCAATGTCTATACCAATAATATCAAGTTTATTAGAACTAATAATAGAAATTTTACCATAAGAAAGGATTAATATGAAAAAAATAATTTTAATATTTATCCTAATACTAATGATACCAGGAAAAACATTTGCAGAAACTGAAGAAGAAATAATGTCATCAACTCAAGAAAGATTTAATATAAGTGATTTTATTAATCAAGCTCAAGAATATACCGGAGATTTCTTTGATGATATGAATTTATCTGATATATTTAATCAGGCAGTACAAGGAAAAGTTAGCAATCAAACACTATACAAAAAAATAATAAGAATTTTAGGAAAAGAAATAAGTTCAAATATAAAAACATTAATAAGTATTCTAGTAATAATAGTAATACATGGAATTTTAAAATCAATAACAGATAGCTTAGAAAATAGCAATGTTTCACAGATAATATATTTTGTTCAATATATATTAATAGTCACACTAATAATGTCAAATTTTACAGAAATAATTAAATTAATAAAAGAAACAGCCAATAATTTGGTAGGATTTATAAATTTGCTTATGCCGCTTCTACTCACTCTTATGGTATATACAGGAAATATTACCACTAGTACAGTATTAGAGCCAATTTTATTATTTGTTAGTAATTTTATAGGAAATATAATAGTAGAAGTTTTAATACCTATCGTTTTAATAATAGTAGTATTTTCAATAATCTCAAAAATTTCAGACAAGATACAAGTTGAAAAAATATCTAAGTTTTTAAAGTCAGGAGTCGTTTGGTTTTTAGGTATTGTTTTAACAATATTTGTAGGAGTAGTATCATTAGAGGGAACATTAAGTAGTAGTGTAGATGGTATTACAGCCAAAACAGCAAAAGCGGCAGTTTCAAGTGTAATACCAGTAGTTGGAAAAGTATTAGGAGATGTTGTAGATAGTGTATTAGGATGTGGAGTAATTTTAAAAAATGCAGTAGGGGTTGTTGGAGTTATAGTAATAATAGGGATATGTATAATACCAGTTTTAAAAATAGCTACACTCAGCATTATGTATAGTTTGGCATCAGCAGTAGTACAACCTGTTGCAGACGAGAAAATAGTAAAACTTTTAGACGAAATGAGTGGAGTGTTTAAATTATTACTTGCCATTTTATGTAGTTTGTCTGTAATACTTATTATAGGTGTAACATTAGTAATTAAAATTTCAAATAGTGGGATGATGTATAGATGATTAATTTAATTAGTTCATGGGCAGAACAGATAGTGTTAGCAGTTATTATTGCTACATTAATAGAATTAATTTTACCTAAAAACAAAAATAGAAAATACATACAAATGGTAATAGGAGTATATGTTTTATTTAATATAATTTCACCAATTATAAAAAATAAAGAAAATATTCCGGTAGAAAATTATAATATAGAAAAGTATGAGACAAATTCAACATACGAAATAGATCAATCCTCAATGGACCAAAGAATAGAAAAAATATATTTAGAAGAATTAGAAAATAATACAAAATCAAAATTTGAAAGTGCTGGTTTTACAGTTGAAAAGTGCATTGTTGATGCTGAACTTGATACAAATAAAAAAAATGCAGGTATACACTTAATAACAGTAAAAATCAAAGGACCAGTAGATCAAGAAGAACTTAATAAAAAAATTGAAGAGCTTGCTGAAGAATATGAGATATCAAAAGACAAAATCGAAATAATTTTAAAGTAAGTAAGCTACAAAGGAGGAAAAATGTTAAAAGATTTTTTCAAAAAGAGTGATAATGAAAAAGATAAAAAGAAACAAATGGAGAATATTATTATATTTATAATAATATTAATAGTAACAGTATTGATAATCAATAGTATGTGGTCGTCAGATAATAGTGGAAGTAAAAATAAAACTCAAGATAATTCAAAAGTATTAGCCAATAATGACACTGATAGCACAAATGAGCAAGAAGATTTAGAAGCAAAATTGGAAAACATATTAGAAAGTATGGATGGTGTTGGCAAAGTAAAAGTTTTAGTAAAATATTCTGAAAGTAGTAGTGTTGTAGCAATGTATAATGAAACAACATCAGAAAGCAAAACAAAAGAAAATAGTAAAGATGGTAGTAGTAAAGATGTAACAGAAACTGAAAGTAAAAAAGAAATTGTATGCTCTGATGAAAGTGGACAAAATAAACCAATTACAGAAAAAGTAGTTATGCCGGTTATAGAAGGTGCAATAATAACTGCACAAGGTGCAAAAGATTCAAATGTTAAATCATCAATAGTAAGTGCTGTAGAAGCTGTTACAGGACTTGCTGTACATAAAATACAGGTTTTTGAAATGGGGGTGAAATAAATGAAAATGAAAAAGGGTTCTGCTATAATTTATGTGTTAGCATTAATGCTAGTAACAGCTGGGTATTGGGCATATTTATCAAATGAAACAAAAACCATAGAAACAGTTAGCAGTGAAAATCAAAATACAACAGATGAACATCTTGGTGACGCTACATTTGTTAATAGTAATGAAGTTACAAATACTGTTGCCGAAAATGAAACTGAAAATACTAATACAAATGATTATTTTCAGGAATCAAAATTATCAAGAGACACAATGTATTCTCAAACATTAGAAACATACCAAAAAATGTTAGACAATACAAATGTATCAGAAGAACAAAAAGCAATTGTAACACAAGAGATTACAAAATTAAATCAAGAAAAAAATGCAATAATGATATGTGAAAATTTGCTATCAACTAAGGGCTTTGAAAAATGTGTCATTTTTGCAAATGTTGATAGTATAAGTGTTATTGTAGGAAAAGAAGAATTAAAACAGGATGAAATTGCTCAAATTCAAAATATTGTTTCAAGGGAAATGAATGCGAAAGTTGAAAACATACATATAATGACAAAAAAATAAAAATTTGCAAACCAATGTATAAAATGGTATAATATTATGCGAAATAATTTTATAGAATTTGCAAGAGTGTATCTTGCAAGAAGGAGGACATTCAAAATGAAAACAACGTACGAAGAGATCGTCAATGTGAAAAAAATCGGACAAAAAGGAGTGGCAGACATGACAGGAATACTTTCTCTAGCAAAAAGAGAAAGAATACGGACAGCAAGTCAAGACAAAATAAAAAGACTCCTTTTGTGTATAAACGTTCAAAAGGATTATATGGAAGGAGGAACTTTGCCAGTACCCAATTCTGTGAAAGATGTAGAAAATATTACACGTTTTATTTATAATAATATGGAAAACATCACAAAAATTGTTTGCAGTATGAATACTCATACAAGGGAACAAATTTTTCATCCATGTTGGTGGATAAATAGTGCCGGAAATCATCCAGAAGCATATACAATAATTACTTATAAAGATGTGGCTAATGGAAAATGGAAGGTATTAAACAAAAATAACCAGAAAAAAAGTAAGCAGTATTTGAAAGAATTAGAGAAAAGTTCAAAAAAAGAATTATGTATATGGCCATATAATTGTCTTAGAGGCAGTGATGGATATACTCTTGAAAATGAATTTGCTAAAATAATTCGTTTCCATTCTGCTGTAAGAATTACAAAATCTGAAATTATCAGAAGAGGAGATAATAAGTTTTCAGAAATGTATGGCATAATTAAGCCAGAAGTAGGAGACGAAGACTGTATTAACCGGCCAATTCTGGAGATGATTGAAGAATATGACGAAATTTACGTGGTTGGAGAAGCTGCAAGCCATTTTGTTGTAGAGTCATTAAAACAAATTGCAGAACATTTTGCAGAACAGCCTGAAATTATTCAAAAGATTACAGTCTTAACAGATTGCACATCTTCTATTGAAGGATTTGAAGAAGAAACGGCTAAAATATTCAATATGTTAAACAAGACATATGGAATGAGATTTGAAAAATCAACTGATATTAAAATGGCATAATAAGTAGTTTTGAAGGTAAAAAAATCTCTTTAAGAGCAACTAGCTTTTAAAGAGATTTTTTTGTTCTTGTGAAACTTTGATGAAATTGTTGATTTTCAACATAAAATATGATAATCTAGTTAAAGAAAAAAATAGGAGGTAATTATAATGGAATTAAAAGGATCAAAAACAGAACAAAATTTAATGACTGCATTTGCAGGAGAATCACAAGCAAGAAATAAATACACATATTTTGCAAGTAAAGCCAAAAAAGAAGGATATGAACAAATAGCTGCAATATTCCAAGAAACAGCTGATAATGAAAAAGAACATGCAAAAATGTGGTTTAAACTATTAAATGGTGGAGAAATTGGAACAACAGCAGAAAACTTACAAGCAGCTGCTGATGGTGAAAATTATGAATGGACAGATATGTATGCAGAATTCGCTAAAACAGCTAAAGAGGAAGGTTTTACTAGAATTGCATATTTATTTGAAGAAGTAGCAAAAATAGAAAAAGAACATGAAGAAAGATATTTAAAATTATTAAATAATGTAAAAAACGGAAAAGTATTTGAAGCTGGAGAAGTTAAGATATGGAAATGCAGAAATTGTGGACATATAGTAGTTGGAACATCTGCACCAGAAGTTTGTCCAGTATGTAATCATCCAAAGGCTTATTTTGAAATAAAAGCAGAGAACTATTAAAAATGTACCGCATGGACAGAAAAGTCCTATGCGGTATATTTTTTGTCAAATATAATTTTATAGTTTCCATCTCATGCTAATTTTATTTTGAGCTTTTTTCTTTTTTGGCGAAAGAAAAGTAGCACGATATTCTTGTTTCCAAATAGGAGGAACATACATGCCATTTCCCTTAGTATTTATATCAGGAGCAATTGGTATAGTATAAGGAATACCAAAAGATTTTAAACTACATATCATAGATACATATATAAATATTCCAACACCAATACCTAAAAATCCTGAGGTAGTACCTAATGAAATAAACCAAAATCTAAATACCCTAACATGAAAACCAAATGAAAAATCTGGAATAGCAAATGAACTAATTCCAGTCATTGCCACAATGATTATAAGAGTTGGACTAACAATACCAGCATTAACTGCTGCATCACCTAAAATTAATGCTCCAACAATACTTATAGATGATCCGATAACAGAAGGAACTCTTAAACTTGCTTCTCTTATTAGTTCAAATGATATTTCCATAAGTAATAATTCGAATATTATTGGAAATGGTACATTTTGTCTTGCTGCTAATATAGAAAAAAGCAATGGTGTTGGTAAAATTTCTTGATGAAAACTGGTTATAGCCATATAAATGCCAGGTAATAGCAATGTTATAAATGTTGCCAAAATACGTATACATCTTAAAAAATTTGCGAACAACGGCCTTAAATTTGTATCTTCAGGAGAAAATAAAAAATCTTCAATTGTTGCTGGTAGAATAAGAGCATAAGGATTACCATTAACAAGTACAATAACTCTTCCTTGAAATAAATATTTTGCACATTTATCTGGTCTCTCTGTCGATAAAATTTGTGGTATTCCAAATCCTTCATCTGTTTCAATTAATTGCTCTAATTGCCCTGTTGAAAGTAATGAATCAATATCTAAATTATGAAGTCTATATTTAGCTTCTGAAACTAAATCACTATTAGCAATATTCTGCAAATAACATACTCCACATTTTGTCTTACTAATTTTCCCGACAGGGATTGTTTCAATAACAAGATTTTCACTATTTACAATACGTCTAAGAAGAGATGTATTTGTCCTAAAATTTTCTACAAAGCCCTCTTGAGGACCTTTTATTACAGATTCATTTTCTGGCTTACTAATACTTCTTTGTTGGTATTGCTTAACATCAATATCAAATGCAATATTAAGAGTATCTATAAATAATAAACAATCTCCCATATTAATACCAGAAAAAACATCTTGATAATCTTTTACTTTAGATACACTATTTTGTGGTAACAAACAATTATCAACATAATCTGTCAAATCGCCTTCGAATGGCTTATTATATCTATGTTTTCCAAGCATGAGTGGCTTTAAAATGAAATCATTAATAGATATAGAATCAACTAATCCATCAATATAAATTATAAAACATTTGTGATTTTGATTATATGCAAACATATTAAATTCCCTTATTATAATATCAGCACATATTAAAGTATTATATTTGCTTTTTAAAAAATCTAAATTTTCTATTATATTTGAAAAAACTTTATAATTTGATTCAGGACTTTCTGATTCAGAGATATTTGAATTTTCTACTTTATCATTAATTAATGAGAAATCATAAGTATTATCATTATATTTAATTAGTTTATTAAAAAGGTTTTTTAAATTCATATTATTAATATTAGCCAAAAAGGAAAAAATATTCAAAAAACTTGAAAAGAAAATCAAAATAATATATAATTAAAATAGTGCAATTAAAGCCCATAATTGTATATTGCTAAGGAGGAAATATGAAAGAAAAAATAGTAAGCTTTATATTAATTTTACTAATAATAACAGTTATAATTGTAATTGGAATCTTTGGATACACAATATACAAAGAAATCATGGGAGATGAAACATTACCTATTGATTTTCAAGGAGTTCGGAAATCTTTTTGGGACTGAAAATGATACAGAAGAAGATTCAATAGATACTAGTATAGATATATTTAATGGAATTGAAGATAGTACAACTTCAACTCAACCAATTGTAACAAATGAAAAAAAATATAGACATTTATATGATCAATTAGATAAAACAGCTCAAAGCATATATGACAAGTTATATCAAAATAGAGAAAATTTAAAAACAGGAACATATAGAATTGAATTTGGAAATGAATTTCAAAGCTTATTAGAAAAGAGCAATGGAGAGAAAGAATTAAAAAAAGAATATCAATCTGCAATAGAAGTATTAATATATGAAAATCCTGAAATATTTTATTTAGATGCAACAAATATGTTTATAAACATTGAAAAAACAACAAAATTAACTAGTACTACATATAATGTATATATTGATAATGGAACAAAAGCTAATTATCTGACTAGTGGTTTTAAAGGAAAAGAGGACATTGAAGAATACCAAGTAAAAATAGAAAGAGTTAGAGATTATATTGTAGAAAATGTAAAAGAGAAAAGTGATTATGAAAAAATAAAATTAATACATGATTACTTAAGAGATACAATTGAATATGACTCAACACTTTCTAAAGATAATATATATGATATATATGGTGCTTTGGTTTTAAGAGAATGTGTATGTGAAGGATATGCAAAATCATTTCAGTATTTAATGAATGAAGTAGGAATTGATAATGTAATAGTAATAGGAACAGGAACTAATAGTGTAGGGAAAACAGAAAATCATGCATGGAACTATGTAAAATTAAATAATGCTTGGTATGCTGTTGATGTGACATGGGATGATCCTATTTTAATTGGTGAAGGAACATTACCAGAAAAATCAAAATATCAATATTTTTTGAAAGGCTCTAACACAATGAACCAAAAACATGTACCATCAGGAAAATTTACAGACGCAGGCCAAGTATTTACATATCCTACATTAAATGTTAATGATTATGAGTAAGAAAGGGTGAAAAAATGTTAGAATTAGAAGAAAATTCAAAAAAATTAGATACATTAAAAGAAAAAGTACAAAGTTTAGGTGAGTCTCTTTGACATATGTAATCTGGAAGTGAAATTAAAAAAATTAGAAAATGAAACAATAAAAGAAGGGTTTTGGCAACAAGATTCGCAAGAAACTGGAAAAATACTAACACAAATAAAACAAATAAAAAGTAAAGTAGTAAAATATAGAAAAATAGAACAAGAGATAGCAAATTTACGAGAACTATCAGAACTTGCAGATCTAGAAAATGATGAAGAAGTGGCAAAAGACATATTAAAATCTACTACTGAATTAGAAGAGGATATAGAAAGACTTCAATTAGAAACATTATTATCTGGAAAATATGATAAAAATAATGCAATATTAACATTACACCCAGGAGCAGGAGGAACAGAATCTCAGGATTGGGTTGAAATGTTATATAGAATGTATACAAGGTGGGCTGTAAAAAACGGATATGAAGTAAAAGAATTAGATTATTTAGAAGGTGAAGAAGCAGGAATAAAAAGTGTAACATTTGAAGTTGTTGGCGAAAATGCATATGGATATTTAAAGGGCGAAATGGGAGTACATAGACTTGTAAGAATTTCTCCATTTGATGCAGGTGGAAGAAGACATACATCATTTGCATCTCTAGAAGTTTTACCAGAAATTACTGATGACATCCAAATTGATATAAATCCTGATGACTTAAGAGTTGATACATATAGAGCATCAGGAGCAGGAGGACAGCATATAAACAAAACATCATCTGCTGTAAGAATTACACATATTCCAACAAATACAGTAGTTGCGTGCCAATCAGAACGTTCACAAATTCAAAATAGAGAAACTGCAATGAAGATGCTTAAATCAAAATTGCTTAATCTAAAAGAAAAAGAACAAAAAGAAACTATTGATGAATTGAAAGGTAATCAAAAGGATATAGCTTGGGGAAGCCAAATACGTTCATATGTATTTTGCCCATATACACTAGTAAAAGACCATAGAACTAATTATGAAATAGGAAATGTAGATAGTGTTATGGATGGAAATATTGATCAATTTATAGAAGCATATTTAAAATGGAACATGTAATATTTATAAAAAATATAATAATAGTAATGGTATTTAAATAAATACTGTTATTATTATTTTTTTATACAAAAACGAGGTTGAACATGGATACAATAGTAATTAAATTTGGAGGAAGCTCAGTTGCAGACAATAAAAGAATGCAAACTGTTGCTAATAAAACAATAAAATTATATGAAGAAGACAACAATATTGTTGTTGTAGTATCTGCTCAAGGAAAGACGACAGATAGATTAATAAAAGAAGCAGAAGAACTATCTTTAAAACCGAATTATAGAGAAATGGATGCATTATTAAGTGCGGGAGAACAAATAAGTGCAAGTAAATTAGCAATATTATTAAATTATTTAGGATATAAAGCGATATCGCTTACAGGATGGCAAGCAGGAATTCATACAAATGAAGAAAACCAAAATGCTAAAATAGAACATATAAATATACAAAGAATAGAACAAGAATTACAAGAAGGGAAAATTGTTGTAGTAGCAGGATTTCAAGGAATAGATGAAAATAATAATATAACAACATTAGGAAGAGGAGGTTCAGACACTACTGCTGTAGCATTGGCTGCTGCATTACAAGCAAAACAATGTTATATATATTCTGACGTTGATGGAATATATAGTGCAGATCCTAATAAATTCGAGCAAGCTAAAAAATTAAAGAATATTTCTTATGAAGAAATGCATTCTTTATCAAGTGAAGGTGCAAAAGTTTTGCATGACAGATGTGTAGAAATAGCCGAAAGAAATAATGTGCCAGTAATAACTGGTTCTACATTTAATGACAACCCTGGAACAGAAATAACACATAAGCTAGAAGCATCTGGAATAAAAAGTATTGTTAAAAAAGATGTTTCTAGAATTTCTGTTGTAGGTTTTGGAATTAGTTCAAGAGACGAAATACTTAATAATATATTAGAAATTGCAGACAAAAATAGTTTAGAGATTTTTAATATTGATATTAGTAGGAATAAAATTTCTATTGTTTTTAAAGAAATAGTTAAAGATGAATTTATAAATGAATTACACCAGTTATTAATATATAATTCATAACTATAAATTAGAAATGGCAAAAAATAAGTAATTAAAACTTCAAAAAAATCAAATAAAACACTTGTAAAAAACAAAAATATTGATATAATAATAAAGAAGCAGATTTTACCAATAGAGGTAAAATTTTAATAATTTACGGGAAGACCAAATAGGAGGAATTAATATGTTAAAAAAAGTAGCTATACTAGCAAATGGAGGAGATGTATCTGGCTTTAATGCTGTAATTAGAGCAATAATAAAAACAGCAGAACATAACAATATAGAATGCTATGGATTTATAGATGGATATAATGGATTATTAAAAAATAACTATGTAAAATTAAGTACAGCAAATGATGCGTCTGCATCTGGAATATTACCTAAAGGAGGATCAATAATTGGTTCATCAACAAATGCAAATGTATTTAACTATAAAGTAGTAGGAGAAAATGGAGAAGTTGAATATAAAGACTTATCAGATGTATGTGTAGAAAATATTAAAAAAGATGAATTTGATTGTATATTTACATTAGGAGGAGATGGAACACAAAAATCAGCAAGAGACTTTTCTACAAAAGGGGTAAATGTAATAGGTGTTCCTAAAACAATAGACAATGATGTTGCATGTACAGATATAACATTTGGATATAATACAGCAGTATCAGTTGCTGCAGAAGCATTAGATAGATTACATACAACAGGAGAAACACATCATAGAATAATGGTATTAGAAGTTATGGGAAGATATGCAGGATGGATAGCATTGGAATCTGCAATAGCAGGAGGAGCAGATGTTGCATTAATACCAGAAATTCCTTATGATATAAATAAAGCAGTTGACAAAATAAATGAAAGAAGAGCTAAAGGAAAAGAATTTAGTATAGTTGTAGTTGCAGAAGGAGCTGCTCCAAAAGGCGGAGAAATTACAGTCGAAGGAAAAAGAGACAATGGAGCAGGTGTTGATAATAACAAACTTGGAGGAGTAGGCCAAGTTGTAGCTAGACAGTTAGAAAAATTAACTGGTTTAGAAGCAAGAAATACAACACTTGGATATATGCAAAGAGGTGGAACGCCAACAGCATTTGATAGAGTTTTATCAACAAAATATGGAGCTAAAGCTATGGAACTTGCTTTAAATGGACAATTTGGTGTTTTAGCAGTATTAAAAAATGGAAAACTTGATAGTGTTTCATTAGAAGATGTTGTAGGAAATAATACTAAAATAGGTGCTGTTTCTGGAAATACAGCAGAAAGCAATTTAAGAAAAGTTACAATGGATGATGATTTGGTAAAAACTGCCAGAGATATTGGAATTTGTTTAGGAGACTAAAGAATTCACATAAATTTCACAATAAATCTATTGACAAAAGTGACACTGTGTCATTATAATCTATGACATAGTGTTATTTTTTTGCCGAAAGGAAGTGATGAGATGCCAAAAGAAACATTTTTAAAACTATCAAAAGAAAAACAGCAAAAAGTCATAAATGCTGGAAAAAAAGAATTTGCAAGAGTACCAATAGAAAATGTTTCAATAAAAAAGATAGTAGAAGAAGCAGATATTGCAAGAGGAAGCTTTTATCAATACTTTGAAAATAAAGAAGATTTGCTTATATACATATTAAAAGAAAATTCTGAAAAATTAAATACTAAATTGAAAAATAAAGTAAAAGAAACAAATGGAGATGTATTTGAATTATATATTTTTTTGTACGATTCAATGATAGAAGAGTTTACAGACAATTCAGACCAAGAATTATTTAGACAAATATTTATTAATTTAAAATCATCAGATGAGAATGTATTTGATTTAGTAAAAAGAACTAAGCCACAAGATATTATAGACTATTATGAGCAAATAGATAAAAGCAATTTAAAAATAGAAAATTATGAAGATTTAGTTATAATTTGTGATATGCTAAATGTAATTACAAGAAGAGCTTTAATAAAAAATTTCAAAAACAAATCAAAAGAAGATTGTAGAAAAATGTTCTTAAAAGAAATAGAATATTTAAAACATGGAATAGAAAAAAAGGAGGAAAAAGATGCTTAAAATATTAAAAAACTTAAAACAATCATGGATGTCAGTACTTATAATTGTAGCATTATTATGTGTTCAAGCAGCTGTAGATTTGGAACTACCTAATTATACTTCTAAAATAGTAAACACTGGTATACAAGCAGGAGGAATTGAATATGCAGTGCCAGAAACAATAAGTCAAAAAGATATGGATGCAATATTATTATTTTCAAATGATGATGACAAAATATTAGAAAATTATACAACAGAAGATGCTGACGGAAACTATGTTATAAAAGATTTAAAAGAAAGTGAAAAAGAAGACCTTGAACAAATAATGACAAAACCAATTATTATATCAAGAACAGTACAAAAAGAAGAAATGGCAAACAAAATAAAAGAACAAATATTATCAAATGTACCAGAACAGCAAAAAGAAATGATGCAAAATATGTCAATAATAGATATATTAAAAACAATGCCAGAAGAACAATTAAACCAAATGCTTAGTGAATCAACAAAGCAAATAGACGAAATGCAAGATTCAATCAAAGGCCAAGCAGCAGTTGCATATGTAAAAGAAATATATAAAGATGCAGGTGTAGATACAGACAAAATTCAAATGAATTATATAATGGTTGCAGGATTTAAAATGTTAGTATTAGCTGCAATCAGTATGACTTCAGGAATTACAATAATGATGTTATCATCAAGAGTTGGTGCTAAAATGGCCAAAACACTAAGAGAAAAAATATTTAATAAAGTATTAAAATTCTCTACTAAAGAATTAAGAGAATTCTCAACAGCCTCTTTAATTACTCGTAGTACAAATGATGTACAACAAATTCAACAACTATTAGCAATGTTATTTAGAACAGTAGTATATGCACCAATAATAGGAATAGGTGGAGTAATAAAAGTAATACATCAAAGTAATACATCAATGGCTTGGATAATAGGAGCAGCAGTAATTACAATATTATTAGTTGTTGCAATATTATTTGCAGTAGCAATGCCAAAATTCAAAAAGCTACAAGACTTAATAGACAAATTGAATGGTGTAGCAAGAGAAATATTAACAGGAAAATCTGTAATTAGAGCATTTAATACAGAAGAGAGAGAAGAAAAAAGATTTGATGGTGCAAATACAGATTTAACAAAAGCAAATATATTTGTAAACAGAACAATGTCAATAATGATGCCATTGTTAATGCTTATAATGAATGGAGTATCAATCTTAATTATATGGGTTGGAGGACACAATATAGATCAAGGTATAATGCAAGTTGGAGATATGTTGGCATTTATCCAATATGCAATGCAAATAGTAATGAGTTTCTTAATGATATCTATGATTTCTATAATGCTTCCAAGAGCATCTGTATCAGCTAACAGAATTACAGAAATATTAGAAACAGAACCAAGTGTTAAAGATAAAGAAACAACAAAAAAATTAGATCCAAGCAAAAAAGGATTAGTAGAATTTAAAAATGTATCATTCAGATATCCTGATGCAGACACAGAAATACTTGAAGATATCAACTTTACAGCAGAACCAGGAAAAACAACAGCAATAATAGGAAGTACTGGAAGCGGAAAATCAACAGTTGTAAATCTAATACCAAGATTTTATGATGTAACAGGAGGAGAGCTTTTAGTTGATGGTGTAAATGTAAAAGACTTATCTCAAAAAGAGTTAAGAGATGTAATTGGATTTGTACCACAAAAAGGAGTATTATTCTCAGGAACAATAGAAAGCAATATAAAATATTCTGATGAGAGTATGTCAGATGCAAAAATGATAGAAGCGGCAGAAATAGCACAAGCAACAGAATTTATTGAAGGAAAAGATAACAAATACAAATCAGAAATAGCACAAGGCGGAAGTAATGTATCAGGAGGACAAAAACAAAGATTATCAATTGCAAGAGCAGTTGCAAAAGACCCAGAAATATTTGTATTTGATGACAGTTTTTCTGCATTAGATTTTAAAACAGATGCAGCATTAAGAGAAGCATTAGCTCAAAGAACAAATAATAAAACAAATATAATTGTAGCACAAAGAATTAGTACTATTTTAAATGCAGACAAAATAATTGTTTTAGATGATGGAAAAATAGTAGGGCAAGGAACACATGAAGAATTGCTGGAAAATAATGAAACATATAGAGAAATTGCATTATCACAATTATCTGAAGAAGAATTAAATAAAAAGGAAGGAGGAAAATAATATGCCAGGACCAATGGGACCAAGAGCAGGCCGTACAACAGAAAAGGCCAAAGATTTTAAAGGAACAACAAAAAAATTAATAAATAATTATTTATCAAAATATAAAATAGGATTAATAATAGTATTTATATTTGCTATAGGAAGTACAATATTTTCTATAATAGGACCAAAAATATTAGGAAATGCAACAACAGAAATATTTAATGGTTTAGTAAATAAAATATCAGGAAATGGTGGAATAGACTTTGGAAAAGTAGGGACAATCTTACTAACACTATTAGGACTATATATAGTAAGCGCATTATTTTCTTTCATCCAAAGTTTTGCAATGACACAAATTGCTCAAAATCTTACATATAAATTAAGAAAAGATTTAGCACATAAAATAAATTCACTTCCAATGAATTATTTTGACAAAAAGACAAATGGAGAAGTATTATCAATAATAACAAATGATATAGACACATTAGGCATGAATTTAAATCAAAGCATTACACAAATAATAACATCAATATGTACACTAGTTGGAATATTAATAATGATGCTTTCAATTAGTTGGCAAATGACATTAATATCATTAATAGTTATGCCAATTGGAGCGTTTCTTGTAAAAATAATAGTAGGAAAATCACAAAAATACTTTAAAAAGCAACAAGATTACTTAGGACATGTAAATGGTCAAGTAGAAGAAGTATTTTCAGGATTAACAATTGTAAAAGCATTTAATGGTGAAAGAGATGCACAAAAGACATTTGAAAAGGCAAATTCAGAATTATATAGTTCAGCATGGAAGTCACAATTTTTGTCAGGATTAATGCATCCAATAATGAATTTTATATCAAATATTGGATATGTAGGTGTAGCAATAGCAGGTGGTTATTTAGCTATTAATGGAAATATTACAGTAGGGGATATACAAAGTTTTATACAATATAATAAGCAATTTACACAACCTATAAATCAAATTGCACAAGTATCAAGTATGTTACAAGCAATGGTTGCTGCAACAGAAAGAATATTTGAATTTTTGGAAGAAAAAGAAGAGATTGAAACATATGTAGAAGGAACAACAACAGAAGGTTTAAAAGGAAATGTAAAATTTGATCATGTAAAATTTGGTTACAATCCAGAAAATACTGTAATAAAAGATTTTAATGCAGATGTACATGAAGGACAGAAAATTGCAATTGTAGGACCAACAGGAGCTGGAAAATCAACAATGGTAAAACTTCTTATGAGATTTTATGATGTGACAGATGGAGCTATTCTACTAGATGGTCATAACATAAAAGACTTCAAAAGAGGAGAACTTCGTCAAATGTTTGGTATGGTATTACAAGACACATGGCTATTTGATGGAACAGTAAAAGATAATATAAAATATAGCAGAGAAGATGCAACTGATGATGAAGTTATTCAAGCAGCTAAAGCAGCCAGAGTACATCATTTTATAAAAACATTACCAAAAGGATACAATTCAATATTAGGAGATGAAACAAGCGGAGTTTCAGCTGGGCAAAAACAATTACTTACAATAGCAAGAGTAATTTTAGCAGACCCTAAAATATTAATTTTAGATGAAGCTACATCAAGTATTGATACAAGAACTGAAATAGAGATTCAAAAAGCTATGGATAATTTAATGAAAGATAGAACATCTTTTATAATTGCACATAGATTATCAACAATAAAAAATGCTGATTTAATTTTAGTTATGGACCATGGAGATATTGTTGAACAAGGTACACATGAACAACTTCTTAAAAAAGGAGAAGAAGGATTTTATTATAAACTATATAATAGCCAATTCCAAGATTGTATTGATGAAGTTGAATAATATGTTATTTTGTGCTAAAATTGTATATAAGAGGTGATAATGATGAGTATTATACAAAATATATCACAATATTTAGGAAAAACATTTGGATTTTATAGTGATTATGTTGAATTAGTTATATTAACAATTTTAATATTTTTTGTATTCGGAATTCTAAAAAGACTTGTAAGATTTTTCTATTCAAGAGCCGACGTAAGTAATAAAAAGAAATATTTTAGAAATAGAATGATAAAAGTAACATTAGATATTATATCAATTGTTTTAGTAGTATTACTATGGGGACATAGAATTTCAGGTATGGTAACAGTAATTAGTTTCTTATCAGCTGGAATTGCAATTGCTGTTAAAGAAATAATATTTGACTTTTTTGCTGGAATATATATTAATACAAAGAAAACATTCGAACTAGAAGATAGAATTGAAGTTAATGGAATAAAAGGTGATGTAGTTAATATTAGATCTCTTGGATTTGAAGTGTTAGAGGTTGGAGATAGAATAAATGGAGAACAAAGTACAGGAAGAATAATACATATACCTAATTCCTTTGTGTTTATGTATCCATTAAAAAATTACACAAAAGCTTTTAAATATGTATGGGATGAAATTACAGTTAAAATTCCATTAGATGCTGATGTAGAAAAAACAAAAGAAGTATTATATGATATTGTAGAAAATAATGAGACTTTAAAAACAACACCTAAAAAGATGGAAGATGCAGTTGCTGATGTTACTGCAGAATATAGAATCTATTATAATTATTTGGAACCTATTATTTATACCGAAATTGTAGATTCTCATGTTGAATTATATCTTAGATATATAGTTCATCCTAAGAAAGCTAGAAATGTAAGAGATGAGATATATTTAAAAATATTAGAAGAATATAGAAATGGAAATATAAAATTATATATTCCAGTTATATAAAATAATAATGAACAGGCACTTTTATTTTTCTTATACATATAATTTTAGTATGAGAAAAATGGAGGTGCTTTTATGTTTTCTGCACTTTGCATAAGTGGTTTTATTCAATTTTTACAAACAGCAGTATTTACAGTCGGATATATTTCAGGGGTACAACTTTTTCCAGAGCCTTTGAGTTCAGAAGAAGAGCGTATCTGTCTTGAAAAATTAAAAACAGGAGATGAAGAGGCTCGTAATATACTTATAGAAAAAAATTTAAGATTAGTTGCACATGTTTGCAAGAAATATAGCAATTCAAATGTTGATCAGGATGATTTGATATCTATAGGTACTATTGGACTCATAAAAGGCATTAATAGTTTTAAATCAGAAAAAGGTGCTAGACTTTCTACATATGTTTCTAGATGTATTGATAATGAAATATTAATGCATTTTAGAGCAACAAAAAAATTAAATAATGAAGTATATCTGAATGAACCAATAGGAAAAGACAAAGATGATAATGTAGTTACATTACAAGAAGTGCTTGAAAATGATGAACGTAGTGTTGAGGATTCAGTAGACTTAAAAATGAAAGTAAAACTTTTATACGAGAAAATGAAAAGCATTTTAAAAGATAGAGAGCGTACCATTTTAGAACTCCGCTTCGGTCTTGATGGACATAAACCTAAAACTCAAATTGAGATTGCTCATGAAATGGGAATTTCACGTTCATATGTGTCTCGTATAGAAACTAAAGCTATAGGGAAGCTAGCTAAAGAGATAAAAGAGTAGATTGTGATTGCATTTGACATAATTATAAAACCGAAGTATAATAATATTATCTAAAAAAAGGAGGTAGAAAATTTACAAAATAAATATAATGTAAATGTAACTTAGTCAACAGCTTATAAAAGGAGAATTAAAATGTATTTTTATATGAATGATGGAGTCTGCGAACGGGAATGGACATACAACTTAATAAGATTAAAGCAAAAAAAAGTCTTAAGATTTTCCAACTATTTAGAAGAAGATAGAAAAGAAAAAAATATTTATTTTGAATTCGACGATAATGAAAATGAGATTAGTACAGAAAAATTTAAAAAAGGTTTTTTGCTACAAAATGTTACAGTAAAAATGAAACAGAACAACGCAAAGTACGAATTGTCAAGGTGTAATGAGTGTAATAAAGACACAGAAAAAAATAATGTGTTTTTTGCTTTGCTTAGAAGTACAACTACTGTTCCAGATGATGTATATATTCCAAGAAAAATGAAAGAAAATGTGGAAGTGATTCAAAGATTTAGAGTAATTGATGGTGAAGCTGATTATGGTGATTTTCTTTCAAATATATATTTTATTAAAATAAAATTGAATGTAGGTCAAAGTTTGTCAATTTTTTATACACATACTAAGCCATATGTATTAAAGGAACATGATGTAATTTATAGGCAAAAACTTGATGATAGTACATATGAGGTAATAAGAGGACTAAAAGCTCATATTATTATGGATAAGCAAAATCGACAAGACTATATTTCTTTATCAGAATTATATAATTAATAATAGTTGACTGATAGCATATTTTAACTAATTTATAGTTGGAATATGCTATTTTTATATTAAGATATAAATACTTGTTAAAAACAAAAATCTATGTTATTATACAGACATAAATTGTTAAAAGAAAGGATGCATATAACATGGAAGAAGAAAATTTTGAAAAACTATATAATGAATCATTAAATACAAAAAAGTTCGACAAAAGAATAACAGGAACTGTAATACAAATTTCAAGTAAAGGAGAAATATTTGTAGATTTTAAATATAAAGCAGATGGAATAATACCAAGAAAAGAATATTCAGATGATGAAAATACAAATCCAAAAGATGAATTCAAACCAGGAGATACAATAACTGCAGATGTATTAAAATGGAATGATGGGGTAGGAAATGTACTTTTATCATATAAGAAATATAAAAGAGAAGAAGATAAAAAAAGAGAAAAAGAACTAAAAATTAAACAGGCAGAAGAAATAAAGAGACAGAAAATAGAAAGAGCTAAAAACATTGAAGAATTTTGGAACAACATAAAAATAGGAAAAATATATACAGGAACTATTTCAAAAATTGTTGATTATGGAATCTTTGTAGACTTAGGAGTAACAAATGGCCTTGCACATAAATCAGAATTAGTATGGGATAGAAACGAAAAATTAGAAGATAAATTTAATGTTGGTGACGCGATTGAAGTTAAAATAAAAGACTTCAATAAAGAAGAAAGAAAAATCAGTTTGGAATATCCCTTAAAAGGAGAAAATCCTTGGTTCGCTAAGGCTAATAAATACGAAATAAATGACATAGTGACTTGTAAAGTGGTAAAATTTGCACCATTTGGAGCATTTGTAGAAATAGAAAATGGATTAGAAGGGTTAGTACATAATTCAGAAATAACAGGATTAAGAAGAGTAGTAAAGCCAGAAGATGAATTACAATTAGGTCAAACAGTGAATGCTAAAATTATAAACATAGATAAAGAAAAACTTAAAATAGGATTGTCTATTAAAGAACTTGAAGGAACTTCTTCAGAATATGGATATGAAGAATATATTTCTGGCAAAGCATAAACTTGACAAAAGAAACTAAAATATGGTATTGTCTAGAGACAAAGGAGGTATAAATTTACAAAAATAATTATTAAGTAAATGTAACTAGTTAACAATGATTTTTTTAGGAGAAGAAAATGTTAGTCTATATCAATGAAAATATTTTATGGAAATTCTTTGGGTGCAATGAAGATGAACATGAGAAAATAATTGGAGAACTACTTACAATAGAAGGAAAAGACATAAAGAGCGGAAATTTAAAAGAAATCAAATTAAAAATTAGCGATAATATTGGTGATTATTATCCTGATTCAGGATTAATATCAGATAACTACCATATAAAGGAAAATGATTCTGTAATTGCAAGTGCTTTAGATAAACAAGATGGAATAATTGTTCTGACAGCAAATACTTACTATGATGATGAAGATGAAGATATATATATATCAAAATCGCAAAAAGAGAATGTAGATATTATCAGCGCAATAAGAGTCAAAAGATATCTGTATAATGGAATTGTATATTTAATAAAAATTAAAAAATTAGAAAAAAATTCAACTATTCCTATTTATTATAAAAAAAGTGGTTGCAAAAAACTGAAAAACCATGATGTAATATATACATATACAAATATAAATAGTAAATTAAAGGAATATTTTGTTGAAACTGACTTAAGAACTTATATACCGATCTCTGATAAATACATATCTTTATCAGAGATATATTAAAAATAATTGTTAACTTATGGCATATTTTAACTTTGTTAAAATATGCCATTTCTAATATTAAAAGAGAATAAATTTTCAGTATATTACTTTGTTCTTGTGCAGTATAAAAATATATTAATTGGGAAAAATAACCTAAGGAGGTTGATTTTATGGAAGATATTAATGTAAAAGTTTTAGATGAAGTTAATAAAGGAACAACAATGGGAATGGATGCAATTCATTTTGTTTCAGATAAAGTTGGAGATGAAAGATTCAAAAAGGTTCTAGATGTAGAATATGGAAAGTATAAGAAAATAGCAGAAAGAATAGACAACATATATTCTCAATATGCTAGTAAAGAACCACATGAAACAAATAAAATGGAAAAAATGATGACATGGTATGGAATAAACATGAAAACAATGAATGACCAAAGCAATTCTAAAATTTCAGAATTATTGATGAAAGGCACTAATATGGGAATTATTGAGGGACGAAGATTACTTAACAATAACCCAAGTGTTGATACTGAAGTAAAAAACATTTTAAATGATTTTGTTGTTATGCAAGAAGACAGTGTGGAAACTTTAAAAAAATACTTATAAAATTTCAAATACTACTTGAAATGTAAAGAATTTTGTTATAGAATAAACTTGCCTGAAGAGGGTAAAAATAGAATTAGAGGTTAGAAAAGGAAATAAACAACTAACATCTAAAAAAGGAGGAAATTTTTATGTCAGTAAAAGTAGGAATTAATGGATTCGGAAGAATTGGAAAATTAGCATTCCAAGCAGCATTAGGAAAAGAGGAGGTAGAGGTTGTAGCAGTTAATGACCCATTTGTAGCAGCAGACTACATGGCATATATGACAAAATTTGATACTGTACATGGAAGATTCAACGGAACAGTAGAAGAAAAAGATGGAAATTTAGTAGTAAATGGAAGAACAATAAAAGTATATAATGAAATGGACCCAAAGAACATTCCTTGGGGAGAATTAGGAGTAGAATATGTTCTAGAATGTTCTGGAGTATTCACAACAATGGAAAAAGCACAAGCACATTTAGATGCAGGAGCTAAAAAAGTATTAATAAGTGCACCATCAAAAGATGCACCAATGTTTGTAATGGGAGTAAACAACACAACATATACATCAGATATGAACATTGTATCAAATGCATCATGCACAACAAACTGTTTAGCACCACTTGCAAAAGTAATAAATGATAATTTTGGAATTAAAGAAGGACTTATGACAACAGTTCATGCAACAACAGCAACACAAAAAACAGTTGATGGAGCTTCTAAAAAAGATTGGAGAGGTGGACGTGCAGCAGCAGCTAACATCATCCCATCATCAACAGGAGCTGCAAAAGCAGTAGGAAAAGTTATCCCATCATTAAATGGAAAATTAACAGGTATGTCATTCAGAGTACCAACAGTTGATGTTTCAGTTGTTGATTTAACAGTTAACCTAGAAAAACCAACAACATATGAAGAAATTTGTGCAGCCGTAAAAAGAGCTACAGAAAATGAAATGAAAGGAATAATGGAATA
This sequence comes from uncultured Clostridia bacterium, assembly GCA_928721565.1. Lineage (GTDB taxonomy): Bacteria > Bacillota > Clostridia > TANB77 > CAG-508 > CAG-269. Next base: position 1,222,034 of record OV788638.1, read on the forward strand.
TACAGATGAAGCTGTAGTTTCATCAGACTTTGTTTCAGATATGCATACATCAATATTTGATGCAACAGCAGGAATAATGTTAACAGATACATTTGTTAAATTAGTAGCTTGGTATGACAACGAATGGGGATATTCAAACAAATTAATCGACTTAGCATGCTACATGGCATCAGTAGATCATCAATAAAATTTCAAGGTTAGGGGCTTCTAGCCTCTAGCCTTTTAATGCTTTTTAAAATATAAGGAGGAATTTTTAATGAGTAAAAAAACAGTAAGAGATATAGATTTAAAAGGAAAAAAAGTATTTGTAAGATGCGATTTCAATGTACCAATGGACGAAAATCAAAATATCACAGATAATAGAAGAATAGTCGCAGCATTGCCAACTATAAAATATTTAATTGAACAAAATTGTAAAATAATTTTAGCATCTCACTTAGGTAGACCAAAAGGAGAAGTTAAACCAGAATTTTCTTTAGCTCCAGTTGCAAAAGAATTGTCAAAACAATTAGGACAAGAAGTATTAATGGCAAAAGATGTTATTGGAGAAAGTGCAAAAACACTAGCTGAAAATTTACAAGAAGGTCAAGTAATGTTACTTGAAAATGTAAGATTCCATAGAGAAGAAACAGATAACAATCCAGAATTTGCTAAAGAATTAGCAAGTATGGCAGAAGTATTTGTAAATGATGCATTTGGAACAGCACATAGAGCACATGCATCAACAGAAGGAATATCACATTATTTACCATCTGTATCAGGATTTTTAATAGAAAAAGAATTAAAATTCTTAGGTGATGCATTAAATAATCCAGAAAGACCATTTGTAGCAATACTTGGAGGCGCAAAAGTTTCAGACAAAATAGGTGTTATAGATAGTTTATTAGAAAAAGTAGATACATTAATGATTGGTGGAGGAATGGCATATACATTCTTTAAAACTCAAGGATATGAAGTTGGAAATTCACTATGTGAACCAGATAAATGCGAATTAGCATTAAACTTAATGAAAAAAGCAAAAGAAAAAGGTGTAAAATTCTTATTACCAATTGATACAAAAGTAGGAAAAGAATTTAAACCTGATACAGAAAGTAAAACAGTAGCTTGGACAGAAATTCCGGAAGGATGGGAAGGATTTGACATTGGAGAAAAAACAATAGAAATGTTCAAGAATGAATTAAAAACAGCAAAAACAGTTGTATGGAATGGACCTTTAGGATTATTTGAATTCGACCAATTTGCAATCGGAACAAATGCAATTGCACATGCATTAGCAGAATTAGATGCTACAACAATAATTGGTGGTGGAGATTCAGCTGCAGCAGTTGAAAAAGCTGGATTAGCTGACAAAATGACACATATTTCAACAGGTGGAGGAGCTTCACTTGAATTCTTAGAAGGAAAGAAATTACCAGGAATTGAATGTTTACAAGATAAATAAAGGATGTAGAATATGAAAACAGTACAATATAAGGTATATGACAAAAGCGGAAAATTAAAAAAGTTAATTAATAAAAACAGAGAAAAAGAATTAAATGAAAAAGAATGGCTAAATGGTGTAACATGTTTCGTAATAAATGAAAAAGGAGAAGCACTTATTGAAAAACGAGTAAATAAAGGGCTTACTCCTGGTAAATTGGACTTATGTTCAGGACATGTTGATGGAGAAGAAACTCAAACACAGGCTATGATAAGAGAATTAAAAGAAGAATTAGGAATACAATTAGAAGAGGCAAGTGATGTAATAAAAATAACACAAGAATCAATTCCTTTAAGGTTTGAAAGTTCAGGTAGAAATAAAAATTTCTTTATTACGTTTTATTGTTTAAAAAGAAATAACTCAAATATTGTATTTCAAAAAGAAGAAATCGATAAAATAGTTTGGTTGCCATTAGAAGAAACATTTGAATTAATAAGGAGTGGAAGAACCAAATTTCCTAAATCTTATAATTATGAAAAGATATTCGAAAAAGTTAGAAATATCTATAATAAAGAAATAGAAAGAGAACAAAGATGATAGTAACATTGTCAGGAGTAACAGGAACAGGCAAATCTTTTTTTAAGAATGTAATTTCACAAGAATTAAACTTTAAAAATTTAGTTATTGTAACAACTAGAGAAAAAAGAAATGGTGAAATAAATAGAATAGATAAAGAATTTGTTAGTGAAGAGGAATTTGCAAAATTAAAGAAAGAAAATAAAATTGCAGTAGATTTTGAGTTTTTAGGTTCAAAATATGCATATAGAAAAAGTGATCTTGATTCAGATATTAATCAGGTAACAGAAGTACATTATAATACAATTTATGAATTTAAGAAAAATGCAAAAAATGTATTTGCAATTTATATGATACCAAAAGATTTAAAAAGAGCAAAGCAAGAGCTACAAAAAAGAAATTTATCCAAAGAAGTTGAACAAAAACGTTTGAAAGAAATTGATGAACAAATAAAAGAATATAAAAAAAATAAAAATTTACAAAAGCAATTTGATTATGTTTTTGTAAATGACTATTCAGAAAAAGCAAAAAACGACTTGCTTAAGATAATTAAAAGGAGGTCAGAACAATGAGAAGAAAAGTAATAGCAGGAAACTGGAAAATGAATATGCTTCCAAATGAAGCTATAGATTTTATACAAGAATTAACACCACTTGTTAAAGAAACAAAAAATGAAGTTATACTATGTGTGCCATATACAGACTTATTTTATGCTTTATTACATGTGCAAGGAACAAACATAAAAATAGGAGCACAAAATATGCACTGGGAAGAAAAAGGAGCATACACAGGAGAAGTATCAGCCCAAATGCTTAAGTCAATAGGAGTAGAATATGTAATCATAGGACATTCTGAAAGAAGACAGTATTTTGCTGAAACAGATGAAACTGTAAATAAAAAAATTAAATCAGCTCTAGCACATGGATTAAAACCAATAGTTTGTGTTGGAGAAACATTAGAACAAAGAGAAGCTGGAGAAACAGAGAAAATCGTAACAAACCAAATAGCAAAAGCATTTGAAGAAATAGACTCAGCAGATTTAGAAAAAATAATTGTTGCATATGAACCAATATGGGCAATAGGAACTGGAAAAACTGCGACAAAAGAGGACGCAAATGCCACAATAATGCAGATAAGAAAAAAATTAGCAGAAATATATGGACAAAATGAGGCAAATGGAGTTATAATACAATATGGCGGAAGTGTAAAATCTTCAAATGCGAAAGAATTATTCGAAATGTCTGATATTGACGGAGGCCTTGTAGGAGGTGCAAGTTTAAAAGCAGATGAGTTTTCAAAAATAGTAAATTTCGAATAATATAGAAAGGAATGTTGAAATAATGGAAAAGAAACCAGTAATGCTAATGATATTAGATGGATTTGGAATTAATGATAAAACAGATGGTAATGCTGCAAAACTAGCTAATACACCTAATTTAGATAGACTTAAGAAAAAATACCCAACAACAGAAGTATATGCAAGTGGACTTGAAGTAGGATTGCCAGATGGACAAATGGGAAATTCTGAAGTAGGACATACAAATATAGGAGCAGGAAGAATTGTATATCAAGAATTAACAAAAATAACAAAATCAATTGAAGATGGAGATTTTTTTGCAATACCAGAATTTATTGAAGCAATAGAAAACTGTAAAAGATACAATTCTAAATTACACATATTAGGACTTGTATCAGATGGAGGAGTTCACAGCCACAATCGTCATTTATATGCATTGTTAGAACTAGCAAAAAGAAGAGATTTTGAAAATGTATATGTACATTGTTTCTTAGATGGTAGAGATACTCCACCAGCATCAGCAGAGGGATATATAACTCAACTTGAAGAAAAAATGAGAGAAAAAGGTGTTGGAAAAATTGCAACTTTATCAGGAAGATACTATGCAATGGATAGAGACAAGAGATGGGATAGAGTACAAAAATGTTATGATGCAATGGTAAATGGAAAGGGAAATAAGTCAACATCAGCAACAATTGCTATAGAAGATTCATATCAAAAAGAAGTATTTGATGAATTTGTTGAACCAACTGTAATTTGTAATGGTGATACTCCAATTGCTACAATCAAAGAACATGACTCTATAATATTCTTTAATTTTAGACCTGATAGAGCAAGACAAATAACAAGAGCCATAGTTGATAAAGATTTTGATGCATTCGAAACAAAGAAAATGGAAACTTATTTTGTATGTTTCACAAGCTATGATGAAACAATGCCAAATGTAAAAATAGCTTTCAAAAAAGAACCACTAGTAAATACATTTGGAGAAATAATTAGCAAACATGGTTTAACACAACTTCGTATTGCAGAAACAGAAAAATATGCTCATGTTACATTTTTCTTTAATGGTGGTGAAGAAAAGCAATACCCAGGAGAAGATAGGATATTAGTTCCATCTCCAAAAGTAGCAACCTATGACTTACAACCAGAAATGAGCGCACCAGAAGTTACTAAAAAAGTAGTAGAAGCAATAAACAGTGGAAAATATGATTCAATTATATTAAATTATGCAAATACAGATATGGTAGGACATACAGGAAACTTACCAGCAGCTATAAAAGCTGTAGAAACAATAGATGAATGTGTTGGAAAAGTAGTAGAAGCTATAGTTGCACACCATGGAACAATACTAATAACTGCAGATCATGGAAATTGTGAGCAAATGATAGATTATAAAACAGGAGAACCTCACACAGCACATACAACAAATCCTGTTCCACTTATATTAGTAACAGAAGATACCAGCTTAAAGCTAAAAGAAGGGAAACTTGCAGATTTAGCACCAACTATGTTAGAATTATTAGGAATTGAAAAACCTAAAGAAATGACAGGTGAAAGTATTCTAGTAAAATAAAAAGGGTGAATAAGTTGTTAAATAGTAGCAAAAGAATAAAAAAGATATATGAAGAAATACAAAAAAAAATATTTTATGCAGTACCAGGAAAATGGGATGAGCTATATCTTTATGCCTCAATAATTGATAGGCTTGGAGAGGTTCAAACTGGGGAAATGTATTTCTATTTTATGCCAAAAGGAATATTAAAAAGAAAATTTATAAATGTATATGAAGTTCCTTCAAAGTATGACATTGAAGAAAATGAATATATGAAATTGGTTGACTTGTTATATGATGAAATAAAACAATTAAGAGAGACATTTATAAAAGAAAAGCAAAAAGTTTGGTCAAATATAACAATATCAATTAAAAATAATAGATTTAAAATAGAGTATAATTATGATACTTTATTTGGAGGCCAAGAAGAATATTATGATCATCACATATTTTGGAGAAATAAATATTTACAAATAGAACCACATGGCAAAAAAGAAAAGAAAGCAATGGAACAATACTTATTAAATAGAAAACCTGCCAAAAAGAAAAATGATGAATATGATGCAGGAATTTATAATAATAATCATACAAATATAATAACTTATGAAACATCAGATTTTAAGGAAACACAAAAAGTAGAATATATAGCAACAAATCAAGAAACACAAAAAGTTAAAAATCAAATATTATGTAATAAATGAAAGGAGCAATAAAAATGATTTATTCAAAAGAATTAGAAAATATGTGCAGTGTTGCAAAAGGAGTAGACCACGGACCAGCACCAATCCCAGAAGAGGGAAAATGGGTAAAAGCTAAAGAAATAAAAGACATATCTGGATTAACACATGGTATAGGATGGTGTGCACCACAACAAGGAGCATGTAAATTAACATTAAATGTAAAAGATGGAATAATCCAAGAAGCATTAATAGAAACAATTGGATGTTCAGGAATGACACATTCAGCTGCAATGGCAGGAGAAATTCTAACAGGAAAAACAATTTTAGAAGCATTAAACACTGACTTAGTATGTGATGCTATAAATACTGCTATGAGAGAATTATTCTTACAAATAGTATATGGAAGAACACAAACTGCATTCTCAGAAGGTGGACTTCCAGTAGGAGCTGGACTTGAAGATCTAGGAAAAGGACATACATCACAAGTTGGAACAATTTATTCAAGTACATTAAAAGGACCAAGATATTTACAATTAACAGAAGGTTATATTGTAGAATTAGGTTTAGACAAAGATGACCAAATAATTGGTTACAAATATGTTCACATGGGAAAAATGATGGATAATATCAAAAAAGGAATTGACCCAATGGAAGCTATTGAAAAAGCTTCTAGTACATATGGAAGATTTGATGAAGCTGTTAAGAAAATAGATCCACGTGAAGAATAAAAAATAAATAAAAAGGATTGAATAATATGATAAATGAATTAGTCGAAAGAGCACATAATAATAGTGTTAAGCATGGATTTTGGGAAAAAGAAAGAGATTTTGGAGAAATAATTGCATTAATGCACACAGAACTTTCAGAAGCATTCGAAGAATACAGACATGGAAGAGCATTAAATGAAACATATTATGAAAATGAAACAAAACCTTGCGGGATACCATCAGAATTAGCAGATGTAATAATAAGAATATTTGACTTTTGTGGTGGAAATGATATTGACTTAGAAAAAATTATATTAGAAAAGATGGAATATAATGAAACAAGACCATATAAACATGGGCAAAAGAAATGTTAAAATAGGAGGAATAAAAATGGCAGTAACATTTGAAAGTTATGAAAGAAGAATAGATCAAATAAAACCAGTAATGGAAAAATACGGAATAAAAGACTTTGAAGATGCATTAAAAATATGTACAGACAAAGGATTTAATCCATATGAAATAGTAAAAGGAGTACAACCAATATGTTTTGAAAATGCAGCTTGGGCATATACATTAGGAGCAGCAATAGCAATCAAAAAAGGATGTACAAAAGCAGCAGATGCAGCAAAAGCAATTGGAGAAGGATTACAAGCATTTTGTATTCCAGGATCTGTTGCAGATGACAGAAAAGTAGGATTAGGACATGGAAACTTAGCATCAATGTTATTATCAGAAGATACAAAATGTTTTGCGTTCTTAGCAGGACATGAAAGTTTTGCAGCTGCAGAAGGTGCTATTGGTATAGCAAAATCTGCAAACAAAGTAAGAAAAGAACCATTAAGAGTAATTTTAAATGGTTTAGGAAAAGATGCAGCACAAGTAATTTCAAGAATAAATGGATTTACATATGTAAAAACAGATTTTGATTTCTTCACAGGAAAAGTAAATGTAGTAGAAGAAATCAAATATTCAGATGGTGAAAGAAGCCAAGTAAGATGCTATGGAGCAAATGATGTTAGAGAAGGAGTAGCAATCATGTGGATGGAAGATGTTGACGTATCTATTACAGGAAATTCAACAAACCCAACAAGATTCCAACATCCAGTTGCAGGAACATATAAGAAAGAAAGATTAGAAGCAGGAAAGAAATATTTCTCAGTTGCTTCAGGTGGTGGAACAGGTAGAACACTTCACCCAGACAATATGGCTGCAGGACCAGCTTCATATGGTATGACAGATACTATGGGAAGAATGCATTCAGATGCACAATTTGCAGGTTCATCTTCAGTACCAGCACACGTAGAAATGATGGGATTAATCGGTATGGGTAATAACCCAATGGTTGGTGCATCAGTTGCAGTAGCTGTTGCAGTTGAAGAAGCTATGAAATAATTTTAAAAAATATAAAGAAAGAGGAGGACGAAGTGAATGATAAATTTTATCAATTGCTTTGTCCTTTTTGATTAACTTTTTAATAAATGATTCATAATATAAATAGAATTAAAAATGAGAAAGGAATGAATTTTTATGAAAAGTTATTTAGAAATCGAAAGCGTAGAAGCTTTAGAAGTATTAGACTCAAGAGGAAACCCAACAGTACAAGTTATGGTAGAATTAATAGATGGATCAGTTGGAGTAGCAATGGTACCGTCAGGAGCTTCAACAGGAGCATTTGAAGCAGTTGAATTAAGAGATGGAGATTCATCAAGATATATGGGAAAAGGTGTATTAAAAGCAGTTGAAAATGTAAATACAATAATAGCACCAGAATTAGAAGGAATGAATGCATATGATCAACCATTAATAGATAAAACACTTATCGAATTAGATGGAACAGACAATAAAGGAAGATTAGGAGCTAATGCTACATTAGGAGTATCTTTAGCAGTTGCAAAAGCAGCAGCAGAATCTTTAGGAATGGAATTATATAAATATATTGGTGGAGTTAATGCAAAAACAATGCCAGTTCCAATGATGAACATCATGAACGGTGGAAAACATGCAGATTCAACATTAAGTGTACAAGAATTTATGATTATGCCAGTAGGAGCAAAATCATTTAAAGAATGTTTACGTATGTGTGCTGAAATATATCATACATTAAAGAAAGTTTTAAAATCTAAAGGATTAGGAACAGGTGTTGGAGATGAAGGTGGATTTGCACCAAATGTTAAAGATGAAGATGAAGCACTTCAATTAATTGTAGAAGCAATAAAAGAAGCTGGATATAAACCAGGAGAAGAAGTTTGTTTAGCATTAGATTTAGCAGCAACAGAAATGTATGATGAAGCTAAGAAGATAGGAAAAGAAGGATGTTATCATTTCTGGAAAATTAATGAAACAAAAACATGTGATGAAATGATAGACTTTATAGCAGACTTATGTGAAAGATACCCAATAATTTCAGTTGAAGATGGATTAGCAGAAGAAGACTGGGATGGATGGAAAAAACTAACAGACAGATTAGGAGCAAAAGTTCAATTAGTTGGTGATGACTTATTCGTAACAAATATTAAGAGATTGCAAAAAGGACTTGATATGGGAGTTACAAACAGTATTCTTATCAAATTAAATCAAATAGGAACATTAACAGAAACATTAGATGCTATTGAATTGGCAAAGAAAAATGGATATACAGCAGTAGTATCACATAGAAGTGGTGAAACAGAAGATACAACATTAGCAGATGTTGCTGTTGCTACAAATGCTGGACAAATAAAAACAGGTGCACCATGCAGAACAGATAGAGTTGCAAAATATAATAGATTACTAAATATCGAGAATGAATTAGATGATATTGCAATATACCCTGGAAGAAAAGGTCTTAATAAATAAATTGTAAAAAGTACAAGAAAAAACTTGTACTTTTTTTAATTTAATGATATGATAGACACGAAAAATTTAAAATTAAGTCTAAATTTAGAAAGGAAGATAGATAATGAAGATTTTAGTAACAGGTGCAAACGGAATGTTGGCAAAAGAAGTTAAAGAAAAATTTGGAAAAGAAAATGAAATAATCGCAACAGACGTTTCTGAATTAGATATCACAAACGAAAAAGCTGTAATGGATTATATAATAAATTTGAAACCAGAATATGTTATAAATTGTGCCGCTTACACTGCAGTTGATAAAGCAGAAGAAAATTATGAATTAGCAGACAGAATTAATGGTGATGGTCCAGCAAATTTGGCTAAAGCAGCTAAAGCAGCAGGGGCAAAATTAGTACATATTTCAACTGATTATGTATTTGGAGGAGACTTAGATATTTCTAAAGATTATAAAGAAGATGATGCCAAAGCTCCTGTAACAGCATATGGAAAAACTAAACTACGTGGTGAACAAGGAATTGAAAAAAATATGGATGAATACTATATTTTTAGAACAGCATGGCTATATGGAATTGGAGGAAACAATTTCGTAAAAACAATGACAAAATTAGGATCAACAAGAGATGAAATAAATGTAGTTTCAGATCAACATGGAAGCCCAACATATGCTAAAGACCTAACAGAAATAATATATCAAGCAATAGAAAAACAAATACCTTATGGAATATATAATGCAACAAATGAAGGATATACAACATGGTATGAATTTACAAAAGAAATTCTTGCTGAACAAGGAATTAATTGTAAAGTAAATCCAGTTACAACAGAAGAATATATTGATATGATGAAAATTACACAAGCTAAAAGACCATTTAATTCTCAAATGTCAAAAGCAAAACTAGAAGCATGTGGAATTAAAGTTCCAGATTGGAAAGATGGTTTAAAAAGATATTTAGAAGAAGCAAAAAACTTAGAACAATAGAAAGGAAGGAATATTATGAAAAACAGAAAAGGAATCATTCTAGCAGGAGGAAGTGGAACAAGACTATATCCATTAACACTTGCAATATCAAAACAAATAATGCCAGTATATGATAAACCAATGATTTATTATCCATTATCAATATTAATGCAAGCAGATATAAGAGAGGTATTAATAATCACAACTCCAAGAGATCTAGAAACATTTAAAAGCTTGTTAGGAGATGGTTCACAATGGGGAATGAAATTCGAATATAAAGTTCAAGAAAAACCAAATGGACTAGCAGAAGCATTTATAATTGGAGAAGATTTTATAGGTGATGACAATGTTGCTATGATATTAGGTGATAATATGTTTTATGGTGAACATTTAGCAGAAAAATTAAAAGAAGCAAATGAAAGAGAAGATGAAGCTACAATATTTGGATATTATGTAAAAGATCCTAGAGCTTATGGAGTTGTTGAAATTGACAAAGACGGAAAAGCTGTATCAATAGAAGAAAAACCGGTTCAACCAAAATCAAATTATGCAGTACCAGGATTATATTTCTATACAAATGAAGTTATCAATATAGCAAAAAATGTAAAACCATCAGCAAGAGGTGAACTTGAAATAACCACAGTAAATGAAGAATATATGAAACGTGGACAACTTAAAGTAGAAAAATTAGGTAGAGGAATGACATGGTTTGATACAGGAACACATGATGCATTAATTGAAACTGCAAGTTTCGTACAAACAATTCAAAAAAGACAAGGATTACAAATTTGTTGCCCAGAAGAAATTGCATTTGATAAAGGTTGGATAACTGATAATAAACTAATAGACTTAGCACAAAAATACATGAAAACAGATTATGGAAAATACTTGAAAGATGTTGCAGAAGATGTTTTTGGAGAAGAATAGAAAGAAGGAAGAAAAAATGGGAAAATTTAAAAGAATAGATACTTTAATAGATGGAGTATGTATAATAGAACCAACAGTATTTGGAGATAATAGAGGATATTTCATGGAAACATACAGCAAAGCTGATTTTGCGGAAATAGGATTAAATTATGACTTTGTGCAAGATAATCAATCAAAATCTAAAAGAGGTGTTTTAAGAGGATTACATTTTCAAAAAGAGAACACACAAGCAAAATTAGTAAGATGTATTAAAGGCGAAGTATTTGATGTAGCAGTAGACTTACGCCCAGGAAGCAAAACATATGGAAAATGGGAAGGAGTAATTCTAACAGAAGAAAATAAAAAAATGTTTATGATTCCAAAGGGATTTGCACATGGATTTTTAGTATTATCAGATGAAGCAGAATTTGCTTATAAATGTGATGATATATATAATCATGAAGCAGAAGGTGGTTTAAAATTTGATGACCCAGATATAGGAATAGAATGGCCAATGGGAGACTTAAAACCAGAAGACTTATTAACATCTGAAAAAGATGCAAAATGGCCATCATTAAAAGAATTAAAAGCAACAAACTTATTTGAAAATTTAAAATAAAGGAGATAAAAAAATGAAAAATATAATGGTAACAGGAGCAGCAGGATTTATAGGAGCAAACTTTGCAGAATATTTTGTAAACAAACATCCTGACTATAATATAATAGTAGTAGACAAATTAACATATGCAGGGAATCTAGCAAATCTAGATAAGGTAAAAGACAAAATCACATTTGTACAAGCAGATATATGTGACTTTGAAAAAATGCAAGAGGTATTTGAAAAATACCAAATTAATGGTGTAATTCACTTTGCAGCAGAATCACATGTTGATAACAGTATAAAAACACCATTTGTATTTACAAAAACAAATGTATTAGGAACACATACATTATTAGAAACAGCTAGAAGAGCATGGGGAGAAGGTTCAGAAAACAAATTTGTACATATATCAACTGACGAGGTATATGGTGCATTAGGAGAAACAGGATATTTCACAGAAACATCTCCAATTCAACCAAGTAGCCCATATTCATCATCAAAAGCAAGTTCAGATTTAGTTGCATTAGCATATCATACAACATATAAAATGAATGTAACTGTAACAAACTGTTCAAATAATTATGGACCATATCAACATAACGAAAAATTAATTCCTCATATGATTAAATTAGCTTTAAATGACGAAAAATTACCTGTATATGGCGAAGGAAATAATATCAGAGATTGGCTATATGTAGAAGATCATTGCAAAGCAATAGATATGGTATTCCACAACGGTAGAGCAGGAGAAAGATATAATATAGGTGGACACAATGAAAAGAGAAATATTGAAATTGTAAAACTTATATTACAACGTTTAGGAAAATCAGAAGATTTAATCGAACATGTTGCAGATAGGAAAGGACATGATTATAGATATGCAATAGACCCAACAAAAATAAAAACAGAATTAGGTTGGGAACCTGAAACAAAATTCGAAGACGGAATTGTAAAAACAATAGATTGGTATTTAGCAAATCCAGACTGGTTAAAATAATTTTAAATAGCGGGAAGGAAGATTATTCCAACTCGCTATTTTGTATTTTCGGAGAATATTATGATTAAAAAATAAAGAATTAATTAAATATAGGTTTAAAATAGATATGTCACAAATACATTGAAAATAAAATATTGAAAAGAGAGCACAAAAATGATATTGTTTAAATGACCAAAAATAAACATATCGGAGGTGCTCTCTTATGGGTAATAATATCACAGATAGATTAAAATATAAAGAGTCAATAGTAAAATTTTCAAGAAAATATGGAGTGGCAAAAGCAGCATATAAATTCGGAGAATGTAAAAGAACAATATATAGATGGAGAAATAGATATGATGGAACATTAGAAAGTTTAAAAGATAAATCAAGACGTCCACATTCACATCCAAATCAACATACAGAGGAAGAAATAAAATTAATAAAAAATTATAAAAGAAACAATAAAGATACGGGATTAGTAGTATTATGGATAAAATTACGTCAAGCAGGATATACAAGAACAATACAAGGATTGTATCATGCAATGCAAAGATTAGGAATATACAAAAAAACACCAAGCAAAAAGAAAGAAAGTGAACCGAATGAATGGGTATCAGGAGAATATCCAGGAGATAAGGTTCAAATAGATGTTAAGTATGTTCCAAAGAAATGTATGAGCAAAGAATTACAGGAAAGAGGAGAAAAATTTTATCAATATACAGCAATAGATGAATATTCAAGATTAAGATATACATGGTTTACAAATGCACATGATACATATGCGTCAAGCGAATTTGCAAGAAGATTAGTAAAATATTTTCCGTTTAAAATAAAGACAATACAAACAGATAATGGATTTGAATTTACAAATAGATTAAGTTGGCAAGCATTTTTGAAAGATAAAAAAACAATGTTTGAAAATACATTAGAAGAATTAGGATTAGAATATAAAGTAATAAAGCCACATACACCAAAACAAAATGGAAGAGTAGAAAGAAGTCATAGAAAAGATCAAGAAAGATTTTACTATAAAAGAGTATTTTATAGTTTAGAGGATTTAAGAAATCAAGGAAAAGAATGGAGAAAAGAATATAATAATTTTCCTATGAGGCCACTAGGATGGTTGAGTCCCAGGGAATTCATAAAAAAATATAAAAGTCAAGAAGAATCGTTATTTGCAATATAGGTGCTCAAAGTATTTATTTTAAATAATTTGTGACAAATGATTGACTAACCTACAATTAAAAAATAAAGAATTAATTAAAAATCTTGCTAAAAACAAAAAAAAGTAATATAATAGATACATTAAAGGAGAACAATATGCCAAGATTTTTTGTAAAAAATGAACAAGTAAAAGAATCAACAATAGAAATAATAGGAGAAGATATAAAACACATAAAAAATGTACTTAGAAAACAAATAGGTGACGATATAGAAATATGTGATAAAGATTCTAAAAAATCATATATATGCGAAATCGAAAAAATAGGAGATAAAAATATCTTAACTAAAATTATAAAAGAATTACAAAGTAATGATAATAAAATAAAAGTTGATATATATCAAGGGCTACCAAAAGCAGACAAAATGGAATTAATAATACAAAAATCTGTAGAACTAGGAGCAAATGCAATTATTCCAGTATCAATGAAAAGATGTGTAGTAAAAATAACTTCTAAAGATGAAATGAAAAAAATAACTAGATGGCAAAAAATTGCAGAAAGTGCTGCAAAACAAAGTGGAAGAAATACAATACCCGAAATAAGAAATATAATTAATATAGAAAAAGTTACTCAATTAATTAAAGAATATGATAGTGTAATAGTAGCATATGAAAATGAAAAATCAAATACAATAAAACATGAGCTTTTAAACCTAAAAGAAAAAATTGAAACAAATAATAATATAAAAATTGCACTTGTTATTGGACCAGAAGGAGGTCTAGAAGAAAAGGATGTTGAACTATTAAAACAAAATGGAGCAAAAATTGTAACATTAGGAAATAGAATATTAAGAACAGAAACAGTCGCATTAAACGTACTTAGTATTATTATGTATGAGCTAGAGCAGACTGCTTAAGGAAAGGATTTAATAAAAATGGGAAAAGTAAAAAACATATTGACAAAGAATATAGTTCAGAATTTAACATATGCACTCATTACAGTAATATATTTTGTATTTTTTAGTACTCAGTATTCAAAATTTGGAAGTTTAGAATTATCTAGATATTTAAATATTTCAAGTCTATTTTTCTTAACAATTTCTATTATATTTATGGAAATCTCTCTAAGAAAAGAAGACAGTTTAACTTTCATCAATGGGTTAGAATTTTTAGCAATAGCTATTTTTATACTTCTAACACAGCATATGACCAGAACTTTAAATTACAGTATATCAAATTATACACTAGCAGGAGCTAACTTTTTTGCTATTTATTATATACTAAAATCAGCAACACTGTATACAAAAGAACAACAAGACAAATTAAATAGTTTAAGTGACATAAAAGAAATCGTAAAAGATGAACCAATAAAAAAAGCTTCTAAAAGAAGAAATAAAAAAGAAGAAGGAAAATAAAAATGATAAAAAGTATGACTGGATATGGTAAAAGTAGTTTATCCATAAATTCAAGAGAATATCAGGTAGAAATAAAAACTGTAAATCACAAATACATAGATACAAACATCAGAATTCCACGAATTATTAGTTATTTAGAAGATGACGTAAGAAAGTTAATTACATCAAAACTAAAAAGAGGAAAAGTGGATGTTTTAATCACATTTGAAAATTTCAACAAAGAAGATAACGAAATAAAAATTAATAAAGAACTTGCTAAAATGTATATAGAAAGCTTTAAAAATTTAGCAGAAGAAGAAAACTTATCAACAAATATAGAAGTAACAGAAATCACAAAATTGCCAGATGTATTAATAGTAAAAAACACTATTAATGAAGAACAGATAAAAGCAGAACTGTTACAAGTTGTAGAAGAGGCATTAAACAAACTAATAGAAATGAGACAGAACGAAGGAAACAGAATTTCAGTAGACATATTAGACAGAACATTACAAATAGAAGAGAAAAATGAAGAAATTTTCAGCTTATCTACTGGACTTATTCGCGAATATGTAGTAAAATTAGAAACAAGGATAAAAGAATTACGAAAAACAGAAGAACTAGATAAATCAAGATTAATGCAAGAAATCGTAATATATGCAGATAAATGTTCAGTCGAAGAAGAAATTACAAGATTAAGAAGCCATATTTCCCAATTAAGAGAACTAATAAGTTCAGAAGAACCAACAGGAAAGAAAATGGATTTCTTAATTCAAGAAATGAATAGAGAAACAAATACAATAGGTTCAAAAGCAAATAATCTTGAAATCACTAACAGAGTTGTAGATATAAAAACAATATTAGAAGACATAAGAGAACAAGTTCAAAATATTGAATAAATAACAGTGAAAGGATGATGAAATATGCAATTGGTGAATATAGGTTTTGGAAATATAATAGCTGCAAATAAAATAGTAGCAATTGTAAGCCCTGATTCAGCTCCTATAAAAAGAATGATACAAGAAGCTAAAGACGGGAAAACCGCAGTTGATGCTACATGTGGTAGAAGAACAAGAGCAGTATTAATAATGGATTCTGGCCATATTATATTATCTGCTGTTCAACCAGAAACAGTTGCTGGAAGAGTAGATAAAGATATAACACCTGCACA
This sequence comes from uncultured Clostridia bacterium, assembly GCA_928721565.1. GTDB lineage: Bacteria > Bacillota > Clostridia > TANB77 > CAG-508 > CAG-269. The sequence goes on from OV788638.1 coordinate 1,238,272, forward strand.
AACAGTTTCAGAAGAATAAAATAATTATAAAAATGGAGGCGATTAATTATGATGGTAAAACCAAGTGTACAAGAATTATTAAAAAAAGCAAAAAACAGATATGAATTAGTAATAGCAACATCAAAAAGAGCTAGACAAATTGCAAGTGGAGCAGAAGTAAAGACTAAAGTCAAAGAAGAATCACCAGTTACTCTTGCTGCTAACGAAATAGCAGAAGGTGAAGTAGAAATTATAGAACCAGATGAAGCAAAAGAAGATGCAATAGAAAGAGGAGAAGAATAGTGTTAGTAATATTATCAGGAGTATCAGGAGCAGGAAAAGATACTATAAAAAAAGAATTAATGCAAAGAATGCCTAATATAGTTACATTACCATCTTTTACTTCAAGAGAAATGAGACCTGGAGAAATAGAAGGAGATCATTATCACTTTATAAGCAAAGAAGAATTTGAAGACAAAATTCGTAAAGGTGATTTTTACGAATATGATTTACATCATGGAAACTATTATGGAACTTCAAGAGAACTTATGGGCAATAAAATAAAAGAAGGTAAAATAATAGTAAAAGATATAGAAGTAAATGGAACTGAAAATCTTTTAAAAATATTAGGTAATGATACAAGAATAGTAACTATTTTCTTAAAAGTAGAAAAAGAAGAATTAAAAAGACGTCTAATTGAAAGAGGCGATAACATTCAAGATATAGAAGTTAGACTTGGCAGATTGGAATATGAAGAAGATAAAATCAAACTTTATGACTATGTTATTAAAAATGATGATTTTGAGAAAACTGTTCAAGTTATTATGACTATTATTGAAAATGAAAAAAGATTAGAGGATGAAAAATTGGAAGGATAGGATTACCTATTCTTTTTTGTTTTATACAGTTATTAGTTGATAGTATATATAATATATTTTATTCTAAAACTTATAAATGTAAACTCTTCATTGTATTACTCGGCTCATTACGAAACTAAAGAACTTCTAATTTATTTTATGGCACCCTTCCACTATCGTGAACTCTTTCCATAAAATTACATAGAAGTTCTATTGTTTCTCCAATCACATTCGTAATTTCATTCAGAGTTTATATTTATAGGTTTTTGTTTTACAAAAAAATAATAATGTACTGGTAGCCGTATATAGCTTTTTTCAAAATAAAGTTGACCGATAGTTAGATGTATGGTAATATATATATATATATATATTTAATCTAAAATTTTATATTCAATTTTTTTCTTGTAATTCATGAATCCCACTAATAAGAAAGGGAGGATTGATAGATTGCCAATAATTTCACAATTCTATGGAATAATAATCACAATGTATGTAAATGAAGAAAAACATCATAAACCACATATACATATTCGATATAATGAGTATAAAGAGGTTATGGATTTTGACGGGAATATACTGGGTGGAAAAGTTCCATACAAACAGAATCAGTTAGTAAAAGCATGGGTTTTAATCCATAGAGAAGAATTAGAATCTTTATGGAGATTATTACAAGATGAAAATGATTATTTTAAAATAGAACCATTAAAATAAGGGGGAATAATTAATGAGAAATATCTATGAAACGCCAGACATATTAGGGGTAAAAGCGTTAGATAATTATTTGATTTATCTTAAATTTGAAACAAATGAAGAGAAAATATATGATATGAAAAAATTAATAAATGAAAATAAATTTTACAATAAACTTAAAGACAAAAATTACTTTAAGGATGTAAAAATAAGAGGGGACTCAATAGAGTGGGAAGATGGAGAAGATGTTGCTCCTGAAAATTTATATTATGATAGTATAAATATTAATGAATTTAAAGAAGATATAAAAGAATTAGATTAAATACAGAAGAGCTAGAACAATTTATAAAATAGCTCTTTTATTTTTTGGTATCAAAATAATGCAAAAAAACAAAAAATATGATAAGATATAATCGAAAATACGAAAAGGAGGCTTCTAATCAAACATGATAGCAGAAATAATAATAAACAGAACAGCAAAAAGATTAAACCGAACATTTGATTATAAAGTGCCACTAGAATTAGAAGAACTAATAATGATAGGAAGTACAGTACTTGTACCATTTGGAAAATCAAGTACACTAGAAGAAGGATATGTTGTAGGAATAAAAGAAAATACGACATATGAAGTAAAAGAAATTATAAAAATAAAACATAATTTAACAGAAAAACAAATAGAGCTTGCTAAATGGATGGCAAAACGATATTTCTGTAATATATCAGACTGTATTAAACAAATGTTAACGCCAGGAACTAAAAGTAAAAAGGCAGAAAAAAACATACAAGATAAAACAATTAATGCAGTATATTTAAAAAAAGAAATTGATGAAATTCAATTTGACATAGAAATAGGAAAAATCAAATCAGAAAAGCAGAAAAAGATATTACAATTCTTAAAGAGTAATGAAGGTGCAACAGTACCAGAAATAGAATTGTTTACAGATGGAAGTAGAGCAATAGTAAAAACATTAGAAAAAAATGGTTATGTAGAAATTATAGAAAAGAAAATAGAAAGAAATCCTCTTGCAAATAAGAAAATTGAGAAAACAGAAAATCTAACACTTACAGATGAACAACAAAATGCTTATAATAAAGTAGCATTAGATATAACAACTAATAGTTATGAGCAATTTTTACTATATGGAGTAACAGGTTCAGGAAAAACAGAAGTTTATTTGCAATTAATAGGTAAAGCATTAGAGCAAAATAAAACAGCAATTGTACTAGTACCAGAAATATCATTAACACCACAGATGATAGATAGATTTATAGCACGCTTTAATAAAGACGAGATTGCCGTTTTACACAGTAAACTATCAATAGGTGAACGATATGATGAGTGGAATAAAATAAAGGAAGGAAAGGCCAAAATAATCATTGGTGCAAGGTCTGCAATATTTGCACCAACAGAAAATATTGGAATAATCATAATAGATGAAGAACATGATAGTTCATATAAATCAGAAGCAATTCCTAAATATGATGCAAAAGAAATAGCAAAGAAAATAGCCAGAGAAAATAATTGCCCATTAGTGTTAGGAAGTGCCACTCCAGATTTGGTTACATATTACAAAGCACAACAAGGAAAAATAACTTTATTAAAATTAACAAAAAGAGCTAATAATTCAAAATTACCAGAAGTAGAAATAGTAGACTTAAAAATGGAACTTGCAAATGGAAACAGATCAATGCTAAGTGTAAAGCTATATGATGAAATAGAACAAAATTTAAAAGAACATAGACAAACAATTTTATTTTTAAATAGAAGAGGTTTTTCGACTTTTATAATGTGCCGAGAATGTGGTTATACTGTCAAATGTAAAAATTGTAATATAAGTATGACATACCATAAAACCGAAAACAAATTAAAATGTCACTACTGTGGATACGAAGAAAATGTAGTAACTATTTGTCCAGAATGCCATAGTAACAAAATCAGATATTTCGGAACAGGAACTCAAAAGCTTGAGCAAGAAATAAATAAAATATTTCCAGAAGCATCTACTATAAGAATGGATATAGATACTGTAACAAAGAAAAATTCTCATGAGGAAATATTAAATAAATTCAAGGATGAAAATATAGATATCTTAATAGGTACACAAATGGTTGTAAAAGGACATCATTTTCCGAATGTAACATTAGTTGGTGTAATTGCAGCAGATAGTAGTTTAAATATAGATGACTATAGAGCAAATGAACGAACATTTCAAATTTTAACTCAAGTTGCAGGGAGAGCAGGTAGAGAACAGCTAGATGGAAAGGTAGTAATACAAACTTATAATCCAGATAATTTTAGTATTATATGTGCACAAAAACAAGATTATGAAATGTTCTACAATACTGAAATTGCTTTAAGAGAACAGTTGAAATATCCACCATTTTGCGATATAATATTAATTGGGTTTAATAGCATATCAGAAAATGAATTACTTGAGGCATCTACAAAAATTTATAATTATTTAAAAGCAAATTTAAATGGACAAGAATTTAATGTTTTAAAGCCTATGCCTTCTCCTATTGATAAGATTCAAAATAGGTATAGATGGAGAATTATTGTTAAGGGAAATATGACAGAAGCGGCAAATAATGTTTTAAATACTTGTTTAAGAAAGTTTTATAATTCAAATTATAAGAATACTAGAGTTTCAGTAGATGTTAATCCTAATAATATGATTTAATAGTTGAAAAATAGAAAGGTAAGGGAATAGAAATGGCAATAAGAAATCTAAGATATGAAAAAGATGAAATACTAAGGAAAAAATCAAGAGAAGTTGAAGGAATTGATGATAAAATTCAAATATTAATAGATGATATGATTGATACAATGTACAAATATAATGGAGTAGGTCTATCAGCTGTACAAGTAGGTATACTAAAAAGAGTTGTAGTCATTGATATTGATGATGGTAATGGAGTTATAACTTTAATCAATCCTAAAATAATAAAAACAAAAGGCGAACAAGAGGTTGAAGAAGGATGTTTAAGTTTTCCAAATCAATATGCCAAAATGATTAGACCTAAAGAGGTTGTAGTTGAAGCTCTAGATAGAAGCGGAAAGAAAATAACAATTAAGTCTAAAGATTTATTAGCACAAGCAATTGCTCATGAATGTGACCACCTTGATGGAATTGTTTTTGTTGATAAAATGATCCCTGGAACATTAGAACATGTTGAACCAGAAAAAAAGTAAAAATATTGTCAAAAAATATTGTAAACAAAAAATATTATTGATATAATATCAATTAGAAAGTTTTAATACTGAAAGGTTGGTAATCATATGAAAAAAAATAAAGGTATATCTTTAGTTATAATAATATTAGTTATTATAGGAATAATATTTTGCATAAGCAGAATAATAAATAAAAAGAATGATCAAACTCAGAAACTGTCTAAAATATATGAAAATCTAAATTCAAGTCAAACATATCAGTTTGAATGGGAACAAAACAATAGTAACAAAACAATAATAACAAGAGATGAAGACAAAACTCTAATAGATCAATATTCAAAAGAAGACGATACAGCAAACCAAAGTCATACAAAAACTTTAATAAAAGATAATGTCACTTATTTAATTTTACCAGATAGAAAAGAATATTATGTCTATGAAGGAAATAATGTTGATCAAACATTTTTGACAGACGGAATAAAGGACATAATGAGTAAAGAACACACAAATGGTACAGAAAAAGTAAGAGGCAAAAAATATGATTATGAAGAATACGATGGAAGTTCAATGTTTTTATTATCAAATTCATTAAATTTAGATGAGAATGATGTAAAAACTAGATTTTATTTTGATAAAAAAGGAAATTTAGTATATATAAAAACAATATATGGTGATCAACACGAATTGCTAAAAGTTAGTTTAAACAAAAGTGTTGATAGTTCAGTATTTGATATACCATCAGATTATGCTGAAAATTAAAATGATATAACAAGTTCAAAAAACTTTTTATATAAATTCAAAAGAAATTTTAAAAATCAAAAGAAGGAGTGAAAAAATATGTCAGTAAACAGATTTGTTTTAAATGAAACATCATATTTTGGAAAAGGAGCAAGAGAAGAATTACCAGAAGAAATTCGTAAAAGAAAATTCAATAAGGTATTAGTAGTAACAGATAAAGCATTATTCGAATGTGGAGTAACAGCAAGAGTTACAGAAGTTTTAGATAGAGCTGGAATAGCTTATGAAGTATATTCAGAAGTAAAACCAAACCCAACAATAAAAAATGTATTAGATGGTGTTCAAGCTTGTAAAAATGCAGGAGCAGATGTTATAGTAGCAGTTGGTGGAGGTTCAAGTATAGATACTGCTAAAGGTATATCAATTGTTATGACAAACCCAGACAGAGCAGATATAGTATCATTAAATGGTGCATCAAATACAGAAAACAGAGGTATGCCAATAATAGCATTACCAACAACATCAGGAACAGCAGCAGAAGTAACAATAAACTATGTAATAACAGATGAAGAAAGAGAAATAAAAATGGTATGTGTTGATCCACATGATGTTCCAATATTAGCTATTGTAGATTCAGATTTAATGGCATCTATGCCAAAATCAATTGCATCAGCTACAGGAATGGATGCATTAACACATGCAGTAGAAGGATATATCACAAAAGCACATAACACAATGTCAGATATGTTCCATATGCAAGCAATTAAATTAATCTTTAAATATTTACCAGCAGCTGTAAACGAAAAAGATGAAAAAGCAGTTGAAATGATGGGACTAGCTCAATATATTGCAGGAATGGGATTCTCAAATGTAGGTTTAGGAATTGTACATTCAATGGCACATCAATTAGGAGCTGTATATGACACACCACACGGTTTGGCAAATGCAATATTATTACCAACAGTTATGAGATTTAATGGAGAAGATCCAGCAACAGCACAAAGATTCAGAGAAATCTTATGTGAAATTGGTAGACCAGATGCAGCACACTTAAATGATCAAGATGTTATAAATACATTTGTATGGATGATTTCTGAACTTTCTAAATCAGTTGGAATTACTCAAACTGTTAGAGAAGTTGGTGCAAGAGAAGAAGATTTTGGAATGCTAGCTGATAAAGCTATGCAAGACCCTTGCAAACCAGGTAACCCAAGAGAAGTCTCAAGAGAAGACTTTATAGAATTATTTAGAAGAGCATTTTAATTGAAATAATAAAAAATAGCAAGGTTTTAATAACTTTGCTATTTTGCAATTCATGACATGAAAGGAGCAAATATTATGAAAATTGGAATAATTTCAGATATACATGGAAATAAAAAAGCATTAGATGCAGTTTTGAAACAATTAAAAAAGGAAAACATAGATAAAATAATTTGCCTAGGAGATTTAATAGGTGGAGCTCCAATGTCAGAAGAAGTAGTGCAAAAAATAATAAGTATAGGTCCTAAAATAATTACAGTTAGAGGAAATCGCGAGAAATATATAATTGAAGGAATGCCTAAAGTGGTGCATGATGAAAAAATAAAAGTAAGTGATGAACAATTACAAAGAGATGAATGGCTAAAAAAAGGATTAAGTAATTCATCACTAGAATTTATAGCAAAATTGCCAAAAGAAATAATATACGAAATAGAAGGAAATAAAATTTATATTGCTCACTATCCAATGAACAAAGACGGAAGTTTTAGAAAACACATAAAAAGAGCTAGTGTAGAAGAAAATGAAATAATGTTTAATGAGATATCTGCCGACATATATTTGTATGGACATACGCACAAAGAAGTTTATAATTTTAAAAATAGTAAAACATACATAAATCCTGGAGCATTAGGATGTCCCGGAAAAACGAACTATGCACCATATGGAATATTAAATATTAATAAAAATAAAGTAGAATATAACCAATTATATGTAGAATACAATGTTCAAGAAGTCATTGATTGTATTCGAAAAGTAAAATTCCCAGTATATACAAGCGTTTTAAAATTATTTTATGGAATTGAGGAATAATATAATAAAAACACTTGCAATTCACATAATAATATGATAATATATTGGCATAATAATAAAAACGAAGAAAAAGAGGAGTACATTTATACTTATTTAGTAGAGAAAAGAAGTCATAGGCTGAAAGCTTCTTAAACTAAGGTAAATGGAAGGTAGCTTTGGAGTTGATAATCTGACAATAAACTTAAGTTTATCCGTATGCTGCGTTAAAGCAAAATGAGATGTTATCCAAAAATAAAATAGATAATAATTAAGGTGGTACCGTGAGATATAAACTCGCCCTTATGCAAATAAGCATATAGGCGAGTTTTTTTGGTACAGAAAGGAGAGAAGAATATGTTAGAAATCAAAACAAAAAAACAAGGAGCAGAATTAACAAGTATCCAACATAATGGAAAAGAAATGTTATTTGATGGAAAAACATTTTGGAACCGACAATCACCAGTACTATTTCCAATAGTAGGACAAATAAAAGACTCAAAAGCAAAAATAGAAGGACAAATATATGAAATGTCGCAACATGGTTTTGCAAGAGACATGGAATTTAACCAAATTGAAGAAAATCATTATGTATTAACATATAATGAAGAAACACTAAAAAAATATCCATATAAATTTGAATTACATGTAATATATAAAATAATGGAAGACACATTACAAGTAGAATATCAAGTGAAAAACATAGACAATAAGAAGATATATTTTGGACTAGGCGGACATCCAGCATTTAGTTGTGATTATAGTACAGGACAATATGAAATAGTATTTGATGAAAAAGAAGATAAAATAAAATTCTTAAAATTAAAAACGGGATTAATAGATATAGAAAAAGCAAACAATATTTTAGAAAATAATAAAATACATCTAACAGCTAACATATTTGACAATGATGCAATAATAATGAAAAATATAAAATCAAATAAAGTTATTTTGCAGAATAAAGAAACAAATAAAAAAATATTAGAATTTGATTTTACAGATTTTCCATATTTGGCATTGTGGTCAAAAAAAGGAGCACCTTTCGTCTGCATAGAACCATGGCAAAACACAGCAGATAAGATTGATAGTAATCAAATTTTTAAAGACAAAGAAAATATAAAACAATTAGAACCAAATGAAATATTTTCTTGTAAGTATAAAGTGAAATTTTATTAAAAGGAGACGATAAAATGAGTGAAAAAAAATTAAATGACAAATACAATCCAAAAGAATTTGAAGAAAAACTGTATAATGAATGGGAACAAAAAGGCTATTTTAAGCCATCAATGGACAAAACAAAAGAAAGTTATTGCATAGTAATGCCACCACCAAATGTAACAGGAAAATTACACATGGGACATGCATTAGATGGGACATTACAAGATGTATTAATAAGATATAAAAGAATGTGTGGATATAATACATTATGGATTCCAGGAACAGATCATGCTGCAATAGCAACAGAAGTAAAAGTTGTAGAAAAAATGAAAAAAGAAGAAGGATTAACAAAAGCTGATATAACAAGAGAACAATTTTTAGAAAGAGCATGGGCATGGACAAAAGAATATGGAGGAACAATCCAAAAACAACAACGTAGACTCGGATGTTCATGCGATTGGGACCGTACAAGATTTACAATGGATGAAGGTTTATCAGAAGCTGTCTTAGAACAATTTGTAAACTTATATAATAAAGGATTAATATATAAGGGAACAAGAATGATAAACTGGTGTCCATCATGCCATACATCAATATCAGATGCAGAAGTAGAATTTGAAGAAGAAGCATCACATTTATGGCATATTAGATATCAAATAAAAGGCACAGACAAATATGTAATTGTAGCAACAACAAGACCTGAGACAATGCTTGGAGATACAGCAGTAGCAGTACATCCAGATGATGAAAGATATAAAGACATTGTAGGAAAAACATGTATACTACCAATAATGAATAAAGAAATTCCAATAATTGCAGATGACTTTGTAGAAAAAGACTTTGGAACAGGTTGTGTAAAAATTACTCCAGCACATGACATGAATGACTATCAAGCAGGACTAAGAAATAATTTGGAAATTGTAGAAGTATTTGATGATAGTTCAATAATGGGAGATTTAGTACCAGAATACAAAGGTTTAACCACATTAGAAGCACGTAAATTAATAGTTAAAAAATTAGAAGAAATAGGAGCACTTGTAAAAACAGAAGACTATACTCACAATGTTGGAAAATGCTACAGATGTCATAATACAATAGAACCAAGAATTTCTGAACAATGGTTTGTAAAGATGAAAGAATTAGCAGAACCTGCAATAAAAGCAGTAAAAGAAGATGACATTAAATTTATTCCAAAAAGATATGAAAAAACATATTTTAACTGGATGGAAAATATTCAAGATTGGTGTATATCTCGTCAATTGTGGTGGGGACACAGAATTCCAGCATATTATTGTGATGAATGTGGACATATAAATGTAAGTAAAACTGCACCAGAAAAATGTGAAAAATGTGGTTCAACAAAATTACATCAAGATGAAGATTCATTAGATACATGGTTCAGTTCTGCATTATGGCCATTCTCAACATTAGGTTGGCCTCATAACACAGAAGATTTAAAAACATTTTATCCAACAAATGTATTAGTAACAGGATATGACATAATATTCTTCTGGGTAGCAAGAATGATTTTCTCAGGTTTAGAATTAATGAATGAAAAACCATTTAGTGACATCTTAATACATGGAATAGTAAGAGATAGTCAAGGTAGAAAAATGTCAAAATCATTAGGAAATGGAATTGATCCATTAGATATAGTTGATAAATATAGTACTGATGCATTAAGATTTTCATTATTATATGGAACTTCTGCGGGAAATGACATTAAATATATGCCAGAAAAACTTGACCAAGCATCAAATTTTGCTAATAAATTATGGAATGCGTCAAAATTCGTAATTAATTCATTAGAAGATGACATTAAAAAAGAAACAGATTTAAGAGTTGAAGATAGATGGATACTAAACAAATTAAATAATTTAATAAAAACAGTATCACAAAATATTAATGATTATGATTTAGGTGTAGCACTTGAAAATATTTATAATTTCATCTGGAATGAATTCTGTGACTGGTATATAGAAATGGCAAAATCAAGGCTATATAGCCAAAATAAGCAAGAAAAAGCACAAGTATGTTATGTATTAAATTATGTACTTAGAAACAGCTTAAAATTGTTACATCCATTTATGCCATTTATCACATCAGAAATCTATTCTAAATTAGTGAATCCAGATGATAAAGACCTAATGGTTTCAGATTGGCCAGAAGCAAATACTTCAGTAGAATATGATACAAGTAAAGACTTTATAGAAAATTTAAAAGAGGTTATAACACAAATTAGAAATGTTAGAGCAAATATGAATGTACATCCAAGTAAAAAAGCAAAATTAATTTTTGTTACAACTGAATATAAAAATGATATTGAACAATCTAAAGCTTTTATTGAAAAATTAGGATTTGCAAACGAGATTACAATTCAAGATAATAAAGATAATATACCACAAAATGCTATTTCAATCATTTCAAATGGAATGGAAGTTTATATTCCGTTTGAAGAATTAGTTGATGTTGAAGAAGAGAAAAAACGTCTTGAAGATGAAAAGAAAAAGGTTATAGCAGAAATTGAAAGAGCAAGTAAGATGTTAGCTAATCCAGGATTCGTTAATAAGGCTCCAGAAGCTAAAATAAACGAAGAAAAAACTAAACTAGATAAATATCAAGAGATGCTAAAAAGTATTGAAGAAAGACTTAAATAAAAAGAATTAGAGGATGCTTTAATTAGCATCTTCTTTTTGTACCTAATTAGTTCTATTTATAGTATTTTCTGCATATTATAATTTAGTATAGAGAATTTATATACGAAAGGATGAAAGAATATGATTGATGAAAGAAAAAGTATGAATATAAATGTCAACCCTAATATAGTACAAAATTTAGTATTAGAGAATAGGGGAAAGCTAAGTGTATCTGGAGTAAATGATGTATTAAGTTTTGATGATCAAGTAGTAATGGTAGATACAGAATTAGGTCTATTAACTGTAAAAGGTGAAAACATCAGAATTAACAAATTAAGTCTAGACACAGCAGAAGTAATAATAGAAGGTGAAATTTCAAGCTTAGCATATAGTCAAAATAAACAAGAGAAAAATGCAGGAACAATATTAAGCAAAATATTTAAATAGGAAGGCAGAATTATGGTTCAAAATCAAGCATATTTATTTTTAGTTTTCTCATTAACAGGAGTAGTAATAGGAATTTTATTCGATTTTTTTAGAATCTTAAGAAGAAGCATAAAAACCTCAAATATAGTAACATACATTCAAGATATTCTATTCTGGATTTTAGCTGGAATTATAGTCTTATATAGCATATGGTATTTTAACAATGGTGAACTGCGAATATATGTCCTTTTAGGTATAAGCATAGGAGTCCTTTTATATATGACAACATTAAGTAACATTGTAATAAAAGTATTTACCACTATTACAACTTTTATAATATCTATATTAAAAGTACCATTTAAAGTTATAAATCTGTTTATTAAAAAAATTATTATAGTATTATTAGCAACATTCAACAAAATTATTAAAAAATTTAAAATAAAAAAGGGGAATTTTGTAAAAAATGAAGAATAATATATATGTAAGAATTTTTAAAAAAGAAAATGGAGAGTACACATGAAAAAAAGCAAATTACTTAGAAATGTGTTTATAGTAGCATTAATAGTATGGATAATTATGTTGATAAAACAACAAATTAATATATCTCATTATAAAGATGATATAAAAGATTTATCTTCAAAAATAGAAGTTGCAGAGAATGACTTAAATCAAAATAAACAAGATTTAGAGCAAGAAAAAAAGAACACAGATTCACTAGAATATATAGAAAAATTAGCACGTGAAAAACTAGGAATGTATTTACCAAATGAAAGAGTTTATGTCGATAGCACTAAATAAATCCTTAAAACGCATTCAAGTTTTAAGGGTTTATTTTTATTAAATCTATTAAAAAATCCATTATATAAAATAGTATTAAATTAAGTAAAATATAGGAGGTAGTTATGTCAGAATTAGAAAATATGACATTATTAGAGTTGAGAAACTTTGCAAAAGAACAAAATATCAGAAATATTTCAAAATTAAAAAAAGAAGAATTAATTGCATTACTAAAACAAGTTGCAGAAACATCAAAACCACAAGAAGAAAAAGAAGAAATAAGATATGACAAAAATGATGAAGAACAATTACAAGATGTAGAAGAAGCTGTAATCGACTATAAAGTAACAAATGACGATGATGAAATAGTAGAAGGAATTCTTGAAGTATTACCAGATGGATATGGTTTCTTAAGAGGTGATAATTATTTATCAAGCCCTAAAGATGTTTACATATCACCAATACAAATTAGACGATTCAAATTAGATACAGGTGATATTATAAAGGGAATCTCAAGAACTAAAGAAGATGAAAAATTTCCATCATTAATATTCGTTGGTGAAGTCAATGGAGAGCATCCAGAAAAAGCTGCCAAAAGAAAAAGATTTGATGAATTAACACCTATTTATCCTAATGAGAGATTAAAACTTGAAACAACTCCAACAGAATATGCAATGAGAATAATAGATTTAATTTCACCAATTGGAAAAGGGCAAAGAGGAATGATTGTTGCTCCTCCCAAAGTAGGTAAAACAACACTTTTAAAGAAAATTGCAAATAGTATCTCTAGAAACAACCCAGAAGTAGAATTAATTGTACTTTTAATTGATGAAAGACCAGAAGAAGTAACAGATATGAAACGTTCAATAAAAGGACAAGTTATATACTCAACATTTGATGAAATGCCAGAACATCATGTAAAAGTTGCAGAAATGGTATTAGAAAGAGCAAAAAGAATCATAGAGCATAACAGAGATGTAGTCATTTTATTAGACAGTATTACAAGATTAGCAAGAGCATATAACTTAGTAATGCCATCATCAGGAAAAACATTATCTGGTGGTCTTGATCCTGCAGCATTACATAAACCAAAGAAATTCTTCGGAGCAGCTAGAAATATTGAAAATGGTGGAAGCTTAACAATATTAGCAACATCATTAATAGAAACAGGAAGTAGAATGGATGATGTTATATTTGAAGAGTTTAAGGGAACAGGTAATATGGAAGTACATCTAGATAGAAAACTATCAGAAAAACGTATTTTCCCAGCAATAGATATAAATAAATCTGGAACAAGGAGAGAAGATTTATTATTAACAAAACCTGAAATGGAAACTGTATTTGCCTTAAGAAAAGCATTAAACAATTTACCAGTAGCAGATGTTACTGAACAAATTATTACTCAAATGACTCAAACAAAGAATAATGCTGAGTTTATTGAAAAAATGGATTCTTATCTAAAAAATTATAAAAACTAAAAGTAAAAGAAAAGCCGAGGGAAGTATTCTCTCGGCTTTAGGAAGTTTTATTGCTCTTGTTGTGCAAAATATTCTTCTAACATCTGGATAAAAACTTCTGCGTCTTCAAGAGCAGAATAGAGGATTTCCATTTGTTTTCTTGCTTCATCTTCATTAAGAGGAATGTCTCTTTCCATTACCATTCCTAATGTCATAATATACTTAACATTGATTGCAAGCCTAAATGACTCATAATCAAATGTTCTAAAAGTATGTTGCTTGTAATCATCTGGCAAAGGAATATATGGATTAAAATCATTATCTTTATACCCTTCAAATCCTTTTTCCCTCATGACATGGAAGAGGTCATGTGCAACATCTTTTGCTTTATACTGAGCAAATTTCAGTTTTTCAAGATATCCTATGTCTTTGGAAAAAGTTTCATTTTCGAGTTCTTCAGCATGCATTTTTACATGTCTGAGAAAATGATCCATCTGTTCAAGAGACATTTTCTTATAAATTGTTTGTGGTTTATTAAAATACTCTTCTAGAATTTTAATAAAAACTCCTGCGTCTTGAATTGCCCAGCCAAGTTCATTCATCTGCTGTTCAGCATCTTCCACAGAAAGAACAATAAGTTGTTCTGGAATAAGTCCCAGATCAATTGTTGCTTTTAATTTGCAGCCAACTCTAAAGCTGGATGCATCAAAATGCCTAAAATGATGATGCTTGATATCTTCTGGAAGCGAAACATCATAGCAAAAATCGGCGTTTTCATAGCCACGAAACTGTTTGGTTCTCATTACATGAATAATATCGTGTGAAACATCCAAAGCAAGTTTCTGAGCTTCTTTCAGTTTCTTTAAATAGCTACTTCCTTTAGTAAAAGAGCCTTGCCGAAATTCATTTACATGCATTTCTACATGCCGTAAGAAGTGATCCATTTGTTCCAGTGTCATTTTTTTGTTTTTTGTCATAGTAAAAACCTCCTAATATTTTTTATGCCTATATTATAACATATTTATGTAAATTTTTCAAATATGACTATAAAAAGCTAAAGTAATGTGATATAATAAAATTAATATAATAAGTAGAAGAAAGGAGGACGTTTTATGACTCGGAAAATAATTAGTATCTGTTATAAAATGTTCACAATTTTCTCTCTTATTGCTGGAATCTTTTTAAACTTATCTAACACATACTCAATACGAGCATTAATGTCATATTATACATTGCAAAGCAATGTTATATGTTTAATTGCTTTTATAATTGTACTAACTTTAGAATTGTTAGATAGACAATACAAAACAGATATATATTATTTAATAAAGGGAGGGCTAGTAATAGCTATTGCAATAACAGCAATTATTTATCACATAGCATTAGCACCAGGAGGATTTCAAATGGATGCACTCCAAAACAGTATTAGTAACAAGGTGTTGGCCAATTTCTTGGTACATACGGTTTCACCGTTACTAGTATTATTAGATTATATAATATTTGATGAAAAAGGCCATTTTAAATTTTTTTATCCAATTCTTTGGTTAATACAACCATTAAATTATGTAGTATATGTATATACTTATAGTAATTTAGGGGGATCATTTTATAATATAGGGGGATCAAGACAGTTTGCTTATTTCTTCTTAGATTATAATGAATTAGGATATATGGGAGTATTAAAATGGCTAGTAATTATAATATTAGGAATACTAATAGTTAGTGAAATATTAGTAATATTAGATAAGTTTTTAAAAGAGATTAAAAAATAAAGAGAGGAAGAAAAACATAGTTTTAGAAATTAGAACTATGTTTTTCTATTTTTAATAAAGAAAAGAAAACTACCTCAACAATATTAAATAAATTAGTTGAAAATGGTGTTTTGGTTAAAATCGGAAACGGGCCAAGTACAAGATATGAAATAAATAAATAATAACTTAAAAATAATTAATATGTATGAATAAAAAATGGCAGATAATAAAAAATAGTAATTTGTTGAGGAGATAATATGTTAAAGACAATAGGTTTAAGATTTAGAAAAGTAGATATATTGAATTTTGTAAGTGGAACCTTTTTTGCAGTGTTATTAGTTTTGTTAGTTTATATGATTGTGAAACAAAATATGATAATAGAAAATAATAATTTCTCAACTTTACTTATAGATGGTAAAAATAAATTAATATATTATTTTATAGTGGCGTTATTGGAAGAATTAATTTTTCGTGGTTTATTTTTAGGATTAATACTTTATTGAACAACCTTATAATGGAATATATAGAATATCTCCAGATAAATACAATTCAATAGAGAAATATATAAGAAATTAAATTAAGATTAAATACAAATTACAAGGTGTATTTTTAATTTTATTCTAACATCAAAAAATATTGACTTTAATTCAATAATGTGATATTTTGCATAGGTAAAAAGTATTAGGAGGTAATAATTATGGAATTAAAAGGATCAAAAACAGAGCAAAATTTAATGACGGCTTTTGCCGGAGAATCTCAGGCAAGAAATAAATATACATATTTTGCCAGTAAAGCAAAAAAAGAAGGATATGAACAAATAGCTGCAATTTTCCAAGAAACAGCTGATAATGAAAAAGAACATGCAAAAATGTGGTTTAAATTATTAAATGGTGGAGAAATTGGAACAACAGTTGAGAACTTAAATGCTGCTGCTGATGGAGAAAATTATGAATGGACAGATATGTATGCTGAATTTGCTAAAATAGCTAAAGAAGAAGGTTTTGACCATATTGCATACTTATTTGAAGAAGTTGGTAAAATTGAAAAAGAACATGAAGAAAGATATTTAAAATTATTAGAAAATGTAAAAGATGGAAAAGTATTTGAAGCAGGAGAAGTTAAAATATGGAAATGTAGAAATTGTGGACATATTGTTGTTGGAACAAAAGCTCCAGAGGTTTGCCCTGTATGTAGCCATCCAAAAGCATATTTCGAAATTAAAGCTGAAAATTATTAAAATATAGAAAAACTATTCTTATGAGAAATATAATTAATATGGAGGGAATTTATGAAAAAAGAATTAGTAATAAAAAGATGTTCTAAATGTCAAGCATTAGTTGAAGTCATAAAAGATTGTACTAGTGATAATTGTAGTATTAAATGTTGCGGTGAAGAAATGATAGAATTAGCTCCAAATAGTGTAGACGCATCTTTTGAAAAACATGTACCAAACTATGAAGTAATAGATAATCATATAATTGTAAAGGTTAACCATGTTATGGAAGAAGACCATTTTATAGAATGGATTGCAATGTTAGCAAATAATAAAATTATAAAGAAATTTTTATTGCCAGATGAAGAAGCCTGTGTAATATTTCCATATGTTAAAGGAAGTAAAATTTATTCTTTTTGTAATAAACATGGACTTTGGTCAAAAGAAGTTGAATAAATATAGATAAAGCTTTTTGTGTGAGATTTGTTACATAGAAATGATTGTGATAAAAATGAAAGATATTATCATTTCTGATGATATAATATATATCGGAGCAGATTATAAAGATATTGAATTATTTGAGAATCAATATAATGTGCCAAATGGAATAGCATATAATTCATACATAATAGATGGAAAGTAGTAAAAAGAATGGAATCTATTAAATATATATAAAGGAGATTGATAAAAATGTTAAAAAATGCTATAGCATATATCTTGAGAAAAAGGAGTAGAACAGTTATTATATTTATTATTTTAACAATAGTTCTTTCATGCTTATACTCATGTTTAAACATAATGAAATCAACAAGCAACTTAGAAAATAATTTATATAAATTATCAAATACATCTTTATCAATAACACAAAACAACAATGAAAACTTTGAAACAAATCAATTTAAAGAAATAGAAAATATAAAAGAGATAAAAGAAACAATTAACCAATATGACGGATTAGCAAAACCTACTAATATTAACGCAGTAGAAGGAATGCAAATGGTCGAAAGAGATGATTTGCCAGAAGAATTCAAGAATATACTTTCAGTAGAAGCTACAAATAATACTGAAAAGAATAATTTATTTAATAGTGGAATTTTTACTCTTACAAAAGGTAGACATATTGAAAAAGATGATAGAGAAAAAATTATTATACATGAAGAACTGGCACAAAAAAATAATTTAGGATTAAATGATAAAATTCGTCTTGAACTATTTGATTTAAACAACAATGAAATAAAAACAGAATATGAATTTGAGATTATTGGTATTTTTTCTGGAAAAAGACAAGAAAAATACACAGGAATGACATCAGACTTTAGTGAAAATATGGTATTTATCGATTATGAATCAAGCCAAACAGCATTAAACAAAGCAGAAAACAATAAAGTTGTAAACAAACTTGAAATATTTTCAGACAGTTCAGAAGATACAGATATAGTGTTAAATAAAATTAAAGAAATAAAAATTGATTGGTCACAATTCAATATCGAAAAAGATGACGGTGCATATGAAGAAACCTTAGAATCTGTAAGTGGAATAAAACATATAATAAAAATTATGACATATTCAATTATGGCAGGAGGAATAATAGTTTTATCATTAATATTAATTTTATGGCTAAGGGAAAGAATTTATGAAATAGGAATACTATTATCAATAGGAATAAGTAAAGCAAAAATTATAACTCAATTTATATTTGAGTTGATATTTATATCACTACCATCTATAGTATTATCTTTATTTTTAGGAAATGTGATATTAAATCAAATAATAGGTGGATTTATCAATTCTGATAATTCGACAATAAATATTAATAATCTACTAAAAAATGATAATTTAATATCAAATATTACAATATTTTTACAAAGTTATGGAATATTAATAGTAATTATTGTTTTATCAGTTATTATTGCAAGTGCAATGATATTAGTAAAAAAACCAAAAGAAATATTATCAAAGATAAGTTAGGAGATTGCAATGGATATATTAGAAATAAAAAATGTAACATATAATTATTCAAATTCAAAAGAGAAGATTTTGTCATCAGTAAATCAAAAGTTTGAACTTGGACAATTTTATGCAATAATAGGAAAATCAGGAGCAGGGAAGTCAACATTACTTTCATTATTAGCAGGACTAGACAAACCACAAAAAGGTCAAATTCTATTCAAAAATGAGGATATAGAGAACAAAGGGTATAGTAATCATAGAAAAAACAATATAACATTAGTTTTTCAAAATTATAATTTAATTGATTATTTAACACCAATAGAAAATGTTAGATTAGTAAATAAAAAGGCATCAGAAGATATTTTGCTAAAATTGGGACTTGATAAAAGTCAGATAAATAGAAATGTAATGAAACTATCTGGTGGCCAACAACAAAGAGTAGCCATAGCAAGAGCATTAGCATCAGAAGCACCAGTAATTCTAGCTGATGAACCTACAGGTAATCTTGATAGTGATACTGCAGGAGAAATAATAGAAATATTAAAAAGATTGGCTAAAGAGAGAAATAAATGTGTAATAGTTGTAACACATAGTAAGGAAGTTGCAAATTCTGCTGATATTATTTTAGAATTAAGTGACAAAAAATTAAGAAAGATAAGTAAAATTAATTAGGGGGGATATTGATGATAAAAAATGCTTTTGCATATGTAACAAGAAAAAGTTTAAAATCAATAATAATATTATTAGTTATTATGGCTATGTCAACACTTAGTCTGATTAGCTTGGCAATTAAAGATGCTACTAATAGAGCTTCAGAGGAAACTTTTAAAAATATAACAAATAGTTTTTCTATGGAAATAAATAGAAGAGTTAATCTTGGGACACCTAGAGGTGGAGGGAATATAAAAGGAAAAGACATAAAAAAAATAGCTGAATCTGAAGATATTTCTTCTTTTGTAAAGAGAATAAATAGTGTAGCTGATTTGGTGGATAATGATATTATAGAAACTAAAAAAACAATTGCAAATCAATCACCAGAAAGAGCAGAAAATTTTAAAAGAACAGTTATGCTAACAGGAGTTAATGATTCATCAAAAGAAAATAAATTTGTGTCAGGAGCTTACAAATTAATAGAAGGAGAACATTTAGAAGAAAATGACAAAAGTAAGATTTTAATACATAAAGACTTAGCTAAAAAAAACAATTTGAAAATTGGAGATAAAATAAAAATTAAGTCAAATTTATTTGATGCAGATAATGAAAAAGGAGCAAATGAAACAGTAGAAGTAGAAATAAAAGGAATTTTCGATGGTCACAATGAAAGTAGTGTAACTTCTGCACAAGAACTTTACGAAAATACATTAATAACAGATTTAGATACAGCTGCAAAAGTTTATGGAAACACAGAAGATACTGCAGTATATCAAGATGCAACATTTTTTGTAAAAGGTGATAAAAATTTGGATCAAGTCATTAAAAATATTAAAAAACTTGATATAAATTGGAAACAATACAATTTAATTAAAAGTTCAACAAATTATCCAGCACTACAACAATCAATATCTGGTATATATTCAATAGCAAACAAATTATTTGCTGCTTCATTAATATTTGCAGGTATTACAGTTTCATTATTATTACTTTTATGGATGAATGCTAGAAAAAAAGAAATAGCAATTTTTCTATCATTAGGAATATCAAAATTGAAAATTTTTGGACAATTTGTTATTGAGTTATTGTTTATATCAATTCCTGCATATATAGGGTCATATTTCTTAGCAGTTTATACAGGGAATATAATAGGAAATAATATATTAAATAAAGTCACTGGAAACATAGCTAAACAAATAGCAAAGCAATCAGCATCTAGTGGACTTGGTGGAGGAGCAGAAGTAGACGGCTTTAATAAAACTTTAACAAGTTTAGATATTAATATATTACCAAAATCAATGATATACGTAATTTTATTTATGTCTTTTGTACTTATAATATCTTTAGTGATATCATCTATAAGTAGTTTAAGAAAGAATCCAAAAGAATTGTTAATTGATACAAAGTAGATGACATAGTTTGCTAACTAGGGTAGGTGTGTGATAGTGAAAACTATCGCATAACTACCTTTAAAATATTTATGAGTAAATGCTTTTGTCAGGCATAGAAAGGAAATTTTCTCCATCTGTCTTAAAATGGATATAATCTACCAAGTAATCAAGCACAGCAAAAGAATAACTTGAAAGCTATATAGTATTTTTTCATATATACACAGAAAGAGGTAATTTAATGAAAATATTTGTAATAGAAGATGATTAAACATTAAAAAGAGAATTAATGGAACTATTAAATAAGTATGGTTATGAAACAGAAACAAGTGATAATTATCAAAATATAATAGAAGATATTATAGAAAATAAAACGGACTTAATTATACTTGATATTAATCTACCATATTATGACGGATTTTATATATGTAGAGAATTAAGAAAGAAAACGGAAACTCCAATAATCATTGTAACTAGAAGAAATAATGATATGGATGAAATTGTAAGTATGAATTTAGGGACAGACGATTATATTACAAAACCATATAATATGCAGATTTTACTAGGGCATATTTCGGCAGTATTAAAGAGAACTAAGAATGCAAATTATTTAGACTGTATAGAGGTATAAAGGTGTTTCTTTAGAGTTATTAAAAGGAAATTTGAAATATAATGATAAAGAAATTGAATTAACAAAAAATGAGTTTCATATTTTGAAATTGATGATGTATAACAAAGGCAGAATTGTTTCACGAGATGAAATAATGGATGAATTATGGCAATCCGATGAATTTGTAGATGATAATACTTTGACTGTTAATGTAAATAGACTAAGAAAAAAATTAGAGGAAAATGGAATTATAAACTTTATAAATACCCAAAGAGGTCAAGGTTAAATACAAATTACAATTTAGTAATTTTTGGTGGAGGTATTTATGAAAAAGAAAATTATATTAACAATAGCATTTTTAATTAGTTTATTACCAATGTTATTAAATCAATATGGAGGAATGAAAGGTGTACAGGAAATTAGTGGTTTAATAAACTTGCTTAATCCAATAGGTATTATATCTATGCTAGTATTTTTGGCAGGAGTATGGGCATCATTTGAGAATGAGAAAACAAATAAAATACTAGGTATATTAGGAACGATAGGAATTGTAGTTTCGGAAATATATGAGTTTTTTACTTGGCACATAATGAATATAACAGGAAAAATGAGTATTCAAAATAGTATAGAATTTGCTTTTCCAGAATTTTATGTTGGATTATTAATCTCTTTGATTATGATATTTGTTTATCTATGTATTGATAAAATAGTAAAAGAATAAAATGAGAACATTTGTAAGGAGAGATATCTATGGAAAATAAAACAAGCAAAAAATATGATATATTGATGATTGTATGGGGATTATCATTAGGTGTAATTGAACTTTGGCTTATACATTTAGGCTTTTTTGATAGAATAAATATTCCATTTATAAAAGCACCTTATGCAAAAAATTTATTGATTTTGGCAATTATTTCATTATGCTTTAGAGTAATAACTTATTTTATACAACAACCTTATAAACAAAAACTTGAGAATAAAAATAAAATAGTGAGAAATAGGCATTTGGCATTGATTTGTAGCATAATAAGTATAACGATAATGTTTTTTATACTATGGAGTGTAGAAATGAGTAGAGAAACAGATGGATCTTTATTTTCAATAATTATTCTTACAATTGAATTTGTTATAGTTCAACTTCCATTTTTGTTACCAATTTTTTAATAGACAATATTTTGAATAGATAGTTAGTTGATAATCATTATTTTTTGTGATAGGATAGATGAAAATAAAGTAGTATTTGGAGGCTAAAGAATAATGAGAAAAACAAATTGCATATTAATAATAGTTGCAATATTGGGAATTTTATTTGCGTTTTCTCTTTTTAATAAAGAAGGTATTGTAATAAATGTAAATTCAAAAAATAAAGATTTAGTTTATCAGTCATTAAATGGAGAAATAGAAAATACAGACAATATTACTAAAATTATATTAGGTCAAGGGTGGAAGTCTGGTAAATTGACTATTTATCACTCATTTGGAAAAAAGGAAACTTTGTATATTACAGAGGGAATGTTTAAATTAGGAGAATTGGAAAGATATATTAAGGAAAATGGCTATAATTTAGATAATATAGGTTTTACTTTAATAGGAATTTCTGGCTTGATTATGTTTTATTTATTTGTTTGCAAATATGTAAATAAAAAAGCCAAAAGGTAAATTACAATAAGTAAATCAAATTACTTTAGCAAACATTACAAAAATTGAATAATAAAAAAATTACGAGGTATTGAATTTAATCAATATCTCTTTTTTTGTTGCACACATAAATAAACAATAGAAGAGAGGTAGAAGTAGATATGGAAAAGTGTAAAATTCAAAAATATATCTTGTATAATTTATAATAAAAGTGTTATACTATAGTCGAACGATTGAACGATATTTTGAACGATTGAACGATTTAAAATAGAGGTAAGTAGCATGAATGAGAATGAATCAATAGAATTTAAAGAAAATTATACAGAAAAAATATATAAAGAGATCATAGCTTTTTTGAACACAAATTCTGGAACTATATATATTGGATATGATGATAATGGAAATTTAAAAGGAATGAATAATTGCAAAGACATTGAAGAAAAGATTTTTAATGGCATACGAACAAATATATATCCAGATGCTAGAATTTTTGTTTCAATAAATACAGGAAAAATTGAAGATAAAGAATATATTATTATAAAAGTTTCAAAAGGAATTGATATTTATTATCTAAAAGAAAAAGGAATTGTAAAAGGAACATACTTAAGAACTTGCTCTTGCTCGATTCCTGCAACAGAAGAAACAGTAAAACAATTGATAATAAAAAATAGTAGCTTATCATTTGAAACATCAATTTCAAGTAATCAAGAATTAACTTTTGATTATATTAGTAAAGCCTTAGAAGAAAATAATATTAATATAAATGAAAATAATATAAAAGAAAATTTGCATTTTACTGCAAATCAAAAATATACAAACTTAGGATTATTATTCTCTGACCAAAATCCATTTACATTTAAGTTAGCTGTGTATCAATCAAATGAAAAGAATAATTTTTTAGATAGAAAAGAATTTAAAGGATCAATCTTGGAAATTTATGATACTATAATTGATTATTTAAAAAATAATACAGCAACATATGGATTAATTAATACGAGTGTTAGAGAAGATATTGAAGAATATCCAGAATTTATTTTAAGAGAAATTGTGTTAAATTCTCTTATACACAGAGATTATGGAACGTTAACATCTAATATACTTAATTTATATAAAAATAATGGAATAGAAGTTATTAGTTTTGGATCTTTATATGGAAACATAACACTTGATGATATACTAGCAGGTCTATCAACTTCAAGAAATCCTTACTTACAATCTATTTTTATGAGAATAAAGAGGGTAGAAGCAATAGGAAGTGGATTAAGAAGAGTAAAATCATATTATAATAAAATTGGATTAAATTTCGAGATAGATGTATTACCGTCATCATTTGTTGTAAAATTACCTAAAATATCATTGAATAATGTTGCTATACAAAATAATAGTAAAGGTGATATGGATATAATTATAAAATATATTGAAAAAAATGGATCTATAACAAGAATTAATGCTCAAGCACTAATTAATAAAGAAAAGACAACTACATCAACAATATTAAATAAATTAGTTGAAAATGGTGTTTTGGTTAAAATTGGAAACGGACCAAGTACAAGATATGAAATAAATAAATAATAACTTAAAAGTGAACTTCGCTTTATTAATATGTAGGAATAAAAAATGGCTGACAATAAAAAATAGTAACATGTAGTCTTTTATTATGTTTGTTGCTCACTTGTTGTAGGTAAAATTGTAGATAGAAAATGAAGGAGGAAAGAATGAGAAAATTGAACTTAATAGTAGTGTTTAATACGAACTTAGATAAGGTACTTTTTTGTATTAGAGCAAAAGAACCATATAAAGGACTATATAATTTTGTAGGAGGCAAAGTAGAAGAAAATGAATCTAATGATAATGCTGCGTATAGAGAATTATTTGAAGAAACAGGAATTTCTAATCAAGATATAGAATTAGAACATTTTATGGATTTGAATTACTTTAAATATGAAAATAATTTACAAGTTTATTATGGGATTTTAAAACGTGAAGTAGATTTAGTGGAAGAAAAAAATAAATTAGAATGGGTAGCTATAAATGAGAAACTATTAGATAATTCTAAATTTGCAGGAAACTATAATATACCTCATATCATAAGACAGATAAAAGTATATTTAAAAAATGGTACAGGAATCGACAATTATTAGAAAGTTAGAGGTGTTGTAATGAAAATAGTAACACTATGTGGAAGCTTAAAATTTAAAAATGAAATGATGACAGTTGCTGAAAAGATGGCATTAGAAGGATATTGTATTCTTACACCAGTATATCCAGTATCAGATAAAATGAAGAGAACTAAAGAGCAATTAATAAAATTGAAAGAGTCACATTTTAAAAGAATAGAGTTATCAGATGCTATATTAGTAGTAAATATAAATAATTATATTGGAGATAGTACAAAATTAGAAATAGATTATGCAAAAAAATTAGGTAAAGAAATTATATATTATACCGATTTAATCGAAAATAAGTAGAGCAACAAATTACAATTTCAAGAGATGAAGAAATAAAATAATATTTTAAATTTAAAATCGCACATTATACAAAAATATATATTTAATTTATAATTAATAAAACATTAAAATGAAAAGATTTAAAAATTTAATAAAATTTTAAATCTTTTTTATATTTTTTTAAGTTATATTATATGTAAGCTAGTTTATAAAAGAAAGAAAGGAGGTATTTACTTGGAAGATAAAGAATTAATCTATAAAATACAGCACGGAAATAAAGAATTATTAGAGATATTAATTAAGAAATATTATGATGATATTTATAGATTTTGTTATTATAAAACAGGAAATAGCTCACTTTCTTATGATTTAACACAGGAAACATTCTTGAAATTGATTAAATATATAGGAACTTATAAACATAGAGGAAAATTTAAAAGTTATTTAATTACAATAGCAATGAATGTATGTAACACTTATTTTGACGAGAATAAAGTGGAGTTAGAAGAATTAGATGATAATCAAACTTATAAAGAAAATGATTCTAATGAATTATCAAGAATAGAACAAAAAAATTCAATTGATAAAGCATTAAAAGAGCTACCAGAAAAACAAAAAGAAGTAATTATTTTGAAGTATTATGAAGATTTGAAAATTAAAGATATATCTAAAATACTTGATGAAAAAGTACCTACCATTAAATCAAGACTAAAGCAGGGAATAGAAAAATTGAGTAGGTATTTAGGAAAGGAGGACTTTTAATTAGATGGATAAGTGGAGAGAAATTTTAGACAAAAGAGAATTGCCAAGTATAGATGAAAATAAAAAAAGGCAATCAATAGAAATATTAAAAATGAAAATAGCAAATACAGAAATAACAGTAAAGGAAAGCTATTTTGAAAAGATAAAAAGATATATTCCTTTTATGAGTAAAATTACTTTTCTTTTCCAATTTATTCTATTATTGGTAGGAATATTAGTTATAAAATCTATGAATTTTGAGAAAACAAGGCTAATTTTATCACTTGTAATGCCAATATTAGCATTTCTTCAAATAATGGAGTTAGAGAAAAGTTTTAAATATAATATGTATGAAATTGAAATGAGTTGTAAAATGGACTTAAAAGAATCGATTTCAATTAAATTAATAATTAATACATTTATTAATTTATGTATAATGACAGTATTTGCAGTTATGACTGGAACTCATTTTGAACAGAAAAGTTATGTATTAATTCTTTATTTTTTAGTGCCATTTATGATAACCAATGTTGCTAACATTTTAACAATGCGTTTATTAAAAAATAAGTCAAACGAAATTGTAAATATGACGATAATGTTATTAATCAATGCGATTTTATTTAAAATTAATATAAAGTTTCCTAGTGTTTATGAAACTTCAAGTGTTTTAGTATGGTTAGGTTTATTAATTATAACAGTATTTTATTTTATAAAAGCTGTTTATCAATTTTATGAAGAGGAGGATGATTATATATGGAACTTGCAATAGATAGGCTAACAAAACAATATAAAAATAAAATTGCAGTGGATAGAGTTTCTATAAAACTAAAACCAGGAGTTTATGGATTACTTGGTGCAAATGGAGCAGGAAAAACAACACTTATGAGAATGATATGTGGTATTCAAAATCCAACTTCTGGTCAAATTAAATATAATGGAACAGATATCAAAAAACTAGGGGAGGATTACAGACAAGTTCTTGGTTATTTACCACAAGATTTTGGATACTATCCAGATTTTACAGCTTATGATTTTTTAATGTATATTGCTGCATTAAAGGGATTATCAAAAGAAAAGGCTGAAATGAGAGTGAATGAGTTATTACAAATAGTTAATTTGGAAAATGAAAAAAAACAAAAAGTAAAGACATTTTCTGGAGGAATGAAACAAAGATTAGGAATTGCACAAGCAATGTTAAATAACCCAAAGATTCTAATTTTAGATGAGCCAACAGCAGGACTAGACCCAAAAGAAAGGGTAAAGTTTAGAAACTTAATTAGTAGTTTTTCACAAGATAAAATTGTAATATTATCAACTCATATTGTATCAGATATTGAATTTATTGCAGATGAAATTATTGTGATGAAAGCAGGTAAAAAGATATTAACAGGAACGCCAGAAGAACTTTTACAAGATTTAAGAGGCAGTGTATGGAAATGTGTTGCTTATGATAAAAAAGAAGTAGAAATGCTGAATCATAAATATTGTATTATTAATATTCATCAAGAAAATAATACAACAGAATTAAGAATTGTAAGTAGGCAAAAACCAACTGTGAATGCTGTTAATATAGAACCTAATTTAGAAGATTTATATTTAGCATATTTTCAAGATAATGAAAAATAGAAAAGAAAGGAATGAACAATATGGGAACATTAGTGAAATTTGAATTAAAGAAATTATTTAATAAAAAAATGAATATTATTGTAATCATAGTTTGTTTGTTTTTAATAACATTACTATTTTCTATGGCAGGTAAAGATTTTCTAACAACAGATAAAAGTGGAAAATTTTATAAAGGTAAAGAGGCTATTAGTGTTAGAAAAGAACAAATGAAAGAGATTTCTGGAACTTTAACAAATGAAAAGATTATAAAAGAAATAGAAAAATTACAAGAGTTGCATAATGATCCAAATAATCTTATTACAAATAGTGATGGAGAAAAGGATTTTAGTATTGAAATTTATAATGAATACTTAAATAATAGACTTGATTTATTAACAAATATAAACCGTGTATATGCAAATTATAATACTAGCTATATAACTGAATTATTTAATCTAAATTTAAAAGAACAGAAAGATTTTTATGAAACAAGACAACAAAGGATAGAAGAAGAATTAAATCAAAGTTATGATGGAAAAAAATATACACCTCAAGAAAAAGAATATTGGTTAGAGAAGTCTAATAACACAAAAACACCATTTGAATATGATGTTTATTATGGATATTCTAATTTGTATAACACTTATGAATTACTTATATTTGGAGTAATTGCTATATGTATATGTTTAGCATCTGTTTTTGCAGGAGAGTATCAAAATGGTACAGATAAAATATTATTAACCACAAAGTATGGAAAAAGTAAAGGTGTAACTGCGAAAATAATCGCATCTTATATATTTGCAACATTAGTATTTACAATATATTTAATATTTGCAATAGGAACAATATTCTTAATGTTTGGTACAGATGGAGGAAATTTACCAATACAACTTTCTAACATATTAAGTCCATACGCACTAACATTCTTCCAGTCACTTTTATATAATATAGTGATTTCATATACAGTATTGTTTGGTATGGTGGGATTAACATTATTCTTGTCATCTAAACTGAAAAATCCTATGACAGTATTAGTAATAGATATTGCTATTATTATGTTACCAGTATTTTTGAGCATAAAGTCAGCTTTTGGAATATTAAATAAAATATTATTCTTAATGCCATATAATGCAATTTATTCAAACTTTTCTCAAATGGTATCATATAAGTTAGGAAATATTGTTATTGATTTACCTATGATGACTATAATTACTTATATTTTTATGATGGTTATAGCATTAATTTGTGCAAAGAAAACATATAGTAAACATCAGGTAGAATAAGTAATAAAATTATATTTAAGGAGAAAATTATGCATAGATAAGACAATTAGGAAAATTAGGTTTATTCTGTTCAATTCAAGTGTTTTAGCTGAAAGTTTAAGAAACTATAATCGTTCTTAAATATTATAATACTATTGTCAAGGATGCAAATCATAGAATATAGCTCTATATTCACACATTTGCATCTTTGTTTTATTAGAAAAAAAATAATAAACTTCTAAATAATATAACTTGATATTAATAAGTAAGAAGGTAGGGGAATAAAAGAAAAAATTGTAAAAGTTACAAATATTTTTTAATAATCAAAAATTTTATAATTATAAAAATAAATATTAAATGATAAATATAACTTTAATAAAACTAAAATTTAATCATAATAAAAGAAGAATAATAATTATAATTTTTAAAATAAAATCATTGCGAAAGCTAATTTAAAAAAACATAAAATAATAAAATAATAAAATAGTAAATTATAATTGGATTCACTTTAACATATCAATAAACAATAGAAGAGAGGTAGAAGTAGATATGGAAAAGTGTAAAAAAAGGAATACAAAACATTGCGCAAAATCAAAGCTATTCGGCCATAAATGTAATATTTAATTTAATATAAAATCATAAAATACCAAAAAATTAGCCTTAGGGCTTTTAGTTTTTGGTATTTTTGCATTTTCAATGTTGAAAGGAGGAAATATGTTAGGAAAAAACTTGAAAGTTATTAGAGAAAAGAAAGGTTACAGCAAAAGATATTTAGCTAAAATAAGTGGTATATCAAGAAAGACAATTGAAATTATTGAAAATAAAGATTCTAGTAATACTAAATTGAGTACTGTTGAAGCATTGGCAAAAGCATTAGAAGTTGAAACAAAAGAATTATTAAAGTAGAAATTGGGGGTGAACTTATGAAAAGGTATAGGATAGTTAACAAAGTGCAATTTATTAAAACAACAAGTATAACAATTTTAACCATAATAGAGTTGATAATGTTAATAAATAAAATACAAAGTTGTGGAATTTTATGGTTCTTTACAACAATGAGATAAAGAAGGAGGAGAGACTATGAAGATAGCTTGTATAACCCATATAGCATTTATTTTACTGATATTGTGGAATTTTATAATATTAATAAATCAAACAGAAGAATTTGAAAAAATTGCGAAAAAATATAGAGATTTGAACAGAATAAATATGAAAATGCTTATAAAAATACAATTAATTATGATTGAAACTCTAACAGCAGAAGAAAAAATTAAAAAAATAGAAGAAGTTATTCAATTCAATAACCACACCGAACATGAATAACTCCTAAAAACATACATACATAAATATATGATTTTCTAATTAATTATATCAAAAATCACTTAGAAAATCAAGAAAAAGAGAATAAATAACATGAAATGTAAAAATTTTAGATTCAGAACAAAAGATTATCAAAAATATATTTATTGTGTTAAGAAGAAAAAGAAAATTCAATATAACGAATGTAAAGAATGTAAATATAAAGAATACAAACAAGCAAAAGAAATAAAGAAAAAATCAAAGAAATTAAAAAAACTAGAAGATAACAGGTTTAGCATAATAACAGACAATTTAAAAGTTTGTTATATATGTAAAGAAAAACCAAAACAAGACTTAAATGAAGTTTTTGGAGGCAGTAATCGACAAATGAGCATGAAATACGGATTAGTTATACCGGTTTGCCGAGAATGTCATTCAAAATATGATCTTAATAAAGAATTGAGAGAAAAGTATCAGAAAGAAGCACAATTGAGATTTGAAGAAATACATAGTCATGAAGTGTTTATGAAAGAATTTAAGAAAAATTATTTATAGGAGGAAAATAAAATGAATAAATTAAAAAAATACGAAGAATATACGAAAGAAGAATTTGCTAGATTAAGCTATGAAGAAAAAGAAGAGATAAAAGGAAGATATTATTTAAGAAAAGCGGGAAAATTTACTTTAATTGGTACGATAGGAATATTTGCGATTGTAACTATAATAAAAAGTTTTACAACAATACCAACTGGATATGTTGGTGTAAAGACAAGGTTTGGACAAGTTCAAGATACAGTTATACAAGAAGGGTTAAATTTTAAAATACCATATGTAGAGAAAATTGTAAAAATAGATTGTAAAACTCAAAAATGTGAATATGAGATGGAAGCAAGTTCAAAAGACTTACAAAAAGTATCAAATATAAAAGTAGCTGTTAATTATAATGTAGATAAATCAAAAGCGAACACATTGTATAGAAAAATAGGAAAAGACTTTAAGGGAGTTGTTATTGAACCAGCGATATATGAAAGTGTAAAGCAAGGTATGAGCCAATATACTGCAGAAGAATTAATTGCTAAAAGGAGCGAAGTTTCAAATATCATTGTAACTTTATTAACAGAAAAATTAGAAAGTAGAGGAATAACAATAACAGCATTAAATATTACAGATTTTAGTTTTTCACAAGAATTTGATGATGCAATAGAAAAGAAACAAGTAACAGAGCAACAAACCCAACAAGCAAAATATGAATTAGAAAAAGCAAAGGTGGAAAATGAAAAGAAAATAGAAAATGCAAAAACAGAAGCGGAAGTAATGAAACAACAAAATGAACAAATAACAGAGCAAACGCTTAAATTGAAAGAATTAGAAAATCAATCAGCATTAATAGAAAAATGGAACGGACAATTACCAACAACAGTAACAGATGATGTTTTATCTATATTAAATAAATAATTACATAAGAAGATAAGGAAAGACAACTGGGGATAGACACATATGAGTTTATCCCTTTTAAATTTTTACGAAAGGATAAATAAAATGACATACATAGAATTAATAAATGCTTTTGAGAAGTGGCTCGAAACTAATCATTTGCCAAGTGTGGCTCAATTATTATGGTACAAATTAGTATCGTTATTTAATAAAGCTATGTGGTGTGAATGGATTACAGTAGATAACTACAGATTGATGGCACTCTTAGATGTAAAACGTGAGGCAACTTTTATATCATATAGAGATAAATTAATAGAAGCGGGACTTTTTGAATATAAAAAAGGAAAAAAAGGAAGTCCGAACAAATATAAAATTTGTACTGTCAATTTTGAAAGTACAAATAGTAGTATAAAGAGTAGTGCAAATAGTAGTATAAAGCGGAGTAAAAACAGTAGTAGATACCGCAGACATAATAGATAAAGACAAAGACATTTATATTATTTTATTTAATAAATATAAAAAACAAATCGAAAATGGATTTGGACTTATTGAATCGGTACGAGCTTGTCAAAAAGAAGATAGCTTTCAAAAATTAGAAAGAGAGTCTCAAGATAAGCTTAGAAATGAGTTAATGAAAATATTTTAGAAAAAGAGGTAAACATATGAAAAATAAAGGAATAGATATAAAAAACTATTTATCAACAGAGAGATATACAACTAGAAAAGAATTAATGGAAAAAACAGGACTTGGTGATAGAGAAGTAAGAAGTAAAATAAGTGAATTAAAAAAGGAAAGAGTAGTAATTTATAGTAGCAGTAAAGCAGGATATAGATTAGCAAAATAATTAAAGAGTATGAGTCAACATGAAAGAGACGAGGAAATAAAATTAGTAACACACAGTTTAAATGATTGCAAGTCAAGAACAAAACAACTGAATAAACAAAAAAGAAAGTATATAGCGTATCTTAAGAAAGCTGAAAAGATCATGTTAGAAGAAAACATGAATCATATACCAAGAATCGATTAGGAGGAGAACAATGTTAAAAATCTTAGATATAAAGTACAGAAAAGAACCGATAAAACATACAAAGTTGCAGCATTTTGAAGAAAAAAACAATCTTGTAAAAAGAAAAGCAGACAAGTTGTATGATTATTATATTTGCGACAATTGTGGTTCAGAAATAAGACTAGATATAAAACAAACAGAAAGAAGTGGAGGAATAGCAATATTACCAAATTCGCTTACTAAGTGCGGAGAATTGAAAGTAGTATTATGCAATAAGTGTGTTAAAGATGTTTTAAAACAATTAGAAAAATAAAGATACAAAGGAGATTGATGAAGTGAAAATAGATAATGTAGATGAAGTAAAGGAATTGCTAGTTGATATTGATATATTATTTAGCAATTTAGACGATATAAAGAAAGAGTTGGAAGAAAAGATAAGACAGAAAGAAGCGGAACAAGAGGATTATTTACATGAAATAGAGCTAGGAAATTTAAATGGAATACAACTTACAGGAGTCGCAAAACAATTGAAACAAACAAGGAAAGAGAGAAGAGTATTTAAAGACAAGTTGGATTTAATAAATACTCTAAAAGGATATACTGACAAATATATTACAAAAGGGATTATTGGAGATACAAAACAAGCCATCAAGAATATTGAAATGTTGGAATCTAATCATAAAACAAGAGAATATGTTCCAAGAATAATAAAAAATTTGCGATGTGCTAAAAAGAGAAAAGGAGATGAATGATTATGGCTGATGTATCAGATAACGAAGAATTAATAGCAACAAGAAAGTTGCATGGATTAGATGATGATTTATTTAAAGAAGATAAAATTGAAACAGGAGAATATGTAAGGACAAACATAGGAGTTATAGGAAAAGTTATAAAAGCATTAAAGAATAGAATATTTTTAGATTGCTTAGGATATGCAGTGCAAAAAAAAGACATAGTAAAACACAGCAAAATAATATCAGAAGTTATAGATGTTGGAGATTACGTAAACGGGAAACTAATACACAAAATAGATAAAGGACCAAATTATTGTTATTTATATTACGGAAATTGTAAGACATTTGTAGATTATCAAATACAAACAATACTAACAAAAGAAAGTTATATGGCTAATTGCTATAAATTAGGAGGTAGAGAATAATGAATTTAAACGAGGCAATAAAAATACACAATGAATTATACGACAAAGAAGAAATTAAGAAATATTGTGAAGCTCTGCATATAATATGTGAGAAAATGCGAGATTGCAAGCCAAAGAAAGAATATTATAAGTCGTCTATAATTAAAGATTACTATATAGAGTTACCTTATATAGAATTAACAATAAGTAATGGGAAGGCTATTTATAAAAAACATGGTTATAGTTGTTCGAGCAAATATAAAGATAGAAAAACAGAAAGCAAATATTGTTTAAGTCTTTGTGGAAAGAAAAGAGAAGAAATAGAAGATTTTATAGAAAGGGAAATAGCAGAAGATAATTTAAAAGCAGGAGGAAAAAATGAATAGAGAAATAAAGTTTAGAGTATGGGACGTAGAAAATAAAGAAATGTTAAAAGTGCAAGAATTGGATTTTGAACCAACATTTTATGATGGAAGAATAGCTATTAGACCGGATAAATATAATGACTATTTTGACACAGAAGATATGATTTTAATGCAATACACAGGATTACACGATAAAAACGGAAAAGAAATATATGAAGGAGATATAGTAAACTATGAAAACATGACAGGAAAAATAATATTTCTTAATGCAAGTTTCATAATGTCAGACTTTGAAGAAACAGAAGAATGGGAATTAGGAGTTATCAATGAAGAAATAGAAGTAATTGGAAATATCTACGAAAATAGTGAGTTATTAGAAGGAGAATAGATATGTTAAAAACATTAATAGGAAAAAGAGTTGCAACATACGATGGACATATTGGAGTAGTAATAAAACATTTTAAACCAACAGGAAGAGATATGACAGTACATATAAAACAAGACGATGGGCGAATATGGTATTGCCCTGAAAGCAATATTGTAGAAGTAAAGGAGTAAAAATGAGTGAAGAAGAAAAAATGAAAATGGCAATGGATTTTGTAAAACAAGGAATTGATTTAGAAGATGTTGAAAAATGGGCGTCAGAGATATATAAAGATTTAAAACCGTTTTTTGATTTAGTAAAAAAGAACAAGAAAATAATTGATAAATATTGCAAAAGAAAGGATAAAGAAGATGAATACAACAATAGAAAATGTAGTAGAAATAATATGTTTTACGATAATAACTCTAGTTGTAATAACAGTGATGGTAATGATGAGTAGTAAAGATGAACAAATAAAATTATTAGAACAAAGCTTAAATGAGCAAATAGAAGAAAAGCAAGTATATATGAATATGCTTGAAGAAGAGAGGAGCAAGTAAGATATGAAAAAAATAATAATAAGTTTATTGATAATAATAGGAATTGTGTTAACTGGTTGGTTATTAAAAGATGTAACAATATCAAATAATTATGCAGAAAATGAAAGATTTGTAATAATACAGCAGAGGTATGATGAAAAAGTTATGTATGACAAAGAAACGAAAGTTGAATATTTTATGTTTGGTGGCTTTAGAGATGGTGGAGGAATAACAGTATTAGTAGACAAAGACGGAAAACCATTATTATACGGAGAGGAGTAAATAAAACATGAATGAAAAGGAAAAAGAAAAATACATTTTAAAATTTATATATAGAATTTTGACAGATAGTAGAAATCAAAATAGATATTGTACAACAATGTTTGGAAATTTAAATGAAGATAAAACAGTAAGATTAGGAGACTGTATAAGGTATCTAGAAAATAAGTATCAAGAATTATTTGGAGAGGAGTAATACATAATGAAAGAAAAAACAGCAGATGAGATGTTTAAAGAATTGGGATATGAAAAAGAAGATGAAAAAGAAATTGCACCAAAATACAAAGGAAATATTGTATACAGACATAAAAGAAATCCTTTTAAAGAAGTTATATTTTTAATAGATAAAAAAGAAGTAGAATTTAACAGTATTAATTTATTAACATTAAAAATATTACAAGCAATAAATAAGAAAGCAGAGGAATTAGGATGGATTTAGAAGAAATATTTGCAGAAATAAAAACTCTTACCACAGGAATATATTATAAACAATTTAAAGAGTTGGTAGAAAGTATATTAAAAATACCCTTTAGACAAAGATATAGATATACGGTAATATGTAAAGAAAATGTTTATAAAGAATGCAAAAAAATTGCAGATTATTTTGAGATAAAAACAGTTAAATCTGATTACTTACCGGATAATACATTAATGATTTTATACAAAAATAAAATTTTAAGAGGTGTTTTAAGTGAAAGAAAATGAAATGAAAACAGAAGGATATTTCATTGAAGAAGAATTGAGATGTCCCATATGTAAAAGTAAGAAAATATCAATATTAGAAACATTTCAGGTTTGACAAGAGAGAAAAATGGGAGGTAAAAAAATATATGATAAAAATATTAGTTTAACACCATTAGGAAGAGTTTTTCATTCATATAAATGTAGAAAATGTGGTTGGGAAAGTATTAATTTTGATGAGTAAGGAGACGTTTAAGTGAAAGAAAATAGTAATGAAATTGAATGCAATTCTATAGAAGAAGATATAGAAATAATAGAAAGTATAATTGAAGAATATGAAAACTGTTCTGTACCAGAAGTAGATATGCAAGTAAATGTAACTTTTAGAGAAAAACAAAATAATGCATTAAATCATATTTTATCAGATTATAAAAGAGTATTAAAAGAGAATGAACACAAAACAGAGAAAATAGAAAATCAAAAAGCTGAATTAGCAATATTAAATAAAAAACAAAAAGATCTTAATAAATTACAAAATACATTAAGCTCATATAAAGGACAATTTATAAAACAAGAAAAAGAGAATAAAAAAATAAATAGTTTAATAAGAAAATTAAAAAAGGATAGTAAAGAGCGACAATGGATACAGACGGTAGATGATGAATATTTGGCTTATACTGAAAAGGCAATGTATGCAGATGAGTTATTATCATTTTTGAGAGGTGAGGAATAAATGAACGAGGAAGAAAAGAACGCTGATAAATTAGTAAAATCTTTAAAAGATTGGGAAAAAATACATTTTATTGTTAAAGACAGATGCTATGCAAGATTAACATATAATGAAATTTACTTATTACTGGCTCTAATAGAAAAACTACAAAAAGAGAATGAAGAGTTAAAAAATCAAGAAACAACACAAAGGAAAATAAATGAATTATTAGTACAAAGATATTCAAATTCAATTTCAGTTCAAACAGTAAAAGATAAGATAGCAGAATTAAAAGCACAGTACAAAACAGCATTAGAAGAAAATAGTACAGAAGCATTTATACTAAAGTGTCAAATAACAATTTTACAAGAACTAATAGAAGAAAGGGGATAAATTATGGGAAAAGAGTATTATGTAATATTAGATAAAATACATTTAAGTTTTATGAACAATGGAATGTCAACCAGTCTGGATGGAGCGGAAAAATTTGAAAGTTATAAATTAGCAAAAGAAGAGTTAATAGATAATTATGATGATGATTTTGAAGGCGTAATATATAAAGTCACAGAAAAGACCTTTAGAGATTTTGAACTAATAGAAGAAAGAGAAAAAAAATAAAATGTATGTAATATATGATATGAAAGAAAAAGAACAATGTGTTGCAATATTTAAAACCAGAAAAGAAGTTGCGAAGTTTTTCAATACAACTGCAAATTCTATTGGAACATCGATAACAAGAAAACATAAACGTAAGCATAGATTTTTAATTGAAAAAATAAAAGAAAGAGAGGAAGAATAATGAGTAAAACATATAAAGGCTGGGAATTAATGAAAGCAATAGCGAATGGAGATATAAAGAACGGAAGTAAATTTAGAGACTTACATCAAAGTAGTAAAGATAATTTTAATTTATACAAGTATGAGAATGAAAATTTGAAAGGAAGATTTGGTGGAACAAATTTAATAGCATTATTGAATGATAAATTTGAACTAATAGAAGATGAAATAGATATAGACAGTATAGAAAAATTAGATGATACTTGTTATATTATGTATGGAATGCAAGATGAGGAAATAGAGACTTATCATAATAAAACTAGAACAACAATGAATGAAATATTACAAGCAGTAAAACAAATAGATAAAAGAGTAAAGAAGTTGGAGAAAAAATGAAATATAAATATTTATACGAAAAAAAGTATAACAAAGATAATATAACAAGAAAGATATTTAAAACATCTAATGATTTATTTTTATATTTAATTAAACAAGGAGAAAGTATATTCAACAATGGATTTAATAGTGCAGAAATTTCGCTATACAGAATAGAAGAGGAGGACTAATCTATGACAAAAAAGAAGTAATAGAAATATTAAAAAGTTTTAAAGATAATGAAATACAAAGAGATAAATTAGAAATAGATACTAGATGTGGTGGTTGGAAAATAGGGAGAATTTATAAGACTTTAGAATTAAATACAGCAATAGAAACAGTTTTATCATTAATAGAAGAAAAAGACAAACAGATTGATTTAATGGCAAATCATATAGCAGCTAACGATAGCAATTTATGTCAGTATTTAGATATAACAACGAAGTGTAAATATTATGCAGGAGAAAACGGAAAGATTTGTGATGAATGTATAAAACAATATTTTGAAAACAAAGCAAAAGAAATATTAAACAAATAAAAGAGCATACTACACAAGAGGTGTAGTAAATGACAGACAAAGAGATAATAGAAAAATGGAAACAAGGACTAAGTAAAAACAAATTAGCAGAGATATATAGAAGAGAATATAATCAGCAGATAAAGATAATAAGATCAAGTGTAAAACACAGACATGACGGAAGATATATAAGCAATTATGAAGCACTAGCAAAAGTAGAGGGTGTAATATATAGATATTTGAAAGAAACGGAGTGATACAAATGAAAATACCAAAGTATGTGACCAAAAAAGAAAACACAAGACGGAGAAACTATAATACATACGTATAAATTTATAGAGAAATGCAATGATGATTTATTTCTCTATGAAGAAGTAAAACATAAATATAAGAGATGTTTTACAAAGCATGATTTAGGACTAGTAAAAGAGAAAGCTGAAAGGGTGAAGAAGTTAAACAAGATACATAAAATTTAAGGAGGAACTAATGAATAAAGAAGAGTTTATTACATTATTAAAAAACTATAAAGAAAATAAAGCAAAATTAAATATAAAACTTAAAGAGTTAAAAGCAGCAAGAATAAATTTAAAGAGCAATGATTTTGAAACAAGTACAACATCAAGTTTCGGAATCAATCAAGATATACATAGCAAGAATAAAATAAGCAATAAAGTTTTAGATAAAATTGAAAAGAATGACGAAAGAAGAGAAGAAACTAAACAAAAAATAACAGACTTAGAAGCGGAAGTAAGAGAACTAAGAGAAAAAGTAGAGTCAGTTAAAGATAGATTAGATGGATTAAAATATAAAGAAAGAGAAATATTGGTTGCATATTATATAGACGGAAGAACGGCAGATGATATTGGAAATAATTTGTATTTTCAATTATTTAATCAAACAAGAAGTAATAGACATATTCAAAGAATAATAGAAAAAGCAACAGATAAAATGCTAAATCTATAAATGTCGTTAAAATGTCATAAAAATGTCGTATTATTATATAAAAATATATAATATAATAAGAATAGTAAAATTGTCACAAAACAAAAAAGTGACACAGGTCCTGAAGAGCAGATGTTTTAAATGTTTGCTCTTTTTATTATTTCGAAAGGAAGATGAGAAATGGAATTTAAAAAAGCATATGAAGCATTAAAACAAGGGCATAAAATAAAAAGAGAGCATTGGAGAGGCTATTGGGTAAAAGAAAATGGAACAATAACAATGCATTGCAAAGATGGAAGTGTAATCCCTTTTTTAGAAACAGAAGATATATTTGTAGATTTAGACAATATAGTAGCTGATAATTGGATTATATGTGATGATATAGATGAATCAAAATTAAATATTCAAACATTTACATTTGGAGAAGCAATATCAAATCTTAAAAGAGGAAAAAAAGTGCAAAGACAAGGATGGAATGGTAAAAATCAATATATAGAATTAGCAACCAACATCAGCTATAAGAATGTTAATGATGAAATAGTAAATGCAGAACATGATGCAATAGGGAATAAAGCAATAGCATTTGTTGGAACATCAGGAGTTCAATTAGGATGGTTAGCAAGTCAAGCTGACATGTTAGCAGAAGATTGGAAAACAGTAGAATAATCACTAATATAAATTAGGTATTAGCAGATACTAGATATGTTGATATAAATAATAAAGTACAACACATCTTTTTATACAGAGCTTTTCTAGTGAGCTCTAATTTTATATTTGTAAGTTGTGCGTAGTGATACATTATCTAAAGTGAAAATCAGTTCTTTATGAACAAAATAGATAAAGAGTGCAATCGATGTATCATTACACAGAGCTTATAAAGAAAGAGTAACATATGAATATAAACTATTGTATGAAGAACAGATGCAACGGTTGTAAAAACTATGGCATCTGTTTTAATTATAAACCGAAAAGGAGGAATAAAAATGAAGTGGACAAAACAAAAAGTAGAAGAATACATAAAGAAATGCAAAGAAAAAGGTCTTAAATATTGGAGTGCAAAAGATTACTTGAAAAATCATAAAACTATGACATCAATAATTTAGGAGTAAAATGATGAATGTAAATAAAAATATAAACAAATTATTATATGCCTTATCTACAAAAGGACAAATATACAAAATAAATACTTTTCAGTTTTATAGTGAAAAGAATTGCAAATATTGCACTAAATATCAGATACTAAAAAAAGAGCAAGTTGAAATATATAATGAAGAAACAGATGAGTTTGAATTACAAGATAGATACCAACAGAAGGAAGAATGCTACAGCAAAATTGATGTGCTGAAATATCTTATAGAAGAACACAGAAAAGGAAGTGAGGCAGTTGGAAGATGAAAAAATAGAGAAAGAATATAATTCGTTAACAGAAATGCAAAAAAGATTTATTGATTACTATATAGAAACAGCAAATGCAACAGAAGCTTGTAAAAAAGCTGGATATAAAGGAAAAAATCTTAATAGGATAGGTTCACAAAACTTGTCAAAACTAGACAAATTTATTCAAATAAAACTTCAAGAAAAAGAAGACAGTAGAATAGCCTCACAAGACGAAGTACTACAATACTTAACCAAAGTAATGAGAGGAGAAGAAAAAGATCAATTTGGATTGGATGCTTCATTACAGGATAGGACTAAATGTGCAGAATTACTTGGAAAGAGATATGGTGCATTTAAAGAAAAGGTCGAAGTAAATGGAAATATACCAGTGGTGATAACTGATGATATTACAGAGTAAAATAATAAATAAAAACATACAACAACAAGTAAATAAATTATCATTACAGAGTATAGTTGGAAAAGGATATGCGGAATATTGGCACTGTAAATGTAGATATAGAGTGTGCAAGGGCTCAAGAGCAAGTAAAAAATCAAAGACAACAGCATTATGGATAATAAGTAATATGATGAAATATAAAGAAGCAAATACACTTGTAATTAGAAAAACATTTAGAACATTAAAAGATAGTTGTTTTACAGAATTAAAATGGGCAATACACAGATTACAAGTAGATAGTTTCTGGGAAATAAAAGAAAGCCCATTAGAAATGACATACAAACCTACAGGACAGAAAATATATTTTAGAGGGCTAGATGATCCGTTAAAAGTAACATCAATATCAGTAGATATTGGTGTTTTATGTTGGTTGTGGATAGAAGAAGCATACGAGATAACAAAGGAATCTGATTTTGATGTAATAGACGAAAGTATAAGACGGAGAAGTTCCAGAAGGTTTATTCAAGCAAATAACAATAACATTAAATCCTTGGAATGAACATCATTGGATTAAGAAAAGGTTTTTTGATGTTAAAGATGACGATATATTAGCAATGACAACAAATTATCTTTGTAATGAGTGGTTAGA
Source organism: uncultured Clostridia bacterium (assembly GCA_928721565.1). Lineage (GTDB taxonomy): Bacteria > Bacillota > Clostridia > TANB77 > CAG-508 > CAG-269. The sequence continues at coordinate 1,280,313 of OV788638.1, forward strand.
TGAAGCTGATAAAAAAGTATTTGAAAGAATGAAAAAGAATAATCCTAGAAGATATCAAGTTGCTGGCTTAGGTAATTGGGGTATTGTTGATGGATTAGTTTATGAAAATTGGAAAGAAGAAAAATTTGATTTAAATACAATAAGAAATTTAGATAGTGCTTTTGGGTTAGATTTTGGTTATACAAATGATCCAACAGCACTATTTTGTGGTGCAATAGATTTAAAGAATAAAAAAATTTATGTATATGATGAAATATATCAAAAAGGTATGAGCAATAAAGCTATATATGACCAAATAAATAAAATGGGCTATTCAAAAGAAAAGATAACGGCAGATAGTGCAGAACCAAAGTCTATTGATGAATTAAGAGGATTAGGGGTAAGACATATTACAGGAGCACTAAAAGGAAAAGACAGTATAAATAATGGTATTCAATTTATACAAGATTTTGAAATAATAATACATCCTAGATGTGTAAATTTCATAACAGAAATAAGTAATTATACTTGGGATGAGGACAAGTTTGGAAACAAAATAAATAGACCAATAGATGATTTTAATCATTTGATGGATGCAATGAGATATGCAGTAGAGAAATACATAAATCAAAAGAAATTACAATTTGGTTATAACAGTATAATGTAAAGGAGAAAAATAATGAGTTTTGTAAAAAAAATGCAATATAAAGATGAGTTTTTAAATGAAGCAAATATAAATCAAAATATAAGTGTGTTATGGGGAAAGGCATTGCCAATATTTATGCATAGAAAATATTTGCAAGATAGATTTACAAGAAAATATGATAAAAAGGATGTCGTTGTTGCACTTGAATATTATATAAGTATTATTGCAAGTGGATATTTTGGAGGAAAAGAACCTCAGTTTAAAGTTAAAAACATAAATGAAACTCAAAAAGGGATTTTAAATAGAATATTTAAAAGAATTTTTGGAGAAAAGAATGATCCGGAAGACTATCAAGCTATTATTGATTATATTGCAAAATATAATGACAATGGTAGCTTTTTTTATGACTGTGTACTTGATTATATTACTACAGGAGCATGCTATGGATTGGTATATGAAAACAAATATAATGAAGAGGTATATGCAAATGTTTCAAGTTTAAATACAGTAGCAGTATGGAATTATGATGTACCAAGTACAAAAATAGGCTTATTAAGGTGTTGGTATGAAAATACAGCTACAGGTGGAATTGAAACACATTTAGAAATAATAACCAAAGATTATAAAAAACAATTTGTAGATGGTATAGAAAAGAAAACAATTACTGAAAATGCTGAATATAATTTTGAAGAAGTAGACGGTACTAATACACCAGTAATGTGGACTGATTTACCTTGTTTTGCTGTAGAAAATCCTTATGGAATGTCATTTTTTGAAAATGTTATAACATTAATAAATAAAAATGAAAAAGTAATTGAGAATAATGCAAATATTTTTGATTATAATGATAATGCTAAATTGAAAGTAACAGGATTTTCTCCAATGAATGAACCGTTAATCCCACTTTTAGACGATAAAGGGAAAGAACAAAAAGATAAAGAAGGAAATGTAATAATGACCAAAAATCCTGCAAGAATACAAGAAGATGATGCTGTATTAAATGCCAAAGTATTCTATACACCAGATAAAGATGGAGACATTGATTGGATTATAAAAGATATAAATGATACTGCATCAGAAAATCATAAAAAAACATGTTTAGATATGGCACTTATGATTTCTGGAGTACCAAATGTAACTGACCAAGGGTTTACCAATGCGGATAATGCAGCTGCATTGGAAAAGAAATTTTTTCCGCTAGAGCAAGTATTACAGCAAGCACATCATTTGTTTAGAAAAGAATATTTAAGAATGTGGGAGATGATAACAGAAAGAATTAACTTAAAAAAAGGTAAAGAATATGATTTTAGAGATATTGATGTCATATTAATACGCAATTTACCAACAGATACTGAAAGTCTTACAACTGCTTGGTTAAAATTAAGAGGATTGGTAAGTGATAAATCAATTATAAGTCATTTACCATTTGGATTAGACGCAGAATCAGAACTTGCAGAAATGGATAAACAAAATGAAGAGAATATTCAAAAGAATTTACAACAAATGCAAATGATGGGACAAGCAGGAGCAAATCAAGACAATAAAGAAAACAATCAAGATAACAAAGTAACAGATTTGACAGACACACAAAAAGCACAAAAACTAACAGCAGATAACAAGAAAGAGCAAACTAAAGTAGTTAATAAACAAATCAATAAAGAATAGAGGTGTTTTATATGTGGGAACAACACGATAATTATATGAAACAGTTAAAACAACTATATAATAAAACATCAAGACAGACTCAAAACAAATTGCAAGAAATCTTTGACACATTTAATTTTACATCAGAAAATATATACAACATAGCAGACAACAAAACTAAAAAAAGAATAAATACATATATAGAACAATGGAAAGAACAAGGTCTTCTAAAAAGCAATAATTATTTTAGTGTATTAGCAAATAATATTTATAAAAGAACAAGAGTAAAAAATAGTGAAATACTAGAATTGCTTATTTATAGTGCATATATAGAAGAACAAAGCAAACTTGAAGAACAAGAAAAACAGATAATGTATGAAGATGCCAACTATTATTATGAACAAGGTCAACAAGAAATCAATAAAAAGAAAAAGCCATCAATATTAACGATGGCTTTATTTCTTGCATTATTAGACCAACCTAATTATAGTCGGACTAACTTGGAAACAATATATTGAAGCAACAATGCAATATAATGCACAACAAATATACAGACAAGTAATTTTAAATATACAACAGCAAAAAGACCTAGAAATTGATTCTAGTGAGCTTCAGTTAATAATTAACAGACAAAATAATCAAAAGCTTAATATAAATAACGATAAAATATCAGGTGCAGCGGATTTGCAAATGATAGGACTAAATAATTTAGCAAAAGTGGAAGGAATAAAAGGTGTAACAGAAGATAATTCGAAAATTAGATTTATTGCAGTAGAAGATGATAAAACAACTTTAATGTGTGAGAGTTTAAATAATCAAGAATTTTACATTAACAAAGAAAATGTATTTGACAGATATTATGGTGAGACACAAAAAGAGCTAACAATACAAAGAATTAGATGTAATGGATTAGTATTAGGATTAAATTTACCACCTATACAGCATCACTTTCATTACTGCAGAAGTATAATAACCTACTTACCACTAGTTGAAAAACAAGAAAAAAAGGAGTATAATTTAGACATACCAAAAATAAGTAAAGATATTAAACAAGTTTTAAGGAATACAAAATTAAATTCTAATGTAAAAAGATTGTTTAATAAATATCTAACAAATGAAAATGCAGAAATAGATAATAATTTAAGCGCTCCAATGAGATATAGTATTGATGACGATAAGATATATATAAATCCAAATCATTCGGATTTTAAATATTATGATTTATCTGAAAGTTTAAGCCATGAGATTATACATATGATAGATATACGAAATAATATATCTGATAAATTGAATATAGATAATGAATTGAGAAGAGCAAGATTACAAATAGATGTAGATGAAGATAAATACATTAATATGTTATCTAGTAGCAAATATGAAGATAATATGACATTAAGTGATATATTTTCTGCCATAACTAATGGAAAAATATCAGGAAACTATATGCATTCAAGTGAATACTGGATAAATGATTCGACGAGAATAGAAAAGGAACTTTCTGCAAATATAATGTCAGCATATTTAAATAAAAACCAAGATACATTAAATATTATAAATTCAATAAATGGATTAAAACAAATTAAAGAGAAGGTAGTGAAGTTATACAATGATTATACCAGATGAAATAAAAGAATTAATTCACAAATATATAGAAAAAAACGGTAAAAGACCATTAGGATTTAATTATGACGAATGGAATAGTTTTGCAGAGTATAAAAAATACTTAGAAAGGGAGCTAAATAAATGAAAGTATATATAATTTTTCAAAATAACGAAGAAGAACTTGAAGATTATTGTGACTGGATACTAGGAGTATATAAAGATAAAGAGAAAGCAGAAAAAAGATTTGTTGAGTTAATAAAAACTAATAAATATGCTAAAGACAGAAAAGTAAATTTAGAGGAGCACTATAAAGAAACTGAAAAATATGTACAATCTAATATTGGAGCTTATAGATTAGAACAACATGAAATAATTGAATAAATATTTTCAAGCACTTACTAGCAAGTAGGTGCTTTTATTATGGAAAGAAGGTGGAAAATATGTGGTTATTAGTTTTAATATTAAGCATTAAATTACAAATGCCCACTTGGTATTGGATTATATTTACTATAATAACGATATTTAGACCTGTTATATGGGTATTTAAATATAATTTTGCTGATGGATACATGAAAGCAAAGAACAAAGACATTAAATAAGTTATTAACATTTTATAATTATAAATTTTTAGACGTAGACGTGCGTCTATTTTTTTATGCCTTTTTACTGATTGCAGGCTATAAAGAACAACAGAATACAAGTTCGCAATGGCTGGGGCTTTAAGCAATGGCTGGGGCAAAAGGAGTAAAGAAATGGAAGGACAAGACAATAATGTAAATCTAAATAATGCTAATACTGGGGCAGTTACTGAACCAGCGGGGGCAAATAATACAGGAATAAATGATAATCCTGTAACATTTGATGATTTCTTAAAAGACAGAAAGAATCAGGCAGAATTTGATAAAAGAGTTCAAAAAGCTATAAACACAGCAAAAACAAACTGGGAAGAAATGATGAACAGTGAAAAAAGCGAAGCTGAAAAGTTAGCAAAGATGAACAAAGAACAAAAACTTGAATATCAAGCACAAAAAGAAAGAACAGACAAAGAAAAAGCACTTGCAGAATTAAATGCTTACAAATTAAAAGAACAAGCAACAAGAATAGCAAGTGAAAAAGGATTGGATGTATCTTTATTGACTTTTTTTAATTTTGAGACAGTTAAAGCAGAAGAGATTAATTCAAAAATTGAAGAAGTTTCAAATGCTTTTAATAAAGCTGTTGAAAAAGCTGTTAATGAAAGATTAAAAGAAGATACTCCAATTCAAAAAACAGGTATTGATAATACAAAAAGCAAATCAATAGCTAGATCAAGTTATTAAAAAATAGGAGGAATTAAAAATGGGAGAAATTACACAAGAAGCATTAAATATAATGCTACAAGATGGCAAAACAAAGGATAATTTAAAACAAGTATTAAGTGGAGTATTAGAAAATGTTGCATCAAGAGCAATATCAGAACAAATCAAAGCAAAAAATGGTTCAGGAAATCCAGAAGGCGGAGTAATTGAGTATAAAAGATTTGTAAACGCAGAGTTAAAAGATAAAGGTACTGCAAGAGCCGCAGGAAAAGGCGATAAAATAAAAGCTAAACCAGTAAAAGTTGTTATTGATACAGACAAAGAAATTGTTGAAGAATTGCAAGGAAAAGACGTAAAACTTTATGGCATTGATGGTATGGCTGAAAAAAGAAAAGTAAACCATCAATCAGCTATTATAAGATACTTAGATAGAGAATTTTTTGCAAAGGTATTGGAAGGAACAGAAGTTTCTGCAAAAGATAATGTACAAGATACAATTGATACTTTATTACAAAAAGCAAGAACTTTAAGAAACGATTTTATTGATGGAATAGAATCAGACTTATTAGTTATTGTTGTAGATAGTGAATACAGAAAAGGAATGAAGAAAATTCTTGACGAATTACCAAATGGAACAGACCCAAAAGAACAAGCAATTGGTATGTACGATTCTGTTAGAGTTTATGAATCAACAAGATTACCAGATGGCGTAAAAGCTGTTGTAATGATGGATGGGGCTATTGCTCAACCATTTTATGTATCAGAATATGGAGCAGAGAAAGTGCCATTTGATGATGCTGTAGCATTAGAAGATTTCTTATATAAAGGAACAAAAGCATTAATGGAAGACACTATATTCTATGTAACAGATGCTTCACTTAAAACTTTAAATGTAACATCAGAAGCAGGAACATCAACTGGAAAAACAAAAATAACTGTTACACCAGCTTTAACTTCTGGAAATAGTTATAAATATAAAGCAGCAGCTAATCCAACAATACCAGAATATGATGCTGTTTGCACATCTGGATATACAGCTTGGAATGGAACAGACGAAATAACAGCAACAACAGGACAAAAAATAGTAATTGTTGAAGTTGATTCAGCGAATAAGGCTAAAAAAGCAGGAATAGCAACAATTGCTTCAATGGCCTAAGAATAGGAGGCAATAGAAATGGCAGAAACCAGTAATATAGATAAAATAACAGCTGATTTGGGAGCTAATTATAAAGGTGACAAAGAAGTCTTACAAGAAATATTAGAGGAAGTTAGTTCTATTGCCTCTGATATTTCTAATAGACAAAAAGAGGATATAAGGTTATTTCCATATATTAAAAAAGCAACAAAAGCAGTTTATCTGTCAAGAGGTGCAGAAGGATTAACAAGCAGAAATGAGGGTTCTATTTCAACATCATTTGAAGATATTATAGATAAATTAAGAAATGACATTATAAAATCTGGTTTAAGGAGGATTAAATAATGTTAGTACGAGATTTAACAAAAGTATATATATCAGAATACGAAGAAATAGAAGATCATGGCGAGATAGATAAAGTATGGAAATATAAAGGACAAGCTTGGCTAAATATGCAACAAGATGTCAATGAGCTAGATAGAAAATCTACTGGTGAAGTTGATTATAGTACTTATAAAGGAAGAACAACAAGTGAATATGATATACAAAAAGGCAATGGAATATCATTTGAAGATATCTCAAAATTAGAGAAGTTTAAGCCTCAATACAAAGTAACTGATAAAAATAAAGTTGGAAGTACTTATTTATATATATGTGAGAAGGTGCAAGAATGATAAATTTCAGTTGTAACATAAAAGTAAAACATAATTTCAAAAATATAGAGGCTATAACTAAGAAATTACCACAGATGGCAAAAGAAATAACAGAAGATGTATTAAAAAACATTAGAGGTTATGCTATAAGGTTGGAAAAAGGTCATAATGAAGATGGGATATTAGTTGAAATGATTGATATGACAAATAAAACAGTTAAAGGCAGGGTTTATTGTGACCCTGCAAAATTTATGACTGAAAATGGACAATCTTATTTATGGTTTGAATATTTTGGAACTCGGACAATTTGCAGAGCAAGAACATGTAGGAAAAACAAAACACTTTATTGAATCAGGGTATACAGAATGGTATATACCTGTGAACAAAGTAGGAAGGTCATTAAATTATCCTATTGTAACAATAGGTGGAAAACAATTCTATGTGGCAGTTCGGAGCAAAAGCAAATCACTTTTTGGGAGATGCAGAATTTAAAAGTAGAAATGAAAATGCAGAAATCATTAAGAAAAAATTAGATGAGATGCTAAAGGAGGCATGTAAATGAAAGACTTAAGCACAAAAGATTTCAGCGATTTAGTTTATGAAAAGCTAGAAACATTAAAATATAAACAAATATTAACTAATCCAACAACAACAAGTAAATTTCCTTGTTTAGAATTACATACACCTTTAAAGTCAGTAAATCTAACAGAAAATGCATTTCCTATTCGTTCTACATTTCAGATATCAATAACTTGTTGGAATGAAAAACAACGCCAAGCTATGCAAATGACAGATGAAGTTGATTTAAAGCTTCAAAAACTAAATTTTACAAGGACAAATACCAGTCCTGCAGTATATGACTCTATATTGCAAAAATACGGTATAACAATAACATTTGAGGTTCGTTATAATTCAATAACGGCCTCTTTTAATTTTATAAGATAATAAGGAGGAATTTAAAATGCCAGAACCAAAAACAAGTACAATGACAAAATTATTTCATGCAGATACACTAGCAGACTTGAAGGATTCAAGTAAAAGAAAGCAAATAGCATTTGTGCAAAGTATACCTGAATTTTTAAAAGCACCAGAAGGAGTAACTTATAGTGCTTTAGATATTCCGGATGAAAGGCAAGCAGAAGGAAGACAAAAAGCAGAGAATCTAGAAATAGAAATACTATTCAAAGAAGATCAATATGATGAACTAAAAGCTGTTCAAACAGCTAAGACGAATGGATACTGGGCAATACAGTTGCCAGAAGATACAGCATCAGAAGATGGAAAACCACTAACATGGTACTTTACAGGTACATGTTATATAGGAATGAGTGAAATTGCTATAGATGACATGTTAAAATCAAAATTAACAATTTACAGAAGTTCCGCAATAGAAGAAAGTAAAGGCTTTCCCACAGCCTAGTTCTACATTAAGTGCTAGGAGTAGAACGAGAAAAGTTACTAGCACAATAAAAGAAGATTCAGAGGAGGCATAAGCCTTCTCTCTTTTGCAAAGGAGAGAAAATAAATGATAATAGAAACAAAAAATAAAACAATTAATTTAGTACTAAAAACAAGAAAAATAGTAGAAATAGCTAATCTACTAAAGAATAAGAACTTTGAGGAAGCTTTCACGAAAGCATATTCCGTTTTAGATATGGAAGCATTGTCAAAAATAATATTTAAACTAGCAGAAAATGAAGAAGGAAAAAGTGTATTTACATCATCTAATGAAGTATATGACTTTATGGATGAATGCAGAGCAGAAAACATAACAGTAAGTAATCTATATGAAAAGATTGCGGAGGCATTGAATGAAGAGGGTTTTTTCAAAAAGAAGATGAGCAAAAAAGAATTAAAAGAAATAACATCAAATCCTTTATCACAAATGAATATGAACGAGCTCGTTCAAAAGTCAGCAGAATCAGCAATGAGCAAAATAGCAGAACAACAATTTCAAGGATACATGGGTTAAATGATATAATAAAAAATATAAAAGAATCTAAGAACTTAATTGAATTAATATATGCAATTGAACCACTGACATATTATTTTGATATGAAACCATGTGAATTTTGGAATAGTAGATATTCAGAAATAAATATATACTGTCAGGCACATCTTATAAAAACAATTGATGATTTAAAACGTGAAATTAATTTACAAGAAGCGGTAACAAATAAACTTATAAGAGCAGATAGGATGAGCAGAAACCCTAAAATAGTACCAATCAGAGATAATTACAAAAAATTATTTAAGGAAGAAGAACAAACACAGTCTCCAGAAGAAATTATAAGAAGAATGAGAGGTATAATGAAAGCAGAAAAAAATTAAAAAAATTATACTTTTCGACAAATTTTGACAAAAAAGCATAATTAGAAGTGATATAATTTTTTTATAGTAGAAATAGAAGGAGGAATTTTAATGGAAGAAAAAAAGAAAAGTGGATTTGCAACTGCTGGATTAGTATTAGGAATTATAGGAATATGTACTTCATTTATCCCAATAATAAATAATGTATCATTTATACTAGGGCTGATTGGAATGATATTTGGAATAGTTTCTTTAATTAAGAAAGCTAGTAAAGGGCAAGCAATAGCAGGAGTGGTTTTGTGTATTCTAACTATGGTTATTACGATAAACTCTCAACAAGCTTTATCAAATAGTCTAAATGAAGTTAGTTCAAATTTAGATAAAGCAACAGGATCAAGTACAGAGGAAGTATTAGCAAATGATGCGAATGTAGAGCTGGGAAATTTTGAAGTAACAAAAGGTAATTACGGTATAACAGACACAAAGCTTACAGTAAAAGTTACAAACAAAACCAGTGAAAAAAAATCTTTTACTCTTCATATTGAAGCAGTAGATGGTTCTGGTGCAAGAATCAATGAAGATTATGTTTATGCCAATAATTTAGCAGCAGGACAAAGTCAAAATTTTGATATATTTACAGTAGTAACATCAGATAAAATAGATTCAATGAAAAATGCTACTTTTAAAATCATAGAAGCTTCTATGTATTAAAATAAAAAAATACTTAATCAGAGATGATATAGGGGTACCATTAAGAGAAACTAAAAAACAAAATACTTAAAAACACTTACTTAGGTAGGTGTTTTTTTTATGCAAAAATAAAGAAAGGAGGAATGTTTTATGACAGTTGAAGAAATAGAAATTATTGTTACTGCAAAAGTTGAAGAAGCATTGAAAGAATTTCAAAAATTTTCACCCGCTATAAAACAAGTAATGAAACAAGGACAGGAAGCTTTTTCACAAATAGATATGAAAGAATTTAATAATAAAGTAAAGCAATCAGTAGTTCAAACGAAAAAACAAATTGACAATATTAAAAAAGCAACTCAAAATAGCGAAATAGCAATCAAAGTGAACGATAAAGAAGCAAAGAAAGCAATAAGTCAAATTCAAAAATCTTTGAATAGTCTAAAAAACAAACTGAACAACGGAGAAAAATTTAGTGGATTTATGAATGAAAAAGAAGCGGGAAAACTTGATGCATCTGTGACTAAGCAGATTGAGAGTATTGCAAAGAGAATGAGTAGAACAATCAATGGATATTCTGGAGAAATACAGAAATTTGTGGGAAATATTGATTTTAAAAGTTTACAAAATAAAATGCAGGGAATCGAAAAAGTTACAGAAAAAACTGGGAAAAGGATAGGAAGTATAAAATATGATGATAAAAATATAGCAAATTATATAAATGCATTTACGAAAACAATGGATTTGCATCCAAGAATGAAAACAGCAGATAAAATGCAATTGGCAAATTCTAAAATTGAGAATCAAGATTTTTATATGAAGAATAAAATGAATACACCAGAAGATAAAAAAACAAAATTTAAAATAACAGGGTATTCTACAGGAGAGTATGAAAATATTGCTCCAAGTGCTAATTCTCTTAATTTATGGGATACTTTAAAAAATAAAATAGAACAAATAAAGCCTTCTATACAGCAATTAAAACAGACATTAAGCGGCGTTGGAAATAATGACAAAGAATTAGGTTCGTTCAAACAAAAAATAGAACAAGTTAAGCCTAGTATATCTAATATAAAAAATAGTTTTAATGGACTTCCAAAGATAACACAAAATATAACAAATAATATAAAAGGCATGGGTAGTGGACTGAAAAATGGATTGAGGCAAATCTTGAGATATGCAGGAGCATTATTCTCATTACAATCTATATATTCTACATTAAGCGGAGCAGCACATACATGGTTATCAAGTCAAAATGCAGAAGCAAAACAATTAAATGCTAATATAGAATATATGAAGTATGCTATGGGGTCGGCGTTAGCACCAATAATCCAATTTATAACTAATTTAGTGTATCAGTTAATGAAAGCTATTCAAAGTGTTGCTTATGCAATGACAGGAGTAAATATATTTGCGAAAGCAAGTGCAGGAGCATTTAAGAGTGCACAAAAAAGTGCAAAAGATACAAGTAAAAGTTTATCTAGTATACATAGTGAAATAAATAATGTTGGAGATAAAGGCAATAACGGAAGTGAAAATAGTTCTCCCAATATAGGAGATTTATCAAAATTAAATCCAACAAATAGTTTAGTAGATGCTATTAAAAATGGAAATTGGTATGAAGTTGGAGCAACAATAGGCCAAAAACTAAATAATGCAATGAATAATATAGATTGGACCAAAATACAAAATACGGCAAGAAAAATTGGAACTGGAATTGCACAAACTCTGAATGGATTTATCGCCACGACAGATTGGAGTCAAGTGGGAAATACATTTGCACAAGGAATAAATACTATTATTTACTTTGGTTACAATTTCGTGACTACATTTGATTGGAAACAGTTTGGAAAGGCAATTGGAGATAGTATAAATGGATTTTTTAATAATATAGACTGGGCAACAGCAGGTCAAACTTTAAGCGAAGGAATAAAAGGTGCATTCAGTACAATATATACAGCATTGGAGACTATTGACTGGCAACAATTAGCAAAAGATGCTGAACAATTTGTTTCTAATATAGACTGGAGTGGAATTACACAAGCATTTTTTAGAGGAATTGGTTCAGCTTTTGGAGGATTAGAGGCCTTTATAGGACAATTAGAATATGATATTTTGTATAAAATAGGAGAATATTTTCAAGGCTGGATAGATAAGTCAAGAGAATTAGGCGGAAATATAGTTGATGGAATACTTATAGGAATATTGTATGGTATAGGAGCAATAGCAACTTGGATTAATGATAATATCTTTGTTCCATTTGTGGAAGGATTTAAAAATGCATTTGGAATACATTCACCATCTACTGTTATGATGGAAATGGGTGGATATATAATAGATGGTTTAAAAAATGGACTACTAGGAATATGGGATAAAGTAAAGCAACCATTTGTTGATTTTAAAAATAATGTAACTAGTAAATTCACAGAAATAAAAAGCAATATTTCAAACTGGTCAAGTAATACCAAAACAACAATTTTAAATTGGGGAAATGATGTAAAGAACAAGATTAGTTCGGCTTGGAGTAATGCATCACAAAATGTGAATAACAGTGTAAACTCTCTAAAAAACAATATAGTAACAGGATTAAATAGTGCAAAAAGTACAGTTTCAGATTGGGGAGGCAACATAAAAAACACATTTTCTAATTTGGCAAGAGATGCATCTTCTTGGGGAAGAGATTTAGTAGATAATATGACATCAGGAATAAAAAATAACATTTATAAGATAAGTAATGCAGCTAATTCAATTGCAGGAAAGATAAATGATTATTTGCATTTTACAGAGCCGGATGTAGGACCATTGTCAAACTTTCATACATATATGCCAGACATGATTGATTTAATGGTTAGCGGAATAAGAGACAATACAAGTAAAGTAAAGAATGAAATAGAAAATTTGGCAGGAACAATGTCATATACTATTAATACAGATGGAATAGGAGATATTCCTCAAACTAATACCAAGATAGAGCCAGTAAAAGTACAGTCACAAAACTTACTTGAGACACTTGAAGATATATTAGCTGGTCAGAGCAACAATGGACAACCAGTACATGTAACAATACAATATTTAGGTAAAGAAATCTTTGATGACACAATAGATTATATAAATTCAAAAACCAGAAGGACTGGAAAAAATACAATAGTAACGGTAGGTGATTAAGATGTTATGGAAAGAGCATGGAAAAACAGGAAATTTGCCAACGCCAAGTACATATAGTGCGGACATAGAAGATACAGACAATGATAGTTATACAAGTAAAAAAACAGGAGCATTGATAGATAATCCCATAGCAATAGGAATGTTAAAACTTTCTATGGCGTGGGATTTAAATTCAGAAGAAGAGGCAGAAAACCTAATTCAAAAGACATATAAAAATCCACTTGTACTAGATGTAAAAGTACCAGTTGTAAACGGTGGATTTTTAGAAGGAGCAAAATTTAGAGTTTCAAAAAGAAAAGTAGAAATGATAGATACAGAATTAAATACGAACACTTCCAAAACAAGATGGAAGTGTTCTTTTAATTTAATGCAAAAAGAACTAACGGAAGCACAGAAACAAGCGGCAAAAAATGCAAATTAGGAGGCTATAATGTATAATACAAGTCAAAATTATAAAGATAAGATATTAAATGATTCAACACAACACGAATTGAATATATACATAGATGGAAATAAAATTGAAGAAAATCATATTATAGACTTTAAGATAACACTAGAATTATTTAATAATGATGAGTTTTGTTTAGGAAGTACTCCTGAGCTTGATGTTGAGTTTGAGATAGATAAAAGAGACTTACCTAATAATTATAATGAAGTGTATATTGAAAGTGGTTTAGAAGACGAAATAGTACCAATCGGAAAGTTCACAATACAATCAGTAGAGGATGACGAGTTCAAAGTAAAGATAAAAGCTACAGATTACATGAAGAAATTTGAAGATAACAAATATGATGGTAGCGATTTAACTTATCCTGCGACAATGTTACAAGTATTACAAGATATATGTACTAAGATAGGAGTAGAATTAGGTTCTACTTCTTTTCTTAACTCTGATAAACAAATATCAGTATATGATAATACGGTATCAGCTAGAACATATATAGGCTATATTGCAGAACAAGCTGAGGGGTTTGCAGTAGTAGGCAGAGATGGAAAGCTATATATCAGAACATTTGGACAAAATACTGCAGAATTTGATATAAATCTGTTTAGCGATTTTAGTTGGGGAGATAAATTTAAAGTATCAAAAGTTTCTTATGAAGATGGAGCACAAAATTATAAGTTTGGTAATAATACGGGAGATACTGTATATATAAATCAAAACAATATGTATATAGTTGACAGTGATCAAGTAGCACGAATATACAACCAAATAAAAGATTTTGAAGTTTATTCATTCGAGGGAGAAACTATAATAGATCCGGCTTATGATATTGGAGATATTTTAATTATAGATGGTAAAAAAGTTCTATTTCAAGGAGAAGTAGATTATGCTGGAAAATTTAAAGCAAGTATTAAGAGTAAGATACAAGCTAAGACAGAGCAAGAAAGTATGCAGACAAAGCAAACTAATTCAAATAAAATAAAAAGAGTACAAAGCGAAATAAATCAAATAGATGGGAAAATAACACAGCTAGCACAAGAAACAACAGAAAATACAGAGAAAATAGCAGAACATGAAGTGAGTATAGACGAAATATCAAATAAAGTAAGCAATATAGCAGACTTAACAAAGACAATAACGGATATTAAAACAATAACATTAGATAATTGTGCAAACGGAGAATTATTGCAACTTAATATATATGGAAATAATACAGTATTTGCACCGTTGGTTTTAAGTGATAACTTATATTTAAGTGATAGCCTTTATTTGAGAGACTATGAGAGCATATTAATTGTAAAAGATGAAAAAGGAAATGCTACTAATTATGATTTAAAAATAAAAGATACATTAAGACAAAATGGCAATATTAAAGATGAATACATATTAGATGGTGGAAAAGCTAAGATAATAAGAAGAATAAATCAGGATGGAAGTATAAAAGACAATGAAGAAACAGAAGACTTAGGAGAACTTCATATTATATTAGTTCAAGGAACGAACACAATTCAAATAAAAGATTTTAGTGCAGAAATGCAAGTCAAATTTGCACAAAAAAGTGACTTAACTGATACATTTGCAACTAAAGTTGAAACTAATACAAAAATATCTCAAACATCATCACAAATTATGTCAGAAGTTGATAAAAAAGTAGATGAAGAAGAACTTGGAACTAAGATAATACAAGACTATGAAAGCGTGCAAGTTGCTTGGAACAAAATATCAGATTTTATAAAAATGATGGTATTTAATAATAATGCGAGTTTATGTATTGTAGATAAAAGTAACAATGTAATAGCAAGCTTCGATAAAGATGGAGAACACTTTTATAAAAGTGGAGAAACAACGCCATTCGGCGAAATGGGAGTGCAAACAGTAGATGATAAACAATATATATCTTTTTCGGTTGAGGGAGAATATAACGAAGATATATCGAATGGAATGGCTTGGGGAATAAAGACAAAATCAGATGGCAAATTTTTCCCAATATTTTATATAAAAGATTTCAACCTGGGAGCAAAGGGTTCTGACACTTGGGCTGGAAGTTTAGTATTAACAGCATGTGATATATTACTCGATGGGTTAGGAACTGGGATACAAACTGGTGGAATAAGAATTGAAGGAGACCCAAGCGGAAACGGAATATATTTTTATGATGCAAATGATTCTTCAAAATCTTATATGCAAATATTTCCTCAAAACGTTTTGGGTGAATCTAGTATAAATATATTAGATGATTTAGTAATATCAGAATATCAGGATTCAAAAGAAATAAAAATGTTTGATAAAATGCAATTCGGAAAAAATATTGGTGGGACTAATAGCTTTTTAATTGGAGACCAAAACGGAGACCATTGTTTGTTTTCATCAGACGGGTATATTTATGGCAAAGAAATAAGCCTAGGAAATCAAATATTTATTGAGTACAATGGCGAGGTATCTGGAGACATAACATTTTACAGTTTGCCAACTTATCAAGGAGACCCTTTAGTGTATGGCAAAGGACATACATATTATTTGAAATGGACAGGACAATTGGAATTTTGGGTAGATACTACAAATGTAGGAACATTATCAGATAAACGATTAAAAAAAGAAATTCAAGATATTGATGAAAACTTTATAAAAGCAATAGAAGAAATTGAAATGAAACAATTCAAGGTAGCGAATAGAAACGGTTTAATTTCATTCGGTATAATGGCACAGGATTTAATGGAGATATTTAAAAAATATAATAAGAATCCGTTTGATTATGAGATAGTGTTCAAAACTAGATATAAAACAGATGATGATACAGTTTATTATGCAGTTAATTATGAACAATTTTTAATTTTGAAACAAAAAGCAAATGACATTAAATTTAAAAAACAGCAAGAGATAATAGAACAGCTACAAGAAAAAATAAAAGAAATGGAGGATAAGTTGAATGAAATTAATTGAATGGATAAATGAAAAAACAAAATTAAATAAAACTACATTTGATGAATTTCAAGATAATATTAAAGAAGCAGTCGTACCAGTTGGCGGAACAACAGGACAAGTTTTAGTAAAAAATACAGATACAGATAATGACGTAAAATGGGTAGACCAAACAGGAGGCGGAGCAACAGTAGTAGATAGTTTAACAAGTACAAGTACAACAGATGCACTATCAGCAAAACAAGGTAAAATATTAAATGATAAAATAACTAACACAAATACATATTCAACAGAAGAAGTAAACACAGGGAAAAAATGGATAGATGGTAAAGATATATATATAAAAGTAATAACACAAAACAATGCAAATCAGATAGATTTGGCTAATTTGTCAATTGATACATTAATAGAAACAAGAGGTCAAGTTAAAGTAACAAATCCATCGTACGACATATGTGCGCTCGATTTTTCTTGGACAGGAGGCGATTCCGTTTTACGTGGAATATTTACACAATATACAGGAACCAAGCTTGTTTTTAATCTAAAAAATATAACTGTAGGTTATATACACGTAATATTAGAATATACAAAAGCAAGTTAATTAAACTTGCAAAAGTTTACATAGAAAAGTAAGAAGGAGAAAAGTGACATGAGTGAAGCAATACTCGTAGCAATAATAACACGGAGGACTATCTTTAATCGGGGTAGTCTTTTCTAATATGTCTAGCAACAAAAAGATAGAAACAGCACTAACAACTCAGCAAGCAGTAACAGACACTAAATTAGAAGAATTAACAAGAGAAGTAAGAGCGCATAATAATTTTGCACAAAGAGTACCAGTGCTGGAAGAACAGATGAAAGTTGCAAATCATAGAATAGAAGATTTAGAAAAGAAAGGTGATTAATATGGATCCAGTAACAATAATTGAAATAGCAATAGTAGTAATTGCTATATTAGCTTTTGCATTATACTTAATTTGGCAAATAAAGAAAAAAGGACTAAGACAAACAGCAATAAGCTTAATAGTAAAAGCAGAAGATATGTTCAAACAAGGTGAAAATGAAAATAAAATAAATTATGTTATAGATAAGATAATAGTGCTAATACCTGCACCATTGTCTTTTTTTATAACCAGAGAAGCAGTAAGAGAGTTTATACAAACAATATTTGATGAAGTAAAAAAGGCACTAGACTATGTGCCAAAGGAGGGCTAGTATGGAAGAAGATAACATACAAGTAGAAAATGTAGAGTTTAAAGAAGAACTATACCAAAAGAATATATCAGAAAACAATTTTTCTGGAAGTGAAACAGACGGAATAGGAGATGATGACAATGCAAATAACTAAGATGTTAGTGCCGGAAAGTAAATATTCAATTAAGTGTCCGTATGAAATGACACCAGAATTTATTGTAATACATAACACAGCAAATGATGCCTCAGCAATGTCAGAAATATCTTATATGATAGGAAATAACAATAAAGTATCATATCATTGTGCAATTGATAATTATAGAGTTGTACAAGGTGTACCGTTTGAAAGAAACACATGGAATGCCGGAGACGGAAGAAATGGAAATGGCAACAGAAAAGGAATATCATTAGAAATTTGTTATTCTAGATCAGGTGGAGAACAATTTGAAGAAGCTGAGAAGCTAGCAGCAGAATATACAGCATATCTATTAAAACAATATGGTTGGGGAATAGATAAAGTAAAGAAACATCAAGACTTTGCAAATAAATATTGCCCACACAGGACTCTAGATTTAGGCTGGCAAAGATTTTTAAACATGGTTAGTTCTTATTTAGAAGATAGACCTGTAACAGAAAATAAAAATATAGAAAGTGGAAGTGATGAACCAGTGAAAAGATATCAAAATGGAAGTACAAGCGAAAATGTATATGCAGATACAGCTTGCACTAAAAAAATAGGAAGTTTAAACCCTAGAGAAAGTTGCGATTGTTTTGGAATATTTAATGACAGAGCAATGGTAAGATATAATGTAAGCGGAACAAATAACTACAAAATAGGATTTTGCAAATGGCTTGGAGGAGTGAAATAGATTTATAAAATTAGAGGTAGGTTGATTAATGTCAGCTTACCTCTTTTTTGCGTTTTATGGTTGAAATCAAGGTATAAAACTATATTGATAAAAAATAGAAACGGCTTAAAAACGATTTTGAAAAACTGTTTTTTTGGCTATTTTATCAAAAAACTAATAATTATTTATTGAAAAAAAAGATAGTTGCAATTCTCAATTTATTGTAATATAATAAAGAAAAAATAGGAGGGGGGATTGTTATGGAAGAAAATAATATTGTATATGATTCGTATTACTTAATTAATTTGTTTAAAAAAGCTAGAAGAAAAGTAACACAATTGCAAGTGCAAAAAATTATGTACTTTTTTGAGGCTTATTATATGTGTGAACATGAAGATATACCATATTTATATCAATGTAATTTTAATGCGTGGATGTTTGGACCTGTGGCAATTCCACTACATAAAGAATATAAGGCATTTGAAGGTAGACCTATAATACTTACAGAAGAACAAGAAAAAATTGGCAACCAAATAAGTGAAGAAAAAAAGAAATTCTTAGACTATATATTTAAAGTTTTTGGAGAAGCATCACCACAAACTTTAGTTAATTTAACACATATGATAAACTCACCTTGGCATAAAAAATGGCTTGAAAACGGAAAAAGAGTTGTGTATGGTAAGGCTAGTTATATTGATAAAATAGAAACAAGAGAATGGTTCAGGGAAAAGTTTATAGATGCAAGAAATTAGTATTAATGAAAATGTACAAAAGATAGATGTAGAAATAGGTGCCAATATAAATCAACAATTAAATAGATTAATTGAATTTAGAAGTTATTATATAGATGAAAGTATTGCCAAAGAATTAAAAGAAGAATTAGACAAAGCAAGTTCTATGATTGAAGATGTACATACAATGGGAAATACAAATATTAAAAATTTTAATAGATTACAATTTGAATATAATTCTTTAAATTTAGCATTACAAAAATATGAAATCGAAAATGAAATAGAAATTTTAAGTAAAATTTCTTCTAAAATTAATAAAGATTTAACTGTATTAGAAAAAAAGCAAAAAGATTTGCAGGAAGATCAAAAACAATTAGAAATGCAATATAATAAATCAGAAGAAAAAAGTAATAATTTAGTATATAATTTATTAGGTTTTCTAGCATCTTTTAGTGTTGTTTCAGCAGCTGTTGCAGCAATAGAAAAAGTGAATGGAACATTAAATATAATGATTGTTATAGCATTTGCAGTATTTTTATTACTAACGACATTAATAGGATTACACAATTTTTATAAAAACGATAATAAAAGAGAAAGTAAATTACAAGATAATTATTTTTTATGGAAAGCTACAGGAATAATAATTGTAATTTTAATGGTTCTATCTGGAATAAACTATATAAAAAATAATAAAGATAAAGTATTTAACTATTTAGATAAAAAAATTGAAAATGTAATTGAACAAAAAATAAACGATAAAATGCAAGAGAACTAGTAATAGTTCTCTTTTGGTATCTGAATAGTACACGCTAAAATTAAAAGGCTAGCTTTCTAGCCTTTTATTAAAATATTTATTATATTCGTTATTATAAATTTCTTGAATCTCTTTTTCTGATAAGTTTTTATCTAGCTCATCTCTCATTATATTTTCAATATCTAAAACTTTAGCACCAATTTCATTCATACACTCTTCATGTATTATATAAGAAACAGCAAATAGCAATGCTGATATTAACACCTCTAATATTTTAAGACTTTTTTCAACTTTTAAGAAAATAGAGATTACATTTATTATTATTAAAAATACTAATATTTTATAAAAGTTTTTAGCAATTATTTTTTTCATATATTATATCATCCTTATTTTTTTATTAATTCTTCATTAGAATCTTTATTACATTCTTCTAAATCATCTAATGCATGATTTGTAGCAGCAATAACAAAAGCACTAAAACTATATTTTGTACCTATTATTGCTTTTTCGACCCTTTCTATTGTACTGTTAGGAAACCTAATAGCTTTTTGAGTTGATGATGGTATTACTGGTAATTTGAATTTTGACATATGTAACATTCCTTTCTTTTGTTATTATATATTACAATATGCAATACGTATATGGTGCATTTTGTATTCGTTTTTTGGTATACATTTACTTTAATATATATCTTAATTACAGTATAAATCCTTGATATTTTTTATAAAAAGTGCCATTTTATTGATGAAATTATAAAAATTTATTTACACAATATTTATAATATGTTATTATGAATATATTATAATAATATATATAGAGGAGAAAATATGAACGAAAAAGAATTAAAAAAATATTGTGTTAATATGTTCGCTAAAGGCAATACGATTGTCAATATTAGCAAGCAAACTGGTTTTTCAAGAACGTATATTTCAAATCTTATAAAAGAAGATGAGCAGTATAAAACTATTAAAAATAAAAGAAAAATCAAAGTGTACAAAAGAAAGAATTACAAACAAATGACAATACATATTCCCACTGAATTTATTAAAGGAATAGGAATTTCAGAAAATAAAAATAAAGCTGAATTTGTAGATGTTTTTTACGATGCACTCAATAATCAAATAATAATCAAAAAAATATAGAGAGATATATTCTTTCTATATTTTTTATTTTTTTGTTGCATTTACTCAGTAAATGTGCTATAATTAAATACTGTCAACATAATTTTTTTAAAAGGAGGAGGAATTATGACACCAGAAAAGCCATCTGTACCAAAGATTTTAGAGAAATACTTAAGTTATTTAATCGCAATAAAAGGTTGCTCCAAAAATACTATAGTAGCTTTTTCATCTGATTTAATGCAATTTTTTAATTTTATAAAAGAATATAAAAGCATACCAGTTTCAATTAAAGACTTTACTATATTTATTCTACTGCAAATACAAGAATCAGATATTATTGCTTTTCTGGTATACTTAAACTACAATAAAGATAACAGTCCTTATACCAGGCAAAGAAAAATAACAGCCTTAAAAAGTTTTTACAAATGGATATTTTCGATATATCCAAAAACTGTACATAATAGAAAAAATCCAACATATGGTTTAACTTCCATAAGAAAAATAGATAGATTACCTCATTATCTAACTTTAAATCAAGCAAAAGAAATTCAAAATATATTCAATTTATCAAATACAAGATTTCCAAAGAGAAACAATGCAATCATTACCTTGTTCCTATCTTCAGGAATAAGATTGTCAGAATTAATTAATATAAACATAGGGGATATTAATTTTAATACTAATAGTATTATTATATTTCGGTAAAAATAGCAAAGAAAGAATAGTTTATTTTAGCAATTATTGTAAAGAAAAAATATTAGAATACTTAAATACAAGAGATATAAGAAAAATAAAAGACAATAAAGCACTTTTTACTAATAAGTATGGAAACAGAATTGGTATTGATGCTGTTGAGGATATATGTAAAAAAGCATATAAATTAATGCACTTAGGTACATATTATACTACACACACATTAAGACATACTGCAGCAACAATAATGTATACATACGTAAAAGAAGATGTTTTATTATTAAAAGAGTTTCTGGGACACTCTAACTTATCTAGTACGCAAATATATACCCATTTGAATAATAATAAAATAAAAGAAGCAGTAGAAAGTCATCCATTAAATAATTTTAAAAGAGGGGAGTAGGGTTATGAATTTGGATTTTGATATTGATTCTATACGTAATAATAAAATTGAGTTATTGGATTGCCAAGTTGATTTAATTTTAAAAAGTTTAGAATTTTATTGTTATACATATGAATTTATTTATCCAAGAACAAATAAATCAAAATCTACAGAAGAAAATTTAAGAATTTCGTTAGTAACAGATACTTATCATCAAATCCTTGAACAATTTAAAAAGTCTAAAACAAATAATCCAATTTTAGATCAAGATAAAAAAATTTATAAAATTTTATAAAAAAGTATTGACACATGTATTTACCATGTGTTATAACTTAATCAAGTTAAGGTTATTATTTGGTATTTAAAATATTGAATAAAAATATTACATATATATTGTATATTAGGCGATAGGGGGATATAGAAATCCTTATATTTAATAATATATAACATTGCACAAAATCAAAGTTTTGTGCAATAAGAGATAGGAATAAAATATATAGACTATGATTATAGTCCTACCCAGTCATTTCAGTACTTTCAAGCCTTTGGCTTTAATGTATTTGCTTATTATATAATTATTTTACTTTGCATATTTAATATTATTTAATGTTATCCAATTACTTATATAATCTTATTTTAATAACGTTTTAAAATCAATTTTAAGCTATTTAAATATTTTATCTATATAATTTAATGTTCAAATAATTTTTATCTTTAATTATAAATTTGTTTTTCAATAATTTTTTATAATTTCTGATCTTCTATCTAAATTTTATCTAAAATCTTCAAAATGCTTATTTCTCTATATTTGCCGTATTTTACCAACAACAAACTATAAGCCTTAAAAATAAAAACGGCTTAAAATCGATTCTCGTGCGTCGCTTTTTTGAGGTATTTTTGCATTTTTTTATATATTTATATAAGTATAAAAAATTTGGTTATTTTTTATCTAAAAGCTCTCAAACTCAGAATTATCAATATTTTGCTAAAATACTAAACAACACGTTTATGACTTATATATTAAAATGGCTTAAAATTGATTCTCGTAAGTTTAAATTATAATAATTAAAATACATATAAATTAAAAACCAAACATTAAAATTTGCAATTAACAAATGTTCGTTTTAAAAAATTCTATAAGCTTAAAATCTTTAAATTTTAAAATTTAAAATACATTATTTTTTCTAATTTAATTTTTTAATTTTAAAAATTTTTAATTGTAAATCTTAAATAAATTTTATCTTATATAAACTTTGCACAAAATTTTTCTGCATATTTTACTATAAATATTTATATTAAATATAAATTTACAACATCAAAAATAGTACTATCTCCCCTACTCTACTGATTTTTTAGAATTCATATTTTTTTATTTCACAATTTTTTAATCCTCTATCTAAGAACAAACCATTTTTTATACCTTCAAAATAACCATCAAATGCTTTTGATACTCCACTGTGAGCCACTATTAGAACATTTTTATAGTCTTTTATTTTTAATTCGTCTAAAAAGTTATATATTCTTTTAAAGAATTCTTGTATATTTTCACTTGTTTCATATTGTATTTCAGTATAATAGTTCCAGTATTCGTCTCTATTTGTTACATCTAGAGATTGTCCAGACAAACTACCGGGATTTCTTTCTTCTAATCTATTATCAATAAGTATTTCTTTTTCTTTAACATTTATAATTTTAGCAGTATGCTTTGCTCTAATTAACGGAGAACAAATTATAATATCATAATCAATTGTTTTTATTTTTTCTCTTAATTCTTCAGCCTGTTTTATACCTTTTTTAGTTAAATCTTCATTTTCATTATTATATTGTTTTAATGCGTTATGTTGGACTTCTCCATGTCTTATTATATATACTTTCATTATTATTGTTTACCTCCAATTTTATTCATTATTCAAAAAATTCATCACTAAATCTATAATTACATCTTTTTCTTTTGGGTTTGATTCAGCAATTAGCAAAGTAAGAGCCGTTAAAGTATTATTATCAATTACTTGTTTACCGTTTTTATATAATATTCTGTAAAAATTTAGAAAATATATAAATAAAGTTGCTGCAATTCTTTTATTGCCATCTGCAAATACATGATTTTTTACTATTAAATATAAGAAATTTGCTCCTTTTTCTTCTATACTCTTGTAAATGTCTTGTCCGTGCAAAACTTTGATAAATATTTCCAATAATTGATTCTAATCCTTTATCTCTTTCAACAGCAAAAAGCGAACTTTCTTCATTAAATCTTAATTTATTAATTATATCTATACATTCTTGGTATTCAATTTTTCTATCATCTATATTTCCTTCAATTTTCTTTAAAGTTCTATGATCATAATCATCTAATAAGTCTAATGCTTTTGAATATCCTCCAATTACCTTCAATATTTCTTTTGCATCATTTCCTTCTAGTCTTTCATCAATACGGTTTGCAATATCTATTAATTTTATAGTTTTTTCTAAATAATCTAATCTTTTTTTGTTTATTGCATAACCTTTTAGCATGTAATCTTTTAATATTTTGTTTGCCCATTGCCTAAATATAATACCTTTATTGGATTTGACTCTATATCCAATGCTTAAAATCATATCTAAATTATAGTATTCAATATTTCTAGATACTTTTCTTTCTCCTTCTTTTTGAACTGTCGCAAATTTTGCGACAGTTGGAACATCTTTTAACTCTTCTTTTAAAGCATTATTAATATGTTTTCCTATTGTCTTTATATCCCTATCAAATAAATCCGCCAACTGTTGTCTATTAAGCCACACAGTTTCATCTTTTAAGTTTACTTCTAATTTTACTCCTTGGTTTTCAAATAAAATAATTTCATTCTTTTTTTCGTTCATAAGAACACATCCTTTATATAAAATTTAATTCTTAGTATGTTTATTGGTACTTATATATTATAACTTTTAGTATTTTTGAAATATTGTAAATATTTTATAATAAGAACAAATATTTGTCTATAGTTTAAAACAAAATTATTAATTATTTTGGAAAAGTCTGAAGATCAAAATTATACAAACAGAAAAAGAGCGATAGCATGAAGCAAATTCTTCAGTCATCACTCTTTTTCTTTTCACACTATAAAATTATTAGTGTATAGCAATAAACCATCTCTACTTTTGTTGGTATTAAAAAAGCTAACTTTTTCTCTGAACAACATGAGTAAAATACTTTTCCATCTCTAAGAAAGCATCTTATTTTTTTAATAATTCATCTTGTTTTCCTGTTCGAATAAGATTCTTTTGTCATTTTATACCACTTTTTTTCATAGTTGCTCCTTTCTAGTGTGAAAATTCATATAACTACTATTTCATTATATCATTTTTTATGTAACCTGTATATAATTTTAATAAAATTAATTACTTTTATATATTTTTTTCATTTAAATATCTTTTTAATAAAAATGTAAGAAAATATGGAAATGTATAAAATTTTCCATTAAATCCAATATTTTTATTGCAAAGTTTTATTCCGTATTTTATATCTTTATATTTATCATTATCAATTAAATTATTTAAAGATATTGTGGAATTATCACTTGCCTTCACTTCTACTGGAATTAAATAATTTGTATCTCTTACAAAGAAATCCATTTTAAGTCTGCCTGTTTCATCCCTATAAAAGTACAAATTATATCCTTCTTTAACTAACATATCAGCAACTATATTTTCATAAATCGCACCTTTATAAGTATTGAAATTTTTATTTCTTCTTAAATCAAGTTGAGCCTCTTCGTCCAATGTTGCAATTAATAGACCAGGATCTCCAAAATATAATCTATAATTATCAGGATTATAGTTTCCTTTTAACGGTAAACTTACTTGTTCAAGACAATAGCAAATATTAACTATTCCAGCATTTTCTAACCATTCTATGACTCCAACATATTCCCTATTTCTAGCTCCAGAAGAAATTTTTGTTATTTGAAATTTTTTATTTTCATTACCCAGAAATACAGGAATTTTTCTATATGCATTTAGTATTTTTGTTTTATCAAGTCCACCTGCATATTTAGTAATATCCTCTTCATAGTCCAATATTATTTGCTTTTGCATTTCTAGAATTCCAGTATATGTTTTGTTTTCAACAAATGTTTTAACAATTAGTGGCATTCCTCCTACAATCATATATTCTTGAAAATTATCCATCATAACATCATATTGTATTTTTGATAATGGTTCATTTTTTGTCATACATTGATATAAATCTTCTATTTGCTCATTGTTATATCCTTTTGCCCATAAATATTCTTCAAAATCTAATGAATGCATTATATAATCAATTTTATTGCCTACACTATTTGATTCAATTTCTTCATAATTTATTCCCATTAAAGATCCTGAACATATAACATCAAATCTTCCATCTTCTCTAAAGGCTTTTAAAGCCGTTGCACAACTTGGATAGTCCTGTATTTCATCAAAAAATATTAATGTTTCTCCAGGTATGAATTGAAAGTCTCCATTTTTTAATGTGATATCTTTAATGACTCTATCTATTTCAAACCCTTTATCGAAAATGTCTTTATATTCTGGCTGTAAAACAAAATTTATTTCAATTAAACTTTTATAATTATGTAATCCAAAGTTTTTTATTGATTCAGTTTTTCCAATTTGTCTTGCGCCTTTTACTATTAATGGCATTTTATTTTTGCTTTTTTTCCATTCTATTAAATATTCATCAATTTTTCTTTTTAATCTCATATTATCACCTTCAGCATTAGTATATCACATTTCTTACATTTTTTCAATGTTTTATATCACATTTTTTACATTGTTTTTCGACAAATTATCACATTTTCTTATATATTTAAAAGTATGTATAAAAAAGCAAAAGCTTATACATATTTGTGTCTATTATCAAAGTTTTGTGCAAAAGGGATAGGAACAAAATGGTCCTACCCGCAAAATCTTGCTAGTCTTTGTTATTAGTAGTATTTAAGCTGTTTATTCTAACAACAAACTTGTTTGATTAAATATAAAAATGTCTTAAAATCGATTTTATTAAATTATAATGTAAAATTATTTACAAGCATTATTAACAAATGTTCGTTAATAAAAAATTATATGAAAAATTTAACTTTACAAATTATTTATGCTAACTTTTTGTACTAATTATTATTTTTTTATATTTTATTGAAAGTTACGGTCTTTTCTTTCATTGATATTCTACCAACTTCATATCCAAATTTTGCTTTGTTTTCTATTGACACGCCTAATATATCCTCACATATATTAGAAAATCTATTTTGAGATACTTTATAAATATTATTTTCGTATATAACTCCTTTTAAAACAGAATCTCCAAATACCACTAATATCTGACATTTTTATTCCTCCTCGTATAATATTACAATTTTTTCTAATGTTTTTAAATCTTCTTTATTTGGATGTGATAATGCTTTATCAAAGTTAGCAATTAATTTATCAATGTTAAGTGAAATATTATTTTGATCTCTCATTTTTTCATATCTTTCTCTAACTGATAATGGCATTTTACCTTGACACATAAAAGTACCTATTATTGTATTGCTACTATCAATATTCTTTTTTACATTATTAATAATACCCTCAAAATATTTTTCACTTTCGCCATATCCTGCTGTCCCAAATAAAAATATTTTTTTGTTTTTTAATTTATTTAAAAAATCTATTGTTAGATGATCAGCATTTCCTTTTTCTGTCCAAAAACCAATATAAATTACATTACTTAATACATCATCAATTTTATCCACTGTACCATAATAATCACACTTATTTTGAGGTAAAGTATTATAGATTGCCTCTGCAAGTTTTTTTGTATTTCCTGTTTTACTACTATAAATTATTGAATATCTTTCTCTCTTCATAATACATAATCTCCTTTTTCTTTATTATCAAAATTGTAATTTTTTGTTTATACCCATATAATCATTATTAGTAATATAATACCAATACCTAGAAAACCATATCCCATAATTCTGCTCATTCTTCTAAATGATTTTTCAGTTTTAGGAGTCGGATGAAAAAGTTTCTTTCCCGTTTCATAACTCATTTTAGGCATATAGTTTCCAATAATAGTGAATAATATTCCTAATATCAAACATACACTTTTTCCAACATAAACATCACTACCTAATGGACCTTCTATCATAATAATATATACTAATACTGTAACAATTGGAATAAACCATTCCATTATTTTTACAATTTTAGGTTTTTCGCTATTTTTCAATTTATTCACTTTTGATGTGAATATTAGACATATTGCTTGAATAATAGCCATAATAATTGGTATTCCAAATAATGCAAAATTCTTTGGTGCATAATTATCTGGTACATCATTTACCGTAAAATGAATTGGCATTTGTTCTGGTAATCTATTATAAAAAGCAATACCTAATACCATTGGTAATAAACATATAATTACACTTAAAATTAATGTTTTTTTATTTTTCTTTTCCATTCTTATTTCCTCCCAACTTATAAATCCAAACTAAAACATCTTCAAATACAGAACTATTCAACTCATAAAATATAAAGTTCTTTTGCTTTGTTTCAGTTATTAAATTTGCTTTTTTTAAATTTGATAAATGATATGATACGGTTGCTCCTGTTAAATTAAAACTGTTTGATATTTCTCCTGCTGTTTTTCGACCATCTTTTAATAGTTCTAATATCTCTCTCCTTACAGGATCACTAATCGCTTTTAATGTTTCAGACATTCCCAAATTAATCACCTCACTTATAGTATTTCGATATATATCTAAATAGATTATAATATTTTTCAATTCGAATGTCAATATCTATTTAGATTTTTTTCTAAATAGATAAATAAAATATAGATTAGTTATATTTCAAACTAATCTAAACGATAACTTACTATTTGCATTTAACTTTACTTTGTCAATTGATAACTTTGTTCTATCAATTCTTTTACCAATGTCTTGTCCACTTTTTCATCTATAATAATTGTATTCCAATGTTCCTTATTCATATGATAAGCAGGTATTATATAATCATAAGTATTTCTCAATATATCAGAATAATTTGGATCTGTCTTAACATTAAGGTATAACTTATTATTTACATTCATTAATAACGCAAACCATTTCTTATGTTTACAATGTTTCATTGTTACAGATTCAAAGTCATCTGAAAATGGACAATCTTTATATGTATTTTCTAAGGTTAAACAATATTTTATTATTTCTTCTTTATTCATAACTAAATCCTTATAATAATCTACTAAATTTCTTATTGTATTTATCAATATCTTTAATACTTTTACTCATTATAAAGTCTGTAACTTTTATCTTAAATCTTTCTACTTCATCATTTGTATAATTTTTATCTTCTACATTTATCCCTGCTTCATTAAAATTATACCTTTTATACTTGAATGTAATAATTTTATAAAGTCTGTGGCATCTTGTTTTGTTCCAACTACACTACCATAATGAATTGGAACTGCTATTTTAGGTTGTATTTCATTTATTAATTGTGCTGCCTCTTTGAAATCCATTGTATATGTTCCTCCAACTGGAACAAAAGCAACATCACATTTTACTTTTCTATTTTCTTCTGTAATGTCCGTATCTCCTGCAATATAGTATCTAATACCATCTAGTGTAATGATATAACCAACCCAATCGTTTTCTTTTGGATGAAAAGTTTTGTTTGTATTATATGCTGGTATTGTTTCAAATTTAATTCCTTGTACCATATATTCTTCGTTGGATTCTACTGTTATAACTGCATTTTTATTTATCCCTTTTCTTAATATTTTTGTCAACAATTCTTCTGGTATTATAATAGTTGTATTTTCATTTATAACCTTGTATATATCTTCCTCAGAATAGTGATCAAAATGATCGTGTGTTATAAAAACAATATCTGCATCATTATAATCTTTATCTATTTTAAATGGATCTATATAAATTACTTTATTTTTACTTATTTTTATACTACTATGGTATAAAACTTCTATATTTTCTAACATTTATATCCTCCCTCATTTCCTATTTGCGCTTTTGCAACTATTTTAGTATTTTTTGCCACTTGCTCTTAAGTCTAATGCTTTTGAATATCCTCCAATTACCTTCAATATTTCTTTTGCATCATTCCCTTCTATTCGTTCGTCAATACGATTGGCAATGTCTATTAATTTTATAGTTTTTTCTAAGTATTCTAATCTTTTTTGATTTACTGCATAACCTTTTATCATGTAATCTTTTAATACACTAGTAGCCCATTTTCTAAATAAAATACCTTGTTTGCTATTTACTCTATATCCAACAGAAATAATCATATCTAAATTATAATATTGTACATTGTATTTTTTCCCATCTTCTGCAGTATGCTCAAAAAATGAGCATACTGAACTTTCAGATAATTCTTCATCTTTATAAATATTTTGAATATGGCGAGTGATTGTTCTTCTATTTTTGCCAAATTTTCTATTTCTTTTGGTCTTTTGTGTATACTTTTTTCTTTGTGCTTTGGTCCTTACATAATTTTTCCTTTAACATATTAATTAAATATGTTAATATAATCCTTTCATACTATTTTTTATAACATAACTATAAATTATTTTATCATAAAATACAAAAATTGTGTTAGTTTTTTTTAATATTTTTGATAAAGCAATCTTTTTCCGCTATATTTATTGTTTCTGATTGGTTCTCTATACCTTTATTTCACTCCTTGGTCTAGAACACATATTTACAGAATTGCATTTTTGTAGTATAATAATATTATCAAACTTAAGGAGGTTTTGTACATGATGAAAGAAGAAAAAAAGCGGATTATTCAACAAATAGCAGACTCGTGTTTTGAAGACATGAGTGATTGGATCAATGCCAAGGACATAAATTGTTATGCCTTTGCAAGAGGTCTTACATATCCAGATATGAATCATAAATTCTATTTTCCTGGAAAAATGTATCACATATTATCAGGAGAAAAAGAAGAAAATTACCTTTTTCCATGTGGCAATCTAATGCTAATGGATATGGGGATACAGAATGATAGTATCGCTCTGGGGCAAAAATGTACTAGAGTATCATTTAATGATATAGAAGAAAACGATGGCAATTTCTACTTTGGAATTACAGAAATTCATTCCCTTTCTAATGTTGATGACCATCGATATCATTTTATATGTCGTACTCCATCTGGTATGTGGCTTCATAAACCAGATTGGATTCAAACACCACAGTATGTTAATTGGAGCACGTATGGAGAAAAATTTACTTTTGAAGCAATTTTATTAGACATTACTTCAAACTCTAAAAAAAGATATGGTGTTTCAACTGAAGGCATTTGTTTCAATGATTATTTCTACCAATTAGAACTGCCAGAAGACTAAAGATTCGCTAAAAAAGAGTGCTACAATTGTAGCACTCTTTTGAGATATATTCTTTTTATTTAGCATTCTACCAACTCTTCAGAGCATTTAAACACTTCTTCAATTTCATTATTGGATAATATTCCTTTTTCCATTAACGCATCAACAAGCATTTCAAGCTCTTTTTGATGTTCTTTTAAAAGTTTATCTGCATATTCTTTTGCTTCACTAAGAATTTTGTCAACTTCGGAATTAATCTTATTAATAACTTCTTCCGAATACATATGGCTTTCTGCTTTATTAGAAAAAACTCTATTTTCTGTAAAACTTACCAAACCATACTTAGTAACCATGTCGTTAGCAATAGCAGTTGCTATAGCCAAATCACCAGATGCTCCTGAAGAAAGATCTTTAGTATACATTTTCTCTGCTATTCTACCTCCAAGTTTGCAAGCAATTTCTTGTATATAGCGCGTTCTATTATCAGAAGGTGTTATATATTTATCTCTTTCATAAACATTTATTCCAAGATAATCCTCGGCTGGCATAATTGAAATTGCTAGTGTTTTAAAAAATTGCATTTCGGGAGCAAAACGTCTAACAATATAATGTCCAGCTTCATGGTATGCTGTAATCTTCTTTATGTCAATCGGCATATTATTAAACTGTTTTCTTCTTATAGAGAAGTTCTCTAATATATCCGATTTTTCAACAATAAATTTGTTTCGAAGTTCAGCACCTGCCATTGATCTATCTATTAGATCTAATGTCCTATCTGGATTTTTTGTCTCATAATTAAAGCAAGAGGCATTCAATATTGCAAATTCCACTACTTCTTTAGAAATTTTAATTCCATGAAACTCTTCTAAATAAAAAATTTGGTTTTTTATCATGTCATAAACTTCATCTGCATGAGGTTCTTCAACTATAATCTTTTCAAATCTTCTTTTCAGAGCACCATCCCTTGAAAAATATTTTTCATATTCTTTTATGGTTGTAGCTCCGATTATCTGAGTTTCTCCTCTAGCTAAAATTGGTTTTAATACATTTGCTAAATCCAGTTCTCCCGCCATACTTGCTCCAGCTCCCAAAATCGTGTGTATTTCGTCAATAAATACAATACATTCGGGGTGACATTCTAAGAATGTAATAAGTTCTTTAAATCTTTCTTCTGCCATGCCTCTGTATCTAGTTCCAGCAACAAGTGAATTTACATCTAATGCAAGTACTTTAGCGTTTTTAAATTTTTTATGACAATTTCCTGTAGCAATATTCCAAGTTAATTTTTCTATTATTGCTGTTTTCCCTACACCTGGTTCTCCAATTAAAATTGCATTTCGCTTTGTTGCTTTAGCAAGAATTCTTTCAAGTTGCATTGTCTCCTGTTCTCGCCCAAGAATTCTACAAACATTTTCATTAGCCCATGATTCATTGTTCATAATTGTTATATAACTTGATATTTCTTTTGGAATTACTAATGAGTTATAAGTCTGTTCCTCCTCATCAATAACTGGTGTAGGCAATATTACATTTCCTCCTAAAGACATATTAATAAAATCCAAGTAAATATCTGTTAATTCTTCGGTAAAAACTTCAAATAATAAACTATTTGTTTTGCATTTTGCGTATTTAGAAATATTTTTCATAGAATTTGTTTCTTGAATAATGTTATATAATTGAAATGATATAATATATTTATCCTCATATATTATCATACTGCGATACATTTTTGCTTCCTCTTTAATATTTTTCTCTAAATATTTGTCAAATAACTTTTTTATTGCCTCATCAATATCTTTCTGTTTTAAATTATTTTTAAGCAAATATTTATTAAGAGGAGTTCCATTCATGCGAGCAAATGCCCCAAATGCAATTAAACTTGTTGTTATTTCTAGTTTATGACTTTTAGAAATAAGGGTAGCTTGTAATAATAGTTCTCTTATAGATGCATCAAAATTTATATTCCGCTCTTCCATAATTATACCTCCATATAATATTGTTTTTACAAGTAACATAATTATTTTACAACTTTGTTCTAAATTTGTCAATCTTTACAGTGCTTTAAAACAATTTTTGAGTAAACTCTTTATTTTTATATTTAAAAGTGGTATTATATTTTTATACTAATAAATGGAGTGAAAAACAAATGATACCAAGAGAAAAAAATCCAGAATATCTAAACTCATTTTTAGATTATTCTATAACAATATTAAATAAATCACCAAATTCAGTAAAAGAATATAATTATGACTTAGCAAACTTTTTAAAATTTATGATGATTCGTTTTAAATTGACTGATAAGACAATTTACGATGAAATTAATATAACTACATTCTCTGAACAAGATTTAAAGAAAATAACGCTTGATGATATTCATGCTTATGTATCTCATTTAGCAATTGATAATCGCAGTAAAGCTACTACAAGAGCAAGAAAAATTTCAACAATAAGAATATTTTTTAAATATTTATCTCAAAAAGCAAATATTTTAGAAGTAAATCCTGCACAAAATTTAGAAACCCCAAAGCTTGAAAAGAGAATGCCTAAATATTTGTCCTTAGATGATAGTAAAAAACTATTAAATGTAGCTATAAATGAAGACAACAGAAATTACAAAAGAGATTATGCTATCACTACCCTATTTTTAAATTGTGGTATGAGACTATCAGAACTAGTAGGAATTAATATTAATGATATAGATTTTGATGAATGCAAAATGACTGTAATCGGAAAAGGTAATAAAGAACGTACAGTCTATTTAAACAAATCATGTATGATCGCTATAAATGACTATCTTTCTTCTCGCCCTACCTCAAATATGGTTAAACATGATTCTAAAAATTCAGAAAAAGCTTTATTTTTAAGTGAACAAAAACAGAGAATCAGTAATCGAACAGTTCAGACAATAATAAATAAAGAATTAAAACAAGCTGGTTTAGATACAAAAAACTTATCTGTTCATAAATTAAGACATACTGCAGCTACACTTATGTATCAGTATGGTAATGTTGATATAAGAGCTTTACAAGAGCTTTTAGGGCATCAAAGTATATCTACTACTGAGATTTATACTCATGTAAGTAATGAGCAGGTACGTAATGCAGTAGAAGCAAATCCATTATCAGATCCAAAGAATTTATAATGAAAGGATACATCTATGAAGTCTAATAAGCCAAAAGCAATATTTAAAAATGTAACAATATATAATAATAAAAACTATGCACAATTTTTAAAATTCCATAATGATAGATATGAATCTTCTTATAATTTTTATACTATCATCATGTCTATCCTTATAGGATACTGTGTCATTATAAATATTAAAAGCAAAAATATATTATCTACACTATTATTTTTACTTTTACTCATAGGGTTTGTTTTACTAAGATTTTATTTACCAATTAGGAGACTAAAAAAGACTAAAGAAAATATAATGAATACGTCTACTTCTACTCATAAATTTTTATTCTATGATTATTATTTAAAAGTAGATAAACAAATTATATACTATTTTAAATTGTATAAAATTTTTGAAACTCAAAATTATTTTTATTTATATATCAATCAAGATTATGCATTAATGGTGGATAAAAAAGGTTTTCAAATAGGTACAGTAAATGAATTTAGAAATTTTATAAAGAAAAAATGTTTGTTTAAATATAAAGCTCTCAAATAATATATTTCCCTTCTGATGTAATATTCAGGAGGGAATTTTTCTTTTTTTACATTCATAATAACATTGGTTGAATTTGTTCTCCGTCTAATGCCTCTTCAATTGTTTTTATCAAATATGATGGATCAAAGACAATTGAGCGTGGTTTTGTAATTGGATTATCCTGTCTAAATGGAACAAAGTAATAATGCTTTCTATTAAATAATTTTCCTATGTTCTCCCCTGCTCCCGAAAGTCCGTTATTTGTTGATATAGCAATTATTACTGGTCTTTCTCTTCTTAAATGACTTTTTACCGCCATTGTTGCGGGACCGTCTATTATATCATTTGCAAGTTTTGCCATGGTATTTCCTGTTGCTGGAGCTACCACTAATATATCTAACATATCTTTAGGACCTATTGGTTCTACCTCTTGAACAGTATGCAAAATTTTATTTCCCGTAATTTCTTCAATTTCAGTTATAAAATCTTTTGCTTTACCAAATTTAGTGTCCATAGTATAACTATTTTCTGACATTATTGGAACTACAATAGCTCCTAATTTTATAATCTTTTTTAGTTCATCTATTGTTTTTCTAAATGTACAAAATGATCCTGTCAGTACAAACCCTATTCTTTTTCCTTCTAACCTCACATTAAAAATCCTCCTTTCCATATTATTCTTATATATAATATGAATTTCAGAGGATTTTTGTCGAATTATAATATATTTTATTTCTATATTACATACATTAAAACACATAATACATGTAATATATTACCTAAAAAAACACATAGATGAAAAATTGAATGCATATATTTATACTTTTTACCTACGCCATACAAAATAGCCCCAATAGTATAAATTACACCACCAGCTACTAACATAACAAAACCTGGTATTCCTAATAATGATGGTAATAAATTAACTTTTATTATAATACACCAACCCATGATTAAATAGCATATCATAGAAAATACTTTATATTTCTTTAAATCTATAGCATTTAATGTTATTCCCAAAATTGCAAATGCCCAAATAACTCCAAATATAGTCCATCCAAGTGCTGTACTATATTCCCTTAAAGTACATAGTGCAAATGGTGTATATGAACCTGCAATTAATACAAATATTGCACAATGATCTAATATTTGTAAAACTTTTTTTGATTTTAATTTAGGGCTTAATCCATGATATATACTTGACATTGTATATAAAAATAACATTGATACTCCAAAAATAACTCCACTTACAACTCCATATGCATTATGCCTAATTGCCCCAAAAACACTGCACAATACAATTGTAGCAATTCCTGCAACTCCTCCAACAATATGTGATACCATATTGAAAATTTCTTCTCCTTTTGTATAAGTTGGTAATATTCTATCTGCTAATTTAGTTCTTTTCATATTCAATCTCCTTTCGGTTTTCGAAAATAATAACATCTAGTATTTAATACTAGATGTTATTATAATATATCTTTTTTTATTTGTCTACTGTTTTTATAAAAATATTTTTTAAACTTTTTACAAATTAGCAAATTCTTCGACAATATTGTCAATAGAAATTTGTGTCTGTGTTTTTTCTATCATATTTCTAACTGTAATGCAATTATTACTTAATTCGTCTTCTCCCAAAATAAATACATATGGAATATGTTCAACATTCGCATAATCTAGGGCTTTTCTCATTTTTCTATTTTTCATTTCAACTTCTGTTTTATAGCCTGCGTTTCTTAAAATTTGAGCTATTTTTAAGCATTCAATTTCTGTTCCCATTGGAATAATATAAATATCTGTTAATGCTTTTTCTGCAAATTCTTCCCTATCTTTTAATATTTCATATATTACGTTTAATCCAAAGCTTACACCTACTGCCGGATATTTAGTTCCGTTTCCTATGAAGTCTGTTATCATTTTGTCATAACGTCCTCCACCACCTATGCTTGATGTAATACTTCCATCTTTTACATATACTTCAAAAACAGTTCCAGTGTAATATTCTTGTCCTCTTGCAAGTGATGGCGCAAATTGTACATAGTCAATTAAGTCTAATTTTTCAATATATTCTTTTAATGTATTTAACTCTTTTATTCCCTCTGTTAAAACATCATTCTTGCTTTCTAGATTTATAAGTTGATTTGCATCCATATTTAAATACATAAATAATTTTTCAATTTGTTCATTAGTTAATCCTATTTTTGTAAACTCTTTTTCAAGTTCTTGTTTAGTCATTTTTTCGAATTTGTCAATTATTGTTATTGTATCTGTAACAAGCTTTTCTGTAATCCCTGCTTCTATTATTATTCCTGACAAAAATTTTCTATTATTGTATTTTATAACTATATCTATATTCAAGTTTTTATATGCTTCTACATATAAGGCAACAAATTCAGCTTCTGTTAGTTGTCCTTCAATTCCAACACTATCAACATCACATTGAATGAATTCTCTATCTCTCCCTAGTTTTACTGGCCCATTTCTAAAAACTTCTCCGATTTCGTATCTTTTAAATGGTAATTTTGTATTTGGATTCATTGCAATATATTTAGCAAATGGAACTGTTAAATCGTATCTTAATGCCAAATTTCTATTTCCTTGATCTGTAACTTTGTATACTTCCTTTAATATGTCATTATCTTCATCATATTTTAAAGCTAATAAATCATAATAACAAAGTATTGGTGTTTGTAATGGTTTAAATCCATATTTTTCAAATACTTTTTTTAATGTCTCTGATATATAATTTCTAATGTATTGTTCTCTTGGAGAGTAGTCTGCACATCCTTTTACATTTCTTAGTTCTATTTCTTTCATAATTAATTTCATCCTTCCTTAAAGTACAAATATTGCCACTTTCTTCTAATAATGATAGAACTATTATATCATTTTAATGCCAATAAGTAAAGAAATATGAACAAATATTTCAATTAACAATAAAGAGTCCTAAAATTAGGACTCACTTTTAGAAACCTTCTCTGCAAATGTATTATTAACAATTTTGTCATATGGAGCTTTTGTAGTAAGCTCTCCTGCCTCTGACATAATTTCCTGTAATTTATCAAATGCAGATTCTTTTAATATTGGCGTATCTCTCCAAGCATCAATATCTTTATATTTTTGAACTGAATTTTCCAAAGAGTCTAATGTTGTATCAGGGAAAAACTCTTGAATCTTTTCTGCAATTTCTCTTGCAGTATGTTCTTTAACCCATTGTTCACCTTTATAAGTAGCCCTAGTAAACTCCTCGATTATCTTAGAATTCTTTTTAATGTAACTTTTTTTGGCACAATATGCCGTATATGGTACTTCTCCTGCAGCTTCTCCAATTGATGCTACGATATATCCTTTTCCAGCATCTTGTGTCATAGAAGCTGTTGGTTCAAATAATGTTACATACTCAGCATTTCCACCAGAAAATGCACCAGCCATTAAGTCAAATTTTATACTATCATCCAAAGTCAAATCTGTTTGCGGATTTAATCCATTTTTCTTTAATACATATTCTAATGTCATATATGGTACTCCACCTTTTCTTCCAGGTATTACAGTTTTGCCTTTTAAATCTTGCCACGAAAAATTGTTTGTTTGCTCTTTGCTTACTAAAAATGAACCATCTTTTTGAGTTAATTGTGCAAATACTTCTATATAGTCTTCCTTTCCCTCATTATATACATATATTGCCGCTTCTGGCCCACATAATCCTATGTCACTTTGACCTGCTAATATCGCAGTCATTACTTTGTCTGCTCCTTGCCCTGTAGTAATTTCCAATTTCAAACCTTCTTGTTCAAAAAAACCATTCGCAATTGCTACATATTGTGGTGCATAAAATACTGAACGAGTAACTTCATTCAATTGTATAGTCTTTAGTCCAACATTTTCTTCTGTTTTTTTATTTATTATACGATACACACCAAATATTGCAATTGCAATAAGTACAATAATTAAAATGCTAATTATAATTTTTTTCATACTTTCCTCCTTTTCATTTTATTTTATGTTTCCATTTATAAAATCGTTACTCGTAGTGTTATGTTGACCATATTGGATAAATATGGTATAATTAAAGTATTAAGATGGAGGATTTATATATGAAAAAATTAATAGTAACTATTTTATGCATTACTTGTTGCATTACATTTGGAGCAACTTTTTCAAATGCTAATAGTAAGACTATAGAAAAATATATTTATGCTCAAGATTGGAATTATAATATTAGATGGCAAGATAATGCAGTAGATTTTAAAAATGATCTTTATACTAATAAAAATCTAGATGAATTATTGAAAATATGTAAAGATGAATATATCACTTCTGATGTTTGTTCTCATTATCCATATTTGGCTTGGAATAAGTTCGAAAATGTAAAAATTTATGAATCAAATTTAGATAATGAAACAGATGTTGCAATGTATATAAAGAGCTCTAATATAATAGTCATTAATAAGTATGTATTTGAACATAGTGACACTAACAATAAGCATTTATATATTCTACACGAATTAGCTCACTGTTTAACTTCTTCAGAAGAATCAACTTCATCTGGAGGTTTTAATGAGCCTGTTGCAGAACTTATAACATATTCACTTTGTAATTATAAAGGTGTAGATTTTGACTTTTCTTATAGAGACGCATCTATGATTTATATGATGATTTGTAATTGTTATGGTTTAGATGAATCTATTCATGATTTTTACTATGGCACACTTATAACTAATTTAAATTCAATTACAAACAATTATGGTGATGATTTGGCATCAATCTTATATTTTATTACACACCATGAAGAAAGAAAAAACTTACCATTTAGCTATAATGATTTGCTAAGAATGGCTGAAGATATAGCAATTCATGCAAATATTAATAAACATTCATCTCTAAATGGCTGTTCAGAACTTTTAGTTATAGATGATGAATATTTTACACAATTAATTTCACGTAATTCATAAAGAGGCACTTCATATACATGCCTCTTTTTACTTTACTATTTTCTTTTCTAATATAACTATGCTTTGATACATTAAAGCTGCTACACCTGCAAGAATGATAACACTAGTCATAACCAAGTCTAGCTGGAATACCTGCCCTCCATAAACTATTAGGTACCCTAATCCACCTTTAGATACTAAAAATTCTCCTGATATTACTCCAACCAATGAAAGCCCTATATTAACTTTTAGTGTGTTGAAAAAAGTTGGTATATTTGATGGAATTACTATCTTGGTTAATACTTGAATTTTATTTGCATTAAATGTTTTTACCATTTTAATTTTTTCTTTATCTGTATGTAAAAAGCCATTTAATATATCAAGTATTGTTACTATTAAAGAAATTGCATACCTAATCTGCTGACAACATTTTTATCTTTTTTATTAGCTGTCTCTTCAAACATATCTGAGAACAGCCTTTTGTCATTTTGTGATATCTTAGTATTTAAAATATCAACTTCTATATTTTGACCACTTCCTTGCATATCTTCTATTAGTATTCTTAGTATGTCTTTTTTTGATTTTATATCTAAATAATTAAATGTTTTAAAGCAATTATTTATAATATCCAAAATTAATTCTGCCATTTTGCTTTCTTCATCTCTGAAATTCTCTTCAGTTTGTTTATTTCTTTTTAATTTAATAAGTTTATCTTCTAATTCTTTATTTTCCTGTTTTAATCTTTTTAATTCTGAATTTATTAAATCTATTACTTCAATATCCATATATTTAAGTTTATCTATTAAGTTTTTCATAGTTTCATCATTTGTCTTTATTTTTTTATTCAATTCCTCTATCTTAATATCAAACTTTATTCTATCTTTTTTTATTGTTAATTTCGAAAGTTCTTGATACACTTCTGATGTCGGAATAAATATCTTTTCTAATTTTTTCATCATTAACTCATCAAGAGCTCTTCCATTTATATTCTTACTATGACATCTCGTGCCTCTACTTTTCTCTTTTAATTCACATATATAATAAAATCTTTCACCATGCGCAATTTTAGGTCTCATATATGAACCACATTCTGAGCATCTTAATATCCCAGAGAATAAAAAGTCGTGTTTACAATCAGCCCTATATCTTTTTTCCTTATTTTTTTCTAATAATTCCTGAATCTTTACCCACACTATACCTTCCTTAAAGGCTGGCTGATGAAATCCAACTGAAACAATCCAATCTTTAATATTTCTATCTTTATTTCCGTCTTTTTTTCCATATCCTATTAATCCGTATTTTCCATCAAAATTAGCTCTATCTCCCTCTGCGTAAATTGTTACACCATTTTTATTAAAATATTCTAATACATCTTTGTCATTTGGTGCATATACTGGATTAACTAATATTCTTCTTAATGTACTTACAGAAAAATCCAAATTATTTTTAGTAGCAATTTTATTTTTTACAAAATATGCTTCTAATTTTGTTAATGACTTTAATTCCAAAAATTTATAGCCTATCTCTCGTATCAGTTCCAACTCCTCATCTATATTTATAAGTTTAGTTGCTTTTTTCTTCTTTTTTTCTAAAAGATTATCTTCACTTTGTTCATATACGTCTACAAGTTCTATTCTTTCAGATTTATATCCTGTTGGCGTTTTTCCTCCTAGCCATCTTCCTGTTTTAGCAAGTTCAATCATATTATCTCTGATTCTTTCTGCAATTACTTCTCTTTCTAATTGAGCAAAAACAGAAGCGATATACATCATTGCACGTCCCATAGGTGTTTTAGTGTCGAATTGTTCTTTTATCGAAACAAAACTAGTTCCTAAATTAGTTATATGATTCATCAAATTTGAAAAATGAGCTATATTTCTACTAATTCTATCTAATCTATAACATATAAGTATATCAAATGGTCTTTTATTTTCCTCTGCTAAAAATTCTTTGAATTTAGGTCTGTCTATATTTCCACCCGAGAATCCATCATCTTCATAAATTATACTTTCTACATCATACTTACTACTCGGATAATGTTCTGCAATATATTTCATTGCTATTTCTACTTGATTTCCAACAGAATCGCCCTTATCTGTGTATTTGGATTTTCTAGAATATATTGCAATTTTTACTTTTTCCATACAGAACTCCTTTTTGTGGTTGTAATTTTAACTCTATTTTTCTTTTCTTGCGAGCTCTTTTAGGATTTGTTTTTTTAATTTTTCTTTTTGTTTATAACTAATATCTAATCTTTCAATATTAAATTTTATAAACAAAGCTCTAATGAAGGCTAGGTTATGGATACTCTCCTCTCCATAAGAAAAATTTATATTAATATCCATTTTAATCCCCCTAGTTCAATATATGATAATATTAAATTTGTATTACCATTTAATTTTTATTGAACATACTAAAAATGAGCAGTTTGATATAATCTCTCTGCTCATTTTTAGTTTAAGGCTTAATAGTCTCCTTAAATTTTTTCAGGTATTCAATATCTTTGACCGAAAACTGTCCGAGTTTACTCATAAACTCTTCATCTTTTTGTAAAAAGGTATTTTTTTTCGCCTTTCCAACAGTTTGTGAAAGAAGCTCTTCCTCATCATTGCTTATGTAGGTAATCAGTTCTAACACTAAAACCCAAGCCATAAGACGGTCATTTTCTCTTCGGATGCGCTTACTAAATTCTTTCACATCCCGTTCGTTTATATATCCTTTTCTCTTTTCACTCGGTACATTTTTCATAAATGTATACCTCCTACTTATAATATAATTATATTATACCACTTTTTTCTCTATCTTTCAAATTTGTTGTCACCAGACCACCATTGAAATTGACAATGCCATAACAATTATTGCAGGCATTCCTGCCCCCACCCAAATAATAATTACAGGACCAAGAGCTATTTTAGG
The DNA here is from genome assembly GCA_928721565.1 of uncultured Clostridia bacterium. Taxonomy (GTDB): domain Bacteria; phylum Bacillota; class Clostridia; order TANB77; family CAG-508; genus CAG-269. Next base: position 1,323,367 of record OV788638.1, read on the forward strand.
CAAACTATTTAGAACAACTAAAAAAGGTTCTGAAACTTTAGAAATAAATGGTGACCACCAAAGTATTATAGCTATTATTACTCCTGCTATACTTCCTAAACCAAATCCTATTAGAGTTTCTTCACATGTTATTTTTAAATGTTCTAATAAATTATTTGATGACAAATTCATAAAAGTTTTTACTATTCTTGAAGGTTGACTTGCTATAAAACTATCTATTATTCCTTTTCTTGCAAGTATTTCCCATAATGCTATAAAAGCTATAACTATAAATATTTGAGTTGTTAAAATTTCAAATTTTCTTATTTTAATTCTTCTTAGATACTTCTTTCGCTCATTAGAGATTGTTTTTTTATTTTTCATAATTTATCACATCACTTTCAATTTTGCATTTGTATCTTTGGTATATTTTATGTCTAGTTCAATTTTGATGTGATAGTCCTTCTCGCCGAATTTCTAGTGTATATATATTATAGTTCCAAATCCCTGTCACTTATATTTTTCTTTTTAAAAGCAGATATATTAACAGGTTCAGGAGTAAATTTATACTTCTCAATAAAAGACTCTTTACTTCTGTGATCATCTAAAAGAACTTGTCCTAAGTCATAAATATTAAATCTTGTATATGTTTCAGCTTCTTTATCGTTATTTTCGTATAATTCAAAAATTTGTTCTCCTATCTCATGAATAACAACAATGGGATATTTTAAAAAGTCCATATTGAGATTAGGAGCCCTCTTTAATACCCTAGGTGATTTACTCAAAAATTCATAATCAAGAATTAAACTAGCCTCCCAATCTCTTGGTCTTTTTCCTTTATCAATTGAATCTACCAACTCTTTTGTTACTTCTTGTAGTTCAATTTTAATACTCGGTCTATCTCCTTTATTATATACAGCTAAAGTTCCTACGAAAGGTGCAGCAAAATATTCTGGAGATACTCTATGAATTACAAACTCCATATTTCTGTCCTTTTGTTTCTGCTCCTTCATAAACTTTTCCAATTCCCTTTTATCAGAAAATGTACCTTGTGGTAAATTTAGTTCAGAACCAATTGTTCGTCCACCTCTTACTCTCCATAAATTACTTTTCTCTAGCTCATTTTCATCCAAATTCTCAACTTTATCTACAAATAAACAATCAACTGTTAAATCTGGAAAATTCTTTTGTAAAAATTTTAATCCATCTATTTTTCTCATCTTACTCTCCTTCTACTACATCAAAAAAATCATTTTTATTTGTATCTGACAATACATTCATTCCATTCCACCAAAATGTGCCATCTACAAAATATCTTCCAATAGGATATTCTTCTTTTATATAATATTTATCATATTCATTTAGTTCGGATTTTGCTTTAATACTCTCAGTTCTATTTAAATCAAAATTATCAATTTTACCATTTGGCATAATTATTTTATATTTAATTTGACCTTTAACATCTTCCTCTGAATTATTGCAAATTTTCATATGAAATGTTGTAAAAGCATCTTGGTCTTTTATTATTTTTTTTGGAAATATACTCATTTTTTTCATCCTTTCCATTAATAAAAGGCGGCAATTTTAATACTGCCACCTTTTACACTTATTTTATCCGCACATTCTGCATGTTAGTATTTTTTTCTTATTATTTGTTTCATTTTTTACTTCATTTACTGGTTTGTTTTTTACCTCTTTTTTCATAACCTCTTCTTTCATTTTAAGCTCCTTTCTAGGTAATAAACCTATTAAATTTATATGTATTGCAAAAAATTGCAACATTAATAACTATAATAAACATAATGGATCTTCTTCCAGTAATGATTTTTTCAAAGCTAATGCTGTAGCTCTACATCCACCACATATCATTTTATATGTACATTCTTGGCATTTTCCTTTTAAACTTTCTTTATATTCTTTTAATGTTATAAATAATTTGTTCTTTTCTAAAATTTCATCTAATGATTTATCTTTAATATTGTCTGCAAACATAGGTATATATGAACATGCTCCTACATTTCCTTTAAAATCTATATATATAATTTCATCTCCAGCCTCACATCCAGCATAATATTGACTCGCCTCTTTTAAGTCTATTCCAAAGGCTTCTGGAAATATTGGAATTAATAATGGATCACCTGTTCTGAATTTGATTTTTTGTTTTTTGCATTCTTGTATTAATTCCTTAATTATATTTTTATATTCTTCATTAGATATCATTAAATCTTCACTTGCATTTCCTGTTAATATAACTCTTCTTGTGTTAAACTCTTCTGCTCCATTTTTACTAGCCAACCTTAATACTTCTTTTGCATCTTTTATAGTATCTTTTGTAAGTGTATATCTTATAGAAAATTTGATTCCATTTGTTTTTAATATTGGTAATGTATTTACTACTTTTTGAAATGTCCCTTTTCTTCCCCTAAATTTATCATGTATTTCTTCCATTCCATCTATACTGATTGATAGTCTTACATTTGGATATTGAGCCAATTTGTGCGCTATTTGTTCATTTATTAATGTACAGTTTGTAGTTATTACTATATCATCAAATTTTGTAGTATAATCTAAAATATCAAATAAATCCTTTCTTAAAAATGGTTCTCCTCCTGAAAGATTTAATTTAGTCGTACCACAATAATATAATTGGGATAATAAACTTTTTGCTTGTTCTAACGTTAATTCTTGTTCTTTGGTATTTTTATCCAAAACTCTGCAATGTTTACAATTAAGATTACAGTCATCATTTATATCCCATTGAGCAACTATAGGCATAATTTTCGTCCTCCTCTTATTCCAGTTTTTACCATTTTATACCTACTTTTTAAATTTGTCAATATTTTCCATTGATTTTTTTCATTAAAATTTTAAAAGCTTCTATATGACTCTCTTTAAATTTACCATTGTTGCATAATTCATTTATCTTTTCTTCTGAAAACCAATATACTTTGTCAACCTCTTCTTTTTGTAATAACATATTTTCTTCTTTATAATCCTTCTTTAAATAATATAAATCATAGAAGCATCTATTGATATCGTCTCTTGTAGAATACATAAGTTTTAAATCTTGAGGTAATGCATCTACTCCTAACTCCTCTTTTATCTCTGTTATAATTCCATTTAGGCTATTTTCACCAGACTTGGGATGACCTGATGTCAATCCATATTCCCCACCTTTTGGTTTGCTTCTTTTTTGCACCAGTATTTCATTTTTAGAATTTTGTATTAATGCAAGAACTACTAATGTATAATAATTGGGTGGAATCTCTTGTTCTTTCAATATTTTAAATTGTGTGTTTTCTTTATGTTTATCATATAAATCTCTTTTCTCCATCGTAATACCTCGTTCTTTACTATAATATAATATAGTAAAAATTTCAATATATATTATAAATTGTTTTGAATTTCTTCCAGATTTTTCTATTTTCATTGACTTATATTTCCATTTTTTGTATAATAATATCAAATATTTTATATTGTTACTATTAATTTATAGTAACTATCAAGATATACTTCAGATAGTTACGCCACTTATTAAAGGAGGACAAAATGATGAAACAAAATATTTTTATAGGCGGCGCATGGCCATACGCCAATGGAGAACTACATGTCGGTCACCTTGCCTCACTTCTCCCTGGAGATGTTATTGCAAGATACTATCGCAAAACTGGTTCAAATGTATTATATGTCTCAGGAACAGATTCACATGGCACTCCAATCACTATTAGATCACACGAAGAGCATTGTAAACCTACTGATATTGTCAACCATTATCATAAAAACTTCTGTTATTGTTTTGACAAATTACATTTTTCTTATGACAATTATACTTTAACATGCAATACATATCATAAAAACTTTGTACAGGCTTGCATTAAAAAAATTTATGATAATGGATATATTTACGAAAAATGCGGTCATCTTTATTGGAAACTTAGTTTATTTCAAAATGATATTGAAAAGTTTCTTATTCTACACGAAAATGTATGGCGCTTTAATGCTATTAATGAATCTCAAAAATATTTGCAAGAGGGATTACGTGATCGCGCCATTACACGTCAGCTTGACTGGGGAATTGATGTTCCTATTGAAGGATTTGATGACAAAAAAATTTATGTATGGATTGAAGCAGTTCTAGGATATATCTCAGCCGGAAAATATTATTGTGAACAGCACGGCCTTGATTGGAATAAATTTTACAAAGGTGCAAATGTAAAATCTTATTTTGTTCATGGAAAAGATAACATTCCTTTCCATACAATTATTTATCCTGCATTATTACTTTCCTTAAATGAGGATTATCATCTTCCTGATTATATGATTTCAAGTGAATATCTTAATGTGAATGATGAAAAAATTTCTAAAAGTGAAGGTAATGGTGTAACTGCTAAAGAACTTATTGATAAATATAGTTCAGATACCATTAGATATTATATGATTTCTCAAGCTCCTGAGCAAAGAGATACTAATTTTAGTTATGATTTGTTAATTCAACTTCATAATAAAAAATTAGTTGGTGAATATGGCAACTTTGTTAATCGTAATTTAGCATTTTTAGTCAAGAAATTTGCTGGCATCATTCCTGATGGATTTGTTGATAAAAATGTAAAAAATCGAATTGAAAGGACTTACAATTTAGTTGGATCTTTAATAGAAACAGGTAATCTTAAATCTGCTATATCTAAAATTCAAGATTTAGTACAGTTTGCCAATAAATATTATGATGATAATAAACCTTGGATTTCTGTAAAGGAAAACATTTATGATTTTTATATTGTTACTTTTACTTGTCTGGAGTTAATTATCAATATTGCTAACTTGTATGAACCATTTATTCCTGAGTCCTCTCAAAAAGTATTTAACTTTTTCGGCAAACTTTCTTGTAACTGGGAGTATATCTCTATTGAACCTTTAACTCATTTAAGTGATGTCTATATTCTTTTTGATAGAATTTAAAGGTATTAAATCCGGCCTCTGGTGATTCCAGAGGCTTTTATATATTTTTTTCTCCAAGTTCTTTCCACATTAAATTAAAGTATTTACTAAATTTAGGATTTTCTCTACAATTTAGTGGTGTTCTATTTTCCATTTCAAAGTCTATTTTATGTATGCTTTTTACAGTTGCAGGTCGTTCTGATAATACTATTACTCTGTCTGACATACTTATTGCTTCTGGTTGATGTAAAAATAGGCAGTTTTGATTTTTATTTTTGACTAATTTAATATTTAACATTAAATCAGCCTTATATTTTTTCTTTTAAGTTATTTAATTGTTTAAAATTAAAATACAAATCTACTTGTTTATCTTGATGAATTTCAATTCTATTGATAATTACTTTCAGAATTTCTGATGTTGGTTTACTTAGACTTAGAAAATCCTGTACAACACTTTTTATCTTCTCAGTATCATCTTGTTTTGCATCTTCTTTTTGCTGTTTAATTTCCATATATTCTTTTTCCTTTTGCTTTATTTCATCTCCAGATTTTTTCAATAATCTTTCATACATTTCTTCACTTATTTTATTATTTAATTTGTCTACATACATTTGATCAATATTGTTATTTATTAATTTTATCTCGTTTTCTAGTTTTTGAAGTATTTTTCCATAATCATATTTTGTCATTCCCTTTTTTACTTCTGATTCTATTTTTTCACTATCTATTTTTTGAAATAAATTTTTAATATAATTAATTACATTCTCTTCTAAATTAGAATAGCTAAAACCATGTGATGTACAAAGTTTTAATTTTGAATTTCTGCGATAATTATTACATACCATATAATAATTACCATTATTTTTTCCTCTTACCCCTATTTTATGTTTGCATTCATAACAAAAAAGTAAACCATCTAGCAAAAAGGTATTTTTCTTTTCATTTCTATTGTAGTTTTGAACTATTACCATTTTTTGCACTATATCAAATACTTTTTTGTCTATTATTGGTTCATGTGTATTTTCTACAATTATCCATTTCTCTTCTGAATTTGGTCTAATTTTTCTATTTTTATAACTTATTCTACTCCTTTTATTTTGCACTGTTGTGCCTATATATACTTTATTTTTCAATATGTTTTTTACTGTTTTATTTTCCCAATACGTTTCTTTATTGTATCTTGATTTATTTGCTGTTGGAATATTGCTATTATTTAAGTAATCTTTTATTGTTCCAACTTGATTCCCACTAGAAGCCATATTAAAAATAGTCCTTACAATTTGAGCTTCTGGCTCATAAATTATTAACTTATTTTTATCATTTGAGTCTTTTGTATATCCAAGTGGTGTTTTTCCTCCCACCCATTTTCCTTGTTTTTGCATAGTGTGAAGTGCTGTTCTAATTTTCTTTGATAAATCTTTAGAATACATATCATTTAATATTGATTTAAAAGGTGCAATGTCATTGTTGCCATTTGATGCTTCAAAAGTATCTATTCCATCTGTTACTGAAACATATCTTACATTATTTTCTGGAAACCATTTCTCTATATATTCCCCTGTTTCTATATAATCACGACCTAAACGAGATAAATCTTTTGTTACAACCATATTAATTTTTCCATTTTCTATATCTTTTATCATTCTTTGAAAATCCGGTCTGTTAAAATTTGTTCCAGTAAAACCTTGATCTATATATGTATCTATTAATTGGTACTTCCATCCTAATTTTTGCACATATTCTGTTAGTAATGTCCTTTGATTTTTTATACTTTCACTTTCATCATATCCTCTATCTACATCTTCTTTTGATAGTCTTATATAAATTGCTACCTTATATATTGTTTTTTCTATTTGTTCAAGCATTTTTCCTCCCTTATATGCTTAAGAACAAAAGCGGACATCAATAACTTTTGCAATTACAATAACATTTTAAAGTCCGCGTTTTTGTTCGCGTGCCAAATTTGCAAAGCAAATTTGTGTACATCATATGTTTAAATATTAAGAAAGTTATATAACTTTCTTAATATTTAAACAATTTGAATTTAAGTTTGATTATATCTTATTTAAGACAAAATTTTAATGCTCAAAAATATCTTTCTTTAAGATATTAATTATTAAGTGTTTTATTAATCCTTCTAACTCTTCACCTTTTTCGTCGAAGTATATATTGATTTTGAAAGTTTCACTCATATCAACTCACTCTCCCTATACTATATATACATCTGTTTTCTTATAAAAATTCTCCCTTATATTAAAATTTATTTTAAATTTTTTTTAATTGTCCACATTTGCTCATAAATAGTTTAAGGGTAGCTATGCGATAGTTTTCACTATCACACACCTACCCAGTATAGTAAAATATGTCATCTATTTTGTTCAAATACATTGGTACTTCTGTTTTTTCTGATTATAAAAAATGTCCATTTTAGAAGTGCATTTTACTTAAAAATTTGGACATTTTTGGCTTATATGTAATTTTAGCTTGGTATGTTAAGAACAATGAAACTAATAGAAAATAAATGTAAAAATAAATCTTATACATCTCTTATCTTTATATACTAATTTATAATTTTTTATACATTCTATAATTCAAATTCGTTATTGGAATTATTTCTTGTCTTTTCATATAGTTTAATTTTCAGTTCTTTAAAAATATTATTTATATTCTTTTTTCTTGACAGAATCTTACTATATATTAGACTTTTTTGTTTTGAGTCTATATTCAGACAATTAAGATATTGCTCAAATTTTTTCATATATTCTTCATTTGATATAGCATTTAATACCATAATAGCATCTCTTAATTCTTCTAAAACTAATATGCTAATATTTCCATTTATTATATCATTAAAAATTTTTCCATATATTGGTGGCTTAGCTCCATAAATTTCATTAGGATTATTTTCCATAAAGAAATCCATATGTTGTTCTTCTTTACTCTCATTTCTAATATATTTAAGACTTTGCTCTTTATCTACTCCTCTTAAATTTCCATTCACATCTACAATAAAATTTCTAAATGTTGCATCATAATTACATAAACAAAAATCAACAACATATTCTCTCATAAACTGCCTTATGATTTTTTCATCTATTTTCCCATCTTTTAAAAAATACTCTGATATACCTTTAGTTCTAATCTCATCTAATTCTATTTTAGGTTGTATAGTTCCTTTTTTTCCATCAATCTCACAATGTTTACATTTGACTGCTGTTTGGGGTGAAATATATTCTTGCAATTCAGCAGCTAAAACTTGTGCTTCTGCTCTATACGGTTGATATATTTCTGTATTTTTCTTGTATGCTGGTTTAAATATATAATCCATTTTTGCTTTATCTTTACACAAATACATATCTCCTGTTCCTCCAATGTATAAACTACCACAATTTCTATATTGAATTACTCCTTGAGTCTCATAATTTACTTTTTTTAATAAAGCATTTTTTAATATTCTTTTAACTATTATTGCAGGAAATGTTTTCTCTTTTTTTATCACTCCATTATTTTCTTCAAAATCTCTTTTCCTCTCACAACTTAATGTTTTTACAGCATTATTTTCTATTAAATTATCATACTTATAATTGCTATTTAAAATAGTAAGAGCAAACTCTTGATTTACTCTTTTAGCCAAATCAATCAATAATTTATTTTGTGCAGTTTTCGTTCTTAATAACTCTATATTTATTGAATTTTCTTTGTCAAATCTTGTTCTATCTAAAGCATCTGCATCTTTCAATATCAACGATATCATTTTTATTCTTTCAAAATTTGACATTACAACATTATATTTTTCACATAATTTTACTAATTCTGTAAAATTTATTTTTTCTTTAACAGTATGATATTCAATTGCTATTTGAATAATTTTTATATCTTCCTCCGATATACTATTTATGTTCTTTCGTAAATATGTTTTTGCAATTTCAGCACTATTTTTCCCATGTTCACAATCTTTTCTATCTCTTGTTTTTCCTGCATCATGTAATGCTGATGCTAAAAGTAATAATTTCAAATCCTTTTCACTTATTCCTTCATTCTGTGCAATAATTTGTGAAAAAAACATAACTCTTTGTATATGATATATGTTATGCTGAAAACTTGATAAAAAAAATTCTTTTTTATATAAGTCCTCATTACTAATTTTATCAAAAATTTTTTGAAATGCACTATCATTCATATTTACTTTCATATTTAACTGATTATTCTCTTTCTGTAAATTCTTATTTAAAAAACTCATACTTATACCTCATTAATTAGTTTATTTTCTATCATTATATTTTACTAAAATAATTGCCGAATCTAATGTTTTAGTGCAACATAATTTTCCGCGAATATCTACATATAATAAATCGCTAATTTTAGACAAGCTTCTTGCTTGTTTAATATCACTTATAACAATTTCTTTTTTAAAGTTCAAGTCTTTGTCAATTATTCTAATATCATAACATTTTCTTTTTGATTTGAATATCAAATATTTTACATTTTTATTTGTTAATAAATTAACAGCTTTTCTGTATGGTAATTCTTTATCGAATATAGCATAGTTTTCATTTGTTTCCTCTATTTTATTTATAATTATTTCAATTGCTTCAACTTCGGCAATCGCATGTTTAATATAAATATCCCAAAATTCATCCGCTAATTTTAAAGCATGAATAAAACCTTCATCTTCTGTTACATCTTCATTCCATTCAGGATTGCATAGTTTAACAAAGTCAGGTGATGTCTTGCTCTTTAAATATTCCATCTGCATATTGTCTGTCGCATCTATATATTGAATTAATTCTTTATCCATATATTCATAAACTTTATCTATATTTTTTACTTCTATATTTTTTAAATAGTCTTTACCATATTTTTTCCATAACAATCCAATCGATGAATAGTAAATACCATTTTTCCTTTTTCCATTTCTATTCTTCTGATGATGATCAAATTCTCCTAATCCTATATCAAAAACTAACTTATTATTTGTATTTCTATTCTCTATACTTGGAACTCTAATTAATTTTATTTCTTTAAAAATTTTACTTAAAAATACAGTTGATATTACATCATCTACATGAAATGTTCCAGAATGTGTAACAAAATTTGCTTTGTTATATTGCTTTGTTATTTTTATATTTTTATACTTAAACATTTTCATTATCTTCACCTTTTTCATTATATTACTATTAATTGCGTATTTCAATATACTTAATTCACCTTTCAAAATCTTCTACAACTACTATATTATTTTTATTTACATTTACAAATTTTTTAGGAAGTATTGGTGACAAATCTACATAAGCTAATTTATCTGGAGTTATATTTTGCTTGCAACAATGATTGGTTAGTGAATTAATTTTTCCTTGTACTATATCTTCAAATAATACATTCATCCCCTGTTCAGTCAAGTATTTTTCTAATTCTTTTTCCGTATTTAATCCAACTTCTTTTACAGGTATAAACATTAAACAAGGAGTTGTGTCTTTATATTCGTTCCAAAATTTATAGAAAAATTTTAAAATTTCTTTTCCATCTTCTCTTGACATTCCTCGACTTTTTATTAAATATATAACAGCATCTAATGATGTTTCAAAATCTCTATTAGCATATCCATTTCTTCTTTCTTCTGGAATATCATCAAAATATATGTAACTTTTCCCACAAAAATAACTAAACCATTGTGGAGAATTTGCATATCCAGTTGCATTCAAAGGCCAACCATCAAAAAACCATCCATTTTTCTTTTCTTTAATGTCTGCTGATGCAAATCCTAATGGGCTATATAAATTATTATGATCATATTTTCTATATATTTTTTCTATTTCCAATAATTCCTTTTGATGCTCCTCATTGTTGTTATTTCCGTTCAACCCAAATTTCATTTTCTTATTAATGGATTTGCTATTACTTGCATGAAATACAAATCCATATCTTTTAAAATTATTTAAAGCATATTCCCTTACTTCTTCTTTTCTTTCTTCTACTTCACTTGGAAGAATACCTAATCTGCTTATAATTTCTGACTTTATATAGTTAATTTGTTCTCCTCTATCTTTTAATAACATATATTTTTCTATATCTTTAGTATCTCTAAACAAAACACAAAATCCTATAAATCTACAAAATTCTTCTTGTATTTTTTTCACTTCACTATATGGTAAATTACCTGGTTGCATGAAAAATTTCCTTATTTCACTTTTTTTGATTCCATCATTAATTATTTGAGCTATCTCTTTCGAACTATATTTTTTATTTATACTTGATTTCACAATATACTCCTTATATAAAAATTAAATATCCTCTCTATTTTACCATATTATGTAAATTTTGTCAAAATCATTACATTCTCATCAAATTCAAATTGTTCTATCACGCATACTGTCTACTTTGAAATCTACCTTCTGATATATCATGAGTTACCATTAAAGCAGTAATATTTTCTGCTTTTAAAATTTTAAAAATATCTTCTGTAACCATTAATCTTGTTTGATAATCTAAAGCAGAAAATGCTTCATCTAACAATAAAATTTTAGGACGAATTGCAAGAGTTCTGATAAGTGCAACTCTTTGTCTCATACCACCTGATAACTGAGCAGGATATTTATCTTTAAATTCATATAATCCATATTTTTTCAACAATCCTTCTACATATTCTCTATTTTCTGATGTATTTTCATTTTGAATTTCCAGTCCTAGTAAAACATTTTTATATATTGTTCTCCATTCTAAAAGATTATCTTTTTGTAACATATATCCTATCTTACCATCTATATAAATTTCTCCAGAACTTTTATTTTCAAGCCCAGAAATTATTGATAATAATGTAGATTTTCCACAGCCACTTGGACCTATTATGCTTATGTATTCTCCTTCTTTTATATCAAAACTTATATTCTTCAAAGCTTCTATCTCTCCATTTTTTGCTTGATATGTTTTACAAATGTTTTTTACTTCTAATATTTTTTTCATATTCAGTACCTCCCATTTATATATTCTATGAAAAAAATAAGAATACGCCACATATGACGCATTCTTCTAAATTACTTTGATATTAAATTACAAACCAAATTACTAATTTCTGTTGGATTTTCAATAGGTAAGCCTTCGATTAATCTAGCTTGAGCATATAGAACTTTAGTATATTCTTTAAGTTCATCTTTATTATTTTCATACAAATCTTTGATTTTTTGAGCAATTGGATGGTTCTCGTTAATCTCTAATATAGTTTGAGCCTTAATTTTTTCTTCATTATTAGGCATAGAATTAATAACTTTTTCCATCTTAACTGAAATTGCTCCTTCACTTGTCAAACATACTGGATGATTTTTTAATTTGTGTGTATATCTTACTTTATCAACTTCTTCTCCTACCGCTTCTTTCATAAGTTCAAACATATCTTTATTTTCATCATTTACTTTTTGAAGTTCTTCTTTTTCTTCTTTTGTTTCCAAATCAATATCATCTGCGCATACATTTGCGAATTTCTTTTCTTTATATTCTTGTAATACTTGTATTACAAATTCATCAACATTTTCAGTTAAATACAATATCTCATATCCTTTGTCTTTTACTCCCTCAACTTGTGGTAACATATCAATTTTATCAATAGATTCACCAGAAGCATAATAGATACTTGCTTGTCCTTCTTTCATTCTAGAAACATATTCATCTAAAGTTACAAGTTTCTTTTCTGATGAAGAATAGAACATTAATAAATCTTTTAATTTGTCTTTGTTCATTCCATAATTATCATAAGTTCCGTATTTTAACTGCATACCAAATGTATTAAAGAATTTTTCATATTCTTCTCTTTCATTTTTCATCATATTTTGTAATTCTGATTTTATTTTATTTTCAAGATTTTTAGCTATAATTCTTAATTGTCTATCATGTTGTAGCATCTCTCTTGAAATATTTAAAGATAAATCTGGGCTATCTACTAGTCCTTTTACAAATCCAAAATAGTCTGGTAATAATTCGCTACATCTATCCATTATTAATACACCATTTGAATATAGTTGAAGTCCTTTTTCATATTCTTTTGAATAATAATCATATGGTAAATGTGATGGTATATATAATAGTGCATTATATATAAATTGACCTTCTACTGATGAGTGAATTACTTTTAAAGGTGGCATAAAATCATTAAACTTTTCTGTATAGAAACTATTATATTCTTCTTTAGTTACTTTGCTTTTTTCTTTTTTCCAAATTGGAATCATACTATTTATAGTTTCTGTTTCTATATGTGTTTCATATTCATCTTCTGTTCCTTCTTTTTTATGTTGATGTTCTACATCCATTTTTATAGGGTGTCTTATATAATCAGAATATCTTTTTATTAATTCTTGAATTTTATATTGGTCTAAAAATTCACTATATTTTTCGTCTTCACTGTCTTCTTTTATGTGTAATGTTATTGTTGTACCAATGTCTTCTTTTTCACATGGTTCTATTGTATATCCTTCTACTCCTGTTGATTTCCATTTATGTGCTTGTGCTTCATCAACTGATTTACTTTCTACTGTTACTTTGTCACTTACCATAAATGCTGAATAGAACCCAACTCCGAATTGTCCTATGATATCAATATCTTCTTTTTTCTCGTTTGCTTCTTTAAACGCTAATGATCCACTTTGTGCAATTGTTCCTAAATTGTTTTCAAGTTCTTGTTCTGTCATTCCACATCCATTGTCTTTTATTATTATTTGACGATTTTCCTTGTCAACTTTTATTTTGATTTCTAATTTTGATGTGTCTACATTTAAATTTTTGTCTGTTAATGAACGATATGCTAATTTGTCTATCGCATCACTTGCATTTGAAATTAGTTCTCTTAAAAATATTTCTTTGTTTGTATAAATTGAATTTATCATTAAATCTAGTAGTCTTTTTGACTCTGCTTTAAATTGTTTTGTTTCCATATTAAAACACTCTCCTTTGATATTGCTATTATATATCTATATTTTAGCAATGTCAATAATGGAGTGCTAGTTTTCACAAACTTTTCACAATTTATTACTTATAAAATATCTAGTGCCTTATATATTTATGTCAAGAAACTTCTCTATAATTTTCATATCTTCAATTTTATTAATCCCAAAACATTTCTTTCCTAAATCTTTTATAGATGCTCCTAAATGATACATTTCTTTATTATCTATTACAATAAATCTATCATGGAATTTATTTGTTTTGGCTATTTTTAATATTGGATATTCTTTATTAAATTTTTGAATATCAATATTTTCAATAGTACTTTTATTAGATGTTATTATTATAACTTCTACCATTTTATTCTTTTTTGTAAGCATTTTTAATACACTTTCGTCTATATAGTTATCTATTATTAGAATTTTTTGATTTGCCTTTTTTATTATATCTATTATTAAACTATATGCATCATATATTTGTCCTGTGAAAAATATTTTTTGCTTTATATTTTCTTCATGCTGTAATTGATTAAAAACTTCATCAAATTTTTTATCATGTTCTAATAGCTTGTACTCCACATTTGTCAATCTTTCAAATACTTGACCATTTGTAGATATAAATTTTCGCATTTCTATAAATGACTTTATTATATTAATACTAACTTTTACGGCTATTTTATTTTTCAAAACTCCTGCTAGCATAGCAATTCCCTGTTCTGTAAAGACATATGGTAGGTATCTTCTTCCTCCCCTTGTCTCATAATTTATTTTTTCACTTTGGTTTGAGGTTCCAATTTGGAACCTCAAAATTTGTAATTCACTTTCAGTTAGTTGGAAACAAAAATCTTCTGGAAATCTCTCTATATTTCTTTTTACTGCTTTATTAATATTTTTTGTTTCATACTGATATAACATAGCAACATCACTATCTAACATTACTTGCTTTCCTCTTATAGTATAAATCAAATTTTTTATTTCTTGATTAGACACTTGACTTGGAATTGACAGCTTATTTTCTTCCATACTTCCACATCCTTTTTATATTCTTATTTAACTACTTAAATTGCACCGATTTCAATCTCAATGATTTAAAATTTAAAAATAACTAACTTTTATGCTTTTATGAATTAAGCATAGATAATAAAATATAAAATTAATATGCATCTATTCTAGCATACTACTTTATGACTTGTCAATTTAAAGAAATAAAAATACCAGTGACTATTTTTATCACTGGCACATATTTATAATCCCATAATAGCTGTCGCAATATTAAAATACACTAATACAGAAAGAATATCAACAATAGTAGTAATTAACGGAGCAGCCATAATTGCTGGATCCAACTTTAGTTTCTTAGCAAGCAAAGGCAATAAACATCCAATTGATTTAGATAATATTACTGTAGTAGTTATACTTAGCCCTACTGTATATGCTAATTGTAAGTTTTTATATTGTGCAAAAATTCTTAAGCCATTAATAGTTGCTAATGATAGTCCTACTATAACGGCTATTCTTATTTCTTTCCATAAAATTTTGAATACATCTTTTACTTCAAGTTCATCTGTTGCAAGACCTCTTATTATTAATGTTGAACTTTGTGACCCACAGTTTCCACCTGTATCCATTAACATTGGTAAAAATGCTACTAACAAAGGTACTGCTGCAAACGCATTTTCATAGTTTGTTATTATTGTTCCTGTTATGGCTGATGAAAGCATTAATATTAATAGCCATACAATTCTATTTTTAGCATGTTTGAATACTGATGTTTCAAAATAGTTTTCTTCTGTTGGTGCCATAGCTGCCATTTTCTCAAAGTCTTCTTCTGCTTCATCTTGCAATACATTAATAGCATCATCTACTGTTACTATACCTACTAACCTATTTTCATTATCAACTACAGGTAAAGCATATAAATCATATTTATCAAATTTCTTTGCAACTTCTTCCTTGTCTTCTAATGTATTTACAGATATTATATTTGTCTCCATATTATCTGCAATTAATGTGTCTTCTTTGGCTAATAATAATTCTTTTATACTTATAATCCCTTGTAATTTTCTATTTTGACCTAATACATAACAGGTATATATTGTTTCTGAATCTGTACCTATTTGACGTATTCTATCTAAAGCTTGTTCTATTGTCATATTTTCTTTTAAATCTATAAACTCCGTTGTCATTATGCTTCCAGCACTATCTTCTGGGTATTTTAGTAATTCATTTATTATTTTTCTATCATCTTTATTTACATTCCTTAAAATTCTTGTTACAACATTTGATGGCATTTCTTCTATTAAATCTACAGTATCATCCATAAACAATTCATCTAATATGTTTTTTAACTCTGTATCTGTTAAGTCTTTTATTAGTTTTTCCCTCATATCTGTTTCCATATAAGAAAATGCCATACCTGCTTTTTCCTTTGATAACAATCTAAAAAGAATAACAGCTTGTTCTTTATCTAATTCGTCTAATATCTCTGATATATCAGCACTTTTCATTTCTTTAAGCTCTTTTTTTAATTGTGTAAATTGCTTATTTTCAATTAATTGTTTTATCTCTTCTATATTCATTTTTCACCCTCCAATCTCATTAAAGTCCCATAATATGTGTTGCAACTTGGAAATACACCAATATTGAACACACATCAACAACTGTTGTAATTAATGGAGCTGCCATAATTGCAGGGTCTAATTTTAGTCTTTTAGCAAGTAACGGTAATGTACAACCAATCACTTTTGAGACAATTACTGTTGCAATTAATGTAATACTTAAAACAATTGCAAGTTGAAAATTTTGATATTGAATCATTATTCTTATCATATTTACAATTGCTAAAGCAATACCAACAATTATTGCTACTCTTACTTCTTTCCAAAGTACTCTAAATACATCTTTTAATTTTATCTCATCAGTAGCAAGTCCACGGATTATAAGTGTTGAACTTTGTGAACCACAATTTCCACCAGTTCCCATTATCATAGGAATAAATGCTACTAATATTGGAACTACTGCAAATGCATCTTCATATTTAGTTAATATATTGCCTGTAAATGCTGAAGATAGCATTAATATTAATAACCATAATATTCTACTTTTTGCATGCTTAAATACTGAAGTTTGAAAGTATCCATCTTCTGTTGGAGTTATAGCTGCCATTTTTTCAAAGTCTTCTTCTACTTCGTCTTGTAATACATCTATAGCATCATCTACTGTTATTATTCCTACTAACCTGTTTTCATGATCTACAACTGGTAATGCAAAATAGTCATATTTATCAAACATTTTTGCAACTTCTTCTTGATCTTCTAATGTATTAACAGATATTATATTAGTTTCCATTAAAGTTCCTATTTTTGTTTCTTTTTTACTTAATAAAATATCTTTAATATTTATAATACCTTTTAGAATTCTTTCTGAACTCAACACATAACAAGTATATATTGTCTCTGAATCTACTCCTATTTTTCTTACTCTTTTTAATGCTTCTTCTGCTGTCATGTCTTCTTTTAAATCGATAAATTCTGTTGTCATTATACTTCCAGCACTATCTTCTGGATATTTTAATAATTCATTGATTACTTTTCTATCTTCATGTGGAATCGCTTTTAATATTTTAGGAATTATATTTGATGGCATTTCTTCTATTAAGTCTACAGTATCATCCATAAATAGTTCATCTAATACTTTTTTTAATTCTGCATCTGTTAAATCTTGTATTAGTTTTTCTCTCATATCTGTTTCCATATGAGAAAATGTTTCTCCTGCTTTTTCTTTTTGTAGTAGTCTGAATACTATTATTACACTTTCTTTATCTTCTAGTTCATCCAATAGTTCTGATATATCAGCACTATTCATTTCTTCTAGTTTACTTTTTAATGTTGTAAATTTTTTGTTTGCAACTAATTCTTTTATTTCTTCTATTTCCATTTCTTTCCCCCTATTAATTTAAATAAGAAATGGATTAAAAAAATAACGTATCAAAAAATGAGCAAAGAATTTTCTCTCATTTTTTGGTATATTATCATTTTATCCATTTTCAGCTTTGGATTTTCTCGCGATTCTTCACTCATTTTCCTCACACTCCTTTTGTTATATTATATTTTACTTTCTGCCTACATAGTAGTTCTTCTTACCTCTTTTTATAATTATATATGTGTCATCTATAAACATATCATCTGTTATCATTGTTGTTAAATCTGTAACCTTTTCTCCATTTATAGAAATAGCTCCACTTTGTGTGAATTCTCTTGCTTCTCTTTTACTAGAAGCGGCTCCAACCTTAACTAGCACATCAACTATTCCTATATCGCTTTCTACATCTTTGATATCTTGTTCATCAAATAAATCTGCAATATCTTGCTTTGTTAAGTTTTTGAATTCATTATTAAATAAACTTTGTGCTAATTTTTCTGCTCTTTCATATTCTTCTTTTCCGTGTAAGAATGTGATAATTTCTCTTGCCAGTGCTTTGTGTGCTTCTCTTAATTCTGGATGTTCTGCATTTTTCTTTGCATATTCTTCAATTTCTTCTTTTGATAAAAATGTATATATTTTTAAATAATCTATTACCATACTATCTTCTACATTTACAAAGAATTGGTATAATTTATAACTTGATGTTTTATTTTTGTCTAACCATAATGCATTTCCTTCACTTTTTCCAAATTTCTTTCCTTGTGAATCTGTAACTAATGGCATTGTAAATCCATATACTTCATCACCTGTTGATCTTCTTATTAAGTCTATTCCTGCTGTAATATTTCCCCATTGGTCAGATCCAGCACATTGTAAATCTACACCTTTGTTTTCATGTAAATATTTAAAATCTAATGCTTGTAAAATCATATAAGAAAACTCTGTATATGTAATTCCAGTATCTAGTCGTCTTCTAATTATATCTTTGTCTAACATGTAATTTACATTAAAATACTTTCCGTAATCTCTTAGAAAATCAATTACATTTATATCTTTATACCAATCATTATTATTTACTACTTCAAATCCAAATATTTTTTCTACTTGAGCTTTTAAACTTTCAAAATTGTGTTTTACTTGTTCTTTGCTTATCATAGCTCTTTCTGTTGTAGGTCTTGGGTCTCCTATCATTCCTGTTCCTCCACCTACTAAAAGAATTGGATGATGTCCTGCTTCTTTTAATCTTTTAGAAATTAAAAAACTTGATAAATGCCCAACATGTAAACTATCTGCTGTTGGGTCTGTTCCTATATAAAATGTTAATCCACCTTTGTTTAATTTTTCTTCTAATTCTGGACTTGATATATCTTTTATTAGTCCTCTCCATTTTAATTCTTCTACTAATGTCATTGGTGTTACTCCTTTCAATTTCGCTTAAATTCTATCATATTATACCATATTCTCTCTTTTTTGGCAATTATTTTAGATTGTTTTTTTACATAATTAAAAGGGCTTTTATAAAAGCCCCTTCGTTCAATTTAGAAGATTATTTAATTCTTCTACCATCTTCCGGATTTCTTCGGTTTTTTCCTTTCCAAATGCTCCATACGCAATATAGTACTCACCCATAGCAATCAGTTCCTTAACTTCATTATCATCTTTTTTATAAAACTTTTTGAATTTCATAACTTCATTCTTATATTGCTTATATATTTTTTTAGTCATGTGTATGCAAGCAATAATTATGATAATTAATAAAATCCAAATCATTAGCATGATCATCTTTAGATTAGTTAAGTTAAATACATATACTACTACAGTAGCAATGGCTGCATATATAGCCACAAGTACTAAAATCATTTTTCCACATGCTGTCATAAAAAAACCTCCTAAAGTATTACAAGTCTTTAAGTTACATGATTTATTATACTATATTATCTATTACTAATCAAGTAATTTCAACTATTTTGCTGCCTTTTCTGTAATCTTTTCTTTGTCAAAAAAACTATTTTCTTCTTTACTATTTATTAATATCTTCTATAATCCCATTTGCAATAGCCTTAGCATATTCATCTATATTTTCATCAAATAATTTATTGTCTTTATCATCTGAAACAAAACCTAACTCTACCAAGCAGCTTGGCATATTTGTATTATTTAGCACATAGTAATTTGAATTTTCACTGTTTATTGTTCCGTACTTCACTCCTCTATTACTCTGAATCTTAGTTTTTTCTAATTTTTTCAATATTGTTTCTGCTAATTTAGTATCCGCTTCTCTCTTTTTACTATTAGCCCATATTTCAATTCCATTACCGGTATCAGCACTATTTCTATGTATAGAAACAAACAAATTAGCCTTCTTTTTATTTGCAAATTTGCATCTATCTTGTAAACTTACCGCTTTGTCTTTTTCTCTAGTCATAATTACTTTTATATTTCTTTTACTTTTTTCTTTTTCAAGATATTTTTTAACTAACTTTGCGACTTTCAAAGTATCATCTTTTTCATGCCTTTCTCCTTTTGTTGCTCCAACATCAGAGCCACCGTGTCCGTGCATCAATACAAATAATAATCTTTTTATTTTTATTAATTACATTTATAAAAATTGCTATTATTATAGCACTAATAACTACTAATGTTACTATTATTATACATTTTTTTAAATCTATTTTCATATTCTTCCTTCTATATTATATTTTTTAAATTATATCAAACATTAATTCAACTTTAAATAAATCTCCATCAAGTTTTAATTCAAACTTTCCATTTTGTAATTCAGTTAAATTTTGTGCAATAGAAATTCCAAGTCCGCTTCCTTCTGTTGCTCTTGATTTATCTCCTCTCACAAATCTTTGCATTAGCTCTTCTGCTGAAATATTAAGTTTATCTTTAGAAATATTTTTTATTTCTATGACAACTTTTTGCTCATTTGGGACCGGTTCTTTTTTGTGCGATTTTATGTCAATATACACTCTTGAATTTTCTAATGCGTATTTCGAAATGTTACTATATAAGTTTTCTATAATTCTGTACATATATTTGCTATCAGCCATAATGTTAATTTCATTTTGTTCTGAATTGATTATACTATTTAATCCTCGTTTCTTAAATTTATCCTCAAATTCTCCTGTTGCTTGTTTTACAAGTTCTACTATATTAATCTTTTCTAAATTTAATGATATATTTCCTGTTGATACTTTTGATGCTTCTACAAGATCTTCTGTAAGTCTTTTTAGTCTATGTGATTTATTTTCTAATATTTCTATATATTCTCTTGCCTTTTCATCTTGAATATTTTCGTTTTTTAATAAATCTACATAATTGATTATTGATGTTAATGGAGTTTTTATATCATGTGAAACATTTGTTATTAATTCTGCTTTCATTCTTTCACTCTTCATTCTCTCTTGTACTGCGTTTTCAAATCCATTAGAAATGTTATTTAGATATATTACTGAATTTTTAAATATATTCGAAAATTCTTTTTCATCAAGTTCATTTTGAGTATTTCCTTCATATATATCTTTTAATTTTCTCTCTATTTGTAAATAGTCTTTAAATATTTTTATTATTTTATATAAAATGAAACCTATTAACCCAATCATTATTATTGGGAACATTGGGCCGTTTCCGCTTATTGCTATAAGCAACAGCCATACAAAAATTGTTAATCCTGTTGTAATTATTACTTTAGCTGTTGTATTTGGCGAATATGTAATTGTATTCCAAATCTGTTCTATTTTATTTGCAATCTTTTTGCAAATTTTTAACAACCACAATAAAATTTTTCCTGTTATAGATGTTTTTACAAATTGTCTTGCTTTTATTCTTTTTATAACAGTCGTCATAGTAATTACTGCACAAATATATATAATAAAATATGCTGTTACTGCTATAGAATTTATTGCATTATAGTCATTTTCTGCAAATTCTAACAGTACGAATGGCATGCAACTAATTAGCATTGCAATAAAAATCACTATTTCTATAGGAATTCTGTCAAAAGTATTAATTTTTACTATGCTGTCTTCATTGCTATCATGTCCTATTATACTTGTTAAATATATAATAAGTAATATCGTTAATAGTGCACTTATTGGTAAAATTACATATACATTATTAGCAATAGGTTCAACTATATTTAGAAATGTTATTGCCATTTGCCTTTCTGAACTCAAGTTTAACTCTTCTGTATAAGAACTATAAATTTCAAAATCTTTTGCATTTGCTGAAATATATTCAATATATCTTCCATCATTAAGTTTTGTATCTGTTTTTACAGTGTCTGTTGTGTAATATGTAATTAAAAAATTGCTTAAATATTCATCTCCATATTGTACAATGGCATCTGAATCTGTTTGTATGCTTCCATCTAAAATATTAACTTTTTTTTGCTTTGAATCTTGTGATAAATTTATTTGTTCTTTTATTTCATCAATTGTGTTTTTTCTTATATTAGTAATAGCTTTATTTTTATAAATAATCAAAAAATTCATATTCTTTAGGGTAGTATAATTGGAATAATTATTTTGCATATCTAGATAATATATATTCATATCTCCATCTTTTACGCTATCATATGAACTATTATTATGAATTAATCCATCTGCACTATCTTTTAAAGTCATTAAATAGTCATAAGCAAATTTTTCTGACTTAAAATATTTATCTTCATTTAAATAATCTGAATTTTTTATTGCTATACACATAACAGATAAAATAAGTACTACTATTGATATCGATAATCCCACATAACTTAATACTTTTAAGAACTTATTATTTTTCATATTTTCCTCCTTGTACATTTGGGACCGGTTCTGTTTTGCTCACTGCACATTTGGGACCGGTTCTCATCGGTTCAATTTTATATCCCACTCCCCAGATAACCTTTAAATATTTAGGTTCCTTGGGATTGATTTCGATTTTTTCTCTTATGTGTCTTATATGTACTGCAATTACATTTTCTGCAGCATAACATTCTCCATCCCATACATTTGTATATATTTCTTCAATTGAAAATACTTTTCCTTTGTTTTTTGTCAAAAATTTTAATATATTGTATTCTGTTGGGGTTAGTTTTACTTCTTTTCCATCTACTATTACTTGTTTTAAATCATCATTTATTATTAGCTCTCCATTCCTTATAATGTTTTCTTCTTTTTGACTAGAAGCGGTATCACTATTATTTTCATTATTTTCTCCACCAAATTTAGTATATCTTCTTATCAATGCATTTACTCTAGCTATTAATTCTACAGGATTAAATGGTTTTGTAACATAATCATCTGCTCCTACATTTAGTCCGTTTATTTTGTCTACATCTTCTGATTTTGCTGATAGCATTATTACTGGTATATTTTTTTCTTTTCTTATTTCTTCTAATGTTTCTAGTCCATCTTTGTTTGGCATCATTATGTCTAATATTACTAATTGTATTTCATTTTTCTTGATTTCTTCTAATGCCTGCTCACCATCATATGCTTTTATTATTTTATAATTTTCTTTTCCTAAGTATATTTCAATTGCTTTTACAATTTCTTTATCATCATCTACTACTAATATGTTATACATGTTTCTTCTCCCTTTCTTCCTTTATATTATAACAGATTTTTATTAATAAAAAATAGAGAAAATATTAAGTTTTTATTAATTCATTAAAATAGGAGAAAATATTAAATTAAAATTTTCTCCTATATGTTTTAAATATTATCATTCCTAATAGTCTCAATTATATTTTGCTTATTAATTTTATTTAAAGAATATCTCATAATAATACCAACAATAACAGCAATAAATACAGCAGAAATTATAACAGCATTAGTTGGATACACAAATTTCAAATTTTCTGTAGCTTGGCTTCCAATCGAAACTTTATAAATCCAATAAGAAATGCCAGAGCCTAAGACTATTCCTATTATTAAAGATTTAACACCATAGAATATGCTTTCTAAATTAATCATATTATCAAATTCTTTTTTAGTCATCCCTATTGATTTTAACATTGCAAATTCCTTACTTCTCAAATTCATATTTGTTGTTATTGTATTAAAAATATTTGTTACACCAATTAGTGTAATTACAGCAATAAATCCATATAAAAATATTGATACAAGAAGCACCATTCTATTTTGTTGTTCAGCTTCTTCATTGTAATTAATATAGTCTAACTTTATTGACTCCTTTGCAAGTTTAATTTTCTCTTCATCTAGACTTTTACAAAATTCATCAGTATCATTCGCATTTACATATGCACTATAACAATCATAATCTTTTAATTTATTCATAAATTCGTCACTTACTAAAAAAGTTCCAGAAAAAGTATATCTATTTCCTTCTAAAGGACTCACATTTGAAATTTTACCTATCTTTAAGCTCACATCTTCATTTCCTATAGTTGTTCCTTTTATAACCTCATTTTCATTAAAATCAAATGGTGTTATTCTTCTTGATTTCTTAGTGTCCTGATCATATATATAATTACTAGAATCATCACAATAAATAATAGAGTCTTTATAATCATCATATGTACCACCAATTTTTTTGATGTAATCTCTATATGCTTCATCTCCTATTGATGTAATAGAAATAGTCATACATTCATCTTCTGAATCAGGATAATTTTCTTTATAATATTTTTTAAATTCATCTGTTGCAAATCGTTCTATGTCGCACTTTTTAAAAGCCACTGTCCTCATTATTGAATATTGACTGATATTTGAACTATCCATAATTTTCTGATAATATTCAAAAATATTTTTTGCACTGTTTTCATTATAATTTTCATTTCTTACAAAAATAGAAACATTATAGTTCATTTCTGTATAGTAGATTCCTGTCATTCCAAAAGCATAATTTAAAAATGTGCTTAAAGATATAAATACCGTAATACTTACTACAAGAGAAATAACTGTTGTTCTATATTTCTTTTTGTTTCGTTTCAAATTTTTATATGCAATTTCTCCACCAACTCCAAATATTTTAGAAATTAGTTTTGGACATTTGATTTCTTTTGATTTAATTTTTATATCAGTATTACTTCTGATTGCATCTATAGGTGATATTTTAGCTGCTCTTCTTGCAGAAAATATACAAGATAAATAAATTGTTGCAAATCCTAAAACAATACTTATTATTACTGCCCAATATGGCATACTAAATACAAATTTTACTTCATTAGTAAATACGCTTTTTCCTACTAATTCTGTTGAAATTTTCATCAAAATGAATGTTGCTAAAATCCCACAGATTATTCCTATCGGTATTGATATTAAACCTAAAATAAATCCTTCAAACAATACATTTTTCTTAATTTGCTTTTTAGTCGCTCCTATACTTGATAACATTCCATATTGCTTCATTTTTTCTGTTATAGAAATTGCAAAGCTGTTCCTTATTACAAATACACTAGAAACAACTATAATTCCTATAACAATTCCAGCCAAAGAATATAACATTTGTAATGTTCCACTATCTCTTGTAACTCCAGACCATCTTAATAACTCAGAATTATTTGCATAATTTGCATTTGTTAATTGTTTGCCAATGTCTTTTGTTATATTGTAAGCTTCTTTAATATTATTATATTTTACTGCAATATTTACAGGTAGTTGTTTGTCTATGTTATCTAATAAAGTAATTACTGTATATCCAGGTGCAGAATAATCTTCTATTTCCATATTCGGTCTTTCTATAACACCGACTACTGTAAATTCTCTTTTTTGACTTTCTTCTAGGTGTTCTGCAATATAATCTTCTTCTCCTTCGTCTGTTTGATTATTATATGGATTATTTTGTTTTAGCTCTTCACCATCATCAGTTAGTCTTTTTCCTAGGTTTAATGTTAGTTTATCTCCAACATGATATGTAATCCCTCCATTTTCTTCTAAATGTTTTGGAACGACTATCTCATTAGAATTTTGAGGCATCCTTCCTTCTATAAGTTTTAATCCCCAATCATTTAGTGCCTCTTGATCAAAACCAATCAAATATAAATATGGTTTATATTCATTTTGAACATTTTCAAGTTTTGAATATCCAATTCCCTGTGTTATAAATGTATTTTTCACATTTCTATTTTCTAACACATATTTAGTTTCATTTTGGGCAACATTGAAAAATACTGCATGATAATCTCCATCAGATTCTTTTGCATGTTTTATTAATGTTTGCTGAAAACTCGAAAATACTCCTGCTACTGCACATATTAATGCAGTTGACATTATAATTCCCATACATGTTGCAATTGTTCTTTTTATATTTAATTTTAAACTTTTTATTGTAAAGCTATTTAAAACATTTTTCATCTTTTATAATCCTCCCATCATCTATTGTTATAACTCTGTCTGCTTCTAATGCAATTTTTTCATCATGAGTAATAACAATAACAGTTTGATTATATTTTTTATTAGAAAACTTTAATAATGAAATAATTTCTTCTGATGCCTTACTATCTAAGTTTCCTGTTGGCTCATCTGCTAACATAATTGCGGGATTATTTATTATTGCTCTTCCTATTGAAACTCTCTGCTGCTGTCCTCCAGATAATTCATTTGGAAGATGCTTTCTTCTATTTTCTAATTTTAATGTTTTTAATATTTCATCTAGTCTTTCATTTTTCACCTCTTTTCCATCTAAATTACATGGCAATGTAATATTTTCTTCAACATTTAGTATTGGAATTAAATTATAAAACTGATATATTAGCCCAACTTGTCTTCTTCTAAAAATAGCAAGTTGATCATCATTTAATTTATAAATGTCTTGACCATCTATAAAAACTTTTCCACTTGTTGGTCTGTCTACTCCTCCTAATAAATGTAATAATGTGGATTTACCACTTCCTGATGCCCCTATTATTGCCACAAATTCGCCTTTTTCTACCGAAAATGATATGTCATTTACCGCTTTTACTTCATTTTCTCCCTTACCATAAGTTTTGTTTAAGTTTTCAACTTTTAAAATTTCCATACTATAATTTCCTTTCTTTAAATTTGTTTGATTTTATAATAATCTTTAAATGTGACTCTAAAGTGACACTATTAAAATTTGCAAAAAAAGACTCGGTATTATTACCGAATCTAACTTTTAATGTGTTTTTAAATATTGTATGTATTCTTCTAGGCACATATTTAATTCATTCATTTTCTTAGCGTGTTCTACACCAACATACCTCCAATGCCAAGATTCATATGCAATTTTAGTTATATCTTCTTTATCTTTTGGATATCTTAGAACAAATCCATAGTTTTCTGCATTTTCCTGTAACCATTTAAAACCATCTAATTTTTCAAATCCATTATCCACTTTGTTAAAGTCTACTGCAAGTCCCAAATTATGATCACTTGAACCAGGTTTATTTATATATTCATTTGTTAATTCTTCAGCTTCTTCTTGTGTTTTTCCTTCTTGCAAATATTTTTTTACACTAGCATCATATAATTCTTTTTGTCTAGCTACACTCCTATATGCTGATTGTATCCAAATGTTTGTAATACCATCTTTTTTCATTTGATTCATCATATCATTTAGTTCATCAATTGCCCTAGCATCAAATTGCCTTGTTTTATCTATATTCTCAACTTTTACTGTAAAGTTCTCTGGCAATAAATTTTCGTAGTTTGCAAGGGTTAATCTCCAATCTGTTATTTCTTTTTCTGGTTGTTTTTCTTGAACATTCTCAGCTGGTTCTTGCACATTTTCCTCTATTTTAACATTTTCTTGGCTTGATGTTGTTTCTACAGATGCTTTATTTTTTAAATTTTTTATCACTACTACAATTAATATAATTGCAATTATAATCAATAATGCAATTTTTATTTTATTTATTTGTTGTTTTGGGTCACTTTTATTTTTCTTTATTTTTTCCCCTTTGGTATGGTGTTTTCCCTTTGGTACCTTTTTCATTTATCCTACCTCTTTTCAAGACATGTTATTATATCTCACTCTTATTTTACTATATCATTTTTTAAATTGCAATATCTATTGTCTTATACTTTATCTCAAATGTTGTGCCTTTTCCAACCTTTGATGTACAAATGATATATCCATTATCTTTTTCTATAATACTTTTGGCAAGTGCTAATCCTATTCCAACACTATTATTTGATGAGTTTTTACCTTTATAAAAACGTTCAAAAATATGTCTTATGTCTTTGTCTTCAATTCCACTTCCTTCATCTCTTACCAGTATTTTAGTATAAAAATTATTTTGCTCATAACTTATATAAATATTTTTGTTTTCTGTAGAATGTTCAATACAATTTTTTACTATATTAGTTAAGGCTTCTAACTGCCAATTATAGTCTCCAATAAAATATATATCTTTTGTATTTTTACTAACAATTATTTTCTGCTGTTTTATATCTAACGGAATTGCAAGATTTTTAGTAACATTATCTATCAATTTTTTCACATTAATTTTTTCTGTCTTAAATGTTACTGTTCCCGATTCTAATTTTGATAATTTTAATAAAGAAATAACTAACCAATTTATCCATTCAATTTGTCTGCTTATTTCATGTACAAATTCTTGCCTTGTAGATTCATCCATTTGAGGATTTTCTCTTATATTGTCTAGCATAATTGAAATTGATGTTAATGGTGTTTTTAGCTGATGTGAAATATCTTCTAAAGATGTTTGCAATACTTGCTTGTCCTTATTTGATTTTTCTGCTTGTTCTTTAAGCATTATAGTTATTTTATATAATTCGTTACTTAAATTACTTAATTCATTTTCCGTATTTTCTTCTATTTTTAAATTGTAGTTTCCTTTATTAATTTCCTCTATGTATGTAATAATATTATCTATTTTTTGTTTTTGCTTATTTTCATAAATAAGTATTACCGTCAGTACTAAAATTCCAAATATCACACTACTAATTATACTAACAATCAGCATTTCATTTTTCTGTTTTTCAAGTCCTTTTATTGCTTGAACATTGTTTATATCTATTCCATATTTATATAAAATTTGTTTTCCTTGTTCACTTAAGCTATCTTGATTTAATATTTTTAATATATCTTCATCATCAATATCAGGATATTTCTGTGATAATTCTCCTACAATGTTTACGATTACTAAATTTATCTTGTCTTGATACTTTTTATTTTGTTTTAATATGATTATACTATTTATTATTACAACAAATATAGTTACTAGTATAATTGAAATTATTAATTTTTTTCTTTCTTTCATTATTCAGTCACCTTATATCCTATCCCTCTAACAGTTTGAATAATTCTTCCATCTTTATCATTCAATTTGTTTCTAATTCTTTTTATATAAACAGTAAGAGTATTATCATTAACGAAATTTCCCGCAACATCCCATATTTTGTCTAAAATTTGTTCTCTTGTTACTAATATATTTTTATTTGATACTAATAAATATAATATTTTATATTCTAAACTAGTAAATACAATTTTTTCTCCATCTTGATAAACTTCTACTTTATTTTCATCAATTGTAATATTCCCACATCTTATTTGATTTTCTTTATTTTCTTCGTGATAATATCTTCTTAATACACTTTTAATTCTTGATATTAGTTCTCTTGTTCTGAATGGTTTTATTACATAATCATCGGCTCCAATGTCCAGTCCATGTACAACATTTGTCTCTTCATCTTTTGCTGTTAAGAATATAACTGGTACATCTTCTTTAGATTTTATATAATTACATATTTCATATCCATCACCATCAGGTAATGCAATGTCTAATAAATATAAATCATATCTTTGTTTATTTATTTTTGTCTTAGCCATCACTATATTTTCAGCAGTTTCTACTTGGAAATTTTCTTGTTCTAATGAATATTTTAATCCTTTTGTTATTACTTCATTGTCTTCTACTAATAATATTTTTGCCATAATATCACTTCCTGTTTATAATTATATATTCTTATAAGAACAAATAAAAAAAATTTTCAATTTTTCTTTGATTTGTTCTCGCCCGATTTGAGTTTTCGACTAAAAGGAGAAAATCTCAAAGGGCTAGCGATTGTAGCTTTTTATATAATAGGAAAGTATCACTTTCCTATTATATAAATAAAGCAAGGCACTGCCTCACTTTATTATTTATGAATTATTTTTTCGTAATTTTATATATATTACAAATTGAAATACTCCCAAAATTAAAAATACTAAAAATCCATCTTTATTATTTATTAAGCAGTCTACCATAATAAATAACGAATACACAAGAGTTAGTAAAAATAAGCTACTCAAAGCATTATAAAATTTTTGTTCTAGAACCTCTATTAATTTTCCGTCATATTCAATATAAGTATAAAATTTTCTAATTGAAGATATTATAAATATTATATATATATCACCTACTATTACTGCTCCTATAATAGAAAGTTCTAATCTTTCAATTGTAATATATTCTACTACTCCCCAAAAGATCAACATTACAATTAATATTGCAGTTTTTTCAATCTTCCGTTTCATTTTAATTTTCCTCCTTATAAATATTAATTAATAAGTTACACTTTCTATTTCAAATGCCACTTGAGCATTAATTCTTTTACATTATAACAAATCCTCTATAAATTTGCAAATTTTTTAATAATGTCTTTTACTTTTATAAAATTTAGTATATAATCTATTTTAGATAAATTTTATGAAAGGATTGCAAAAGATGGAACATTGGAGTATAGAAGATTACAAAAATTTCACAAATAATAAAATAAAGAAAACAAAATACAGAGCCAACAAAACATCTATAGATGGTCATACATTTGATAGCCAAAAAGAAGCGGATTATTATTGCCAGTTAAAATTAAGATTGCAAGCAAAAGAAATTAACGGTTTCTGTTTACAGCCAACTTTTATGCTAGCACCTGGTTTAAAGTATAAAGCTGATTTTATTGTTTTTAATACTGATAATTCTTATGATGTTATTGACGTAAAAGGTGTTAGAACCAAAGAATACATTACTAAAAAGAAAGTTTTTGAAGATAAGTATAATATGAAAATTATAGAAATCTAACTCTGCCAAAAGAAATGTTCCTATTGGCAGATTTCTTTGTGATATACTCAAAAAGTTAACCAATATAGTTTAAAATGACAATTCTTTATTTGATACCCATAATGGTCATAATTGACTTGCACCATTTATAAATTCAGCTCCTATATCCAATCTTTTATTATATCTTCTGAAATATTAAGATTTCCTAATCCAACTCCTAATTTTATAGGTTTTCTTGTGCCATGGCAATCAGTTCCTCCTGACATTAATAGGTGATGTTTATTACAAAATTTTTTCAATGTTTCCATCTGTTTAAAATTAAATCCAGAATAGTATACTTCTACACCGTCTATAATTTTTTCTTTGACAAGATGCTCTAGATATTCAATATGATTATCTAATGAGTACAAATACAAATGTGCTATAAATACTTTTCCTCCGTGCTTTTCTAATTTGTTTAGAAACTTCTTCTGCTGATGGATATTGTTTTGAAAAGTTTCTATATAGTATGAAATTAGGATTACACGTACAACTTCTAAAAAAGGCTTCTCTAACATTCCACTCATCATCTGTAAAAAATTTTTTATTTTCTTTATACTTTGTAATATCATTATATATAATCTTTGTAGGATATTTTAATGATTCATCATATTTTAATTCACTACTTGTTTTTATTCCATTTTTTTTACATAATTCTAAAATTTCTAAAAATTCTTCTTTATATTCCTGAATCTCCTCTTTTTTATTATATGTATTGTCTATCCAGTTTTGTAATTGAACTGGATTAAAATTATATCCCAGTAATTCAATCTTTGTATTTTTAAAAATAGCATTGAATTCACCACCAACTATAACTCTCCCCGAAAAATATTTTTTTATATCAATATCTTTCAATTTAATATGTGGTAGTGCTGTATCATGATCTGTAATTGCCAATATATTAATATTAGAATTTTCTGCATTTGTCAACATTTCTTCCAAAGTCCATGTCCCATCTGAAAATATTGTATGTGTATGCAAATCAATCATATTATTACCTCCATTGATAAAAATCTGTCAATAGTAATGTTCCTATTGACAGACTTCATTTTTTTCATTTAATATTTCAGTTTTATCTTGTTCTGTAATAAACTTATATCTTATCATTTTATCTAAAACCTGAATTTGCCTCTGCTTAGCCAAATTCAAATGTTTAGTTGGACAATACGCTGAAGGTGCATTAGGAATTCCGGCTAACATACTTGCCTCATTTCTATTCATATCTTTAGGCTCTTTTCCATAATATCCCTCAGATGCCTCTCTTACACAATAATAACCATCTCCAAAATAGCTTGTATTTAAATATAATTCTAAAATAGTATCTTTATCACAATTTTTTTCTATTTCATACGCCATAAACATTTCTGCAACTTTTCTTAAAGCAGACTTTTCTTGTGTAAAATAAATATTTTTTGCTAACTGTTGTGTAATTGTACTTCCTCCCTCTTGTAATTCAAACGATTTTATATTAACACAAACTGCTCTCGCTATGGCAATTGGATCAATCGGTCCATGTTCATAGAACCTCCTATCTTCAACTGCAATTACAGCATTTTTATAAAATTCTGGCATATCTTTTAGTTCAGTATATTTTTCCTTGCTCTTTATCTCAGCAACTTTGTCTGCTACACTTGTTTTTTCAAGCACTTCTTTATACATTTTGTGTCCATTATATGTTAATACTCCTGCTACTATTATTATTGCAATTATTAGTAGTAATAATAGTTTCTTTATTAATTTCATCATAATTAGTACATCCTTTTTTATTTTTATTATACATTTTATTTATGACTAAAAAGTGACAATCTTTGGAATAAATATTATTAATCCTATTATTGCAGATCCTATTGCAAAAACTAAAACCGCACCTGCTGCAATGTCTTTAGCTAGTTTTGCCTGAAGATTTTTTTGAGGGCTCACCATATCTACCACAGTTTCTATTGCAGTATTAAATAATTCTGCTGATATTACCATTACAATTGCTATAGTTATAATACACCATTCAATTTTATTTAATTTGAAAAATATGCCTAAGGCAATGACTATAGTCATTGCCAATATATGGATTTTCATATTTCTTTCAGTTTTAAATGAAGATATAAAACCTTCTATTGCATATCTAAAACTATTTATTATTTTTTTGTACTCTTGTTTTGGATTCATATTTTCTCCTTAACATTATTT
Organism: uncultured Clostridia bacterium; assembly: GCA_928721565.1. Taxonomy (GTDB): domain Bacteria; phylum Bacillota; class Clostridia; order TANB77; family CAG-508; genus CAG-269. Next base: position 1,356,328 of record OV788638.1, read on the forward strand.
AACTAATCTTTCTGTTTCTTTTGCTATCATTAGCTCTTCATTTGTTGGAATTACATAAACCTTTACTTTAGAATCTGGTGTAGAAATTTCTTTTTCTTCTCCTCTCATATCATTAGCCGCAACATCTACTTTAACTCCCATAAATTCTAGTTTTTCACAAATTCCTTTTCTTATGTTTATTTGATTTTCTCCAATTCCTCCAGTAAATACAATATAGTCTACTCCATTCATTGCAATTGTATATTTTGCAATATATGAAGCTATTTCATATTTGAATTTTTCTATTGCAATTGCCGCACTTTCACTTTCTCCATAAGATGCTAATTCTATCTCTCTAAAGTCAGGAGCTAGTCCTGATATAGCTTGAAGTCCTGATTTTTTATTTAATATGTCTTCAGTTTGTTCAGGTGTCAATCCTTCCTTTTTCATAATAAATGTTACAACAGATGGATCTAAGTCTCCTGAACGAGTGACCATTGGAATACCTCCAAGTGGTGTTAATCCCATACTTGTATCTAATGATTTTCCATCTTTTATAGCACATATACTTGAACCTTGCCCAATGTGACATGTAACTATTTTTAAATCTTTAACATCTTTGTTTACAATTTCAGCCAATCTTCTTGAAACATACATATGTGAAGTTCCATGAGCACCATATTTTCTTACTCCATATTTTTCATAATATTCATATGGAATTGGATAAATGTATTTTTCTTTTGGCATTGTTTGATGGAATGTTGTATCAAATACTGCTACCATTGGTTTTCCTGGCATAACATTTATACAAGCTTTCATTCCTAATACAGCTGCTGGATTATGTAATGGTGCAAATACTCCACATTCACTTATTTGTTCCATTACTTTTTCATCTATTATTGCAGATTCTTTAAATATTTCTCCTCCATGTACTACTCTATGTCCAATAGCTTCTATCTCATCTAAACTATCAATAACTTTGTATTCTGGATTTGTAAATTGAGCAAGAGTAAATTCTATTGCTTCTTTATGATCATATGCTGGTTTTTTTATTTCAATTTTTTGTCCATTAACTTTATGTGTAATAAAAGCTTCTGCTTCTCCTATCCTCTCATATTTTCCAGAAGCTAATACTTCTTCTGTCTCCATATTTATTAATTGATATTTTAGTGATGAACTACCACAATTTAATACTAATATTTTCATTTCACATTTTCCTTTCTAATTTTCTTTAATAATTTTTTCAGTTTCTTTTGCAATCATAAGCTCTTCATTTGTCGGAATTACAAATACTCTTACTTTTGAATTCTCAGTTGAAATTTCAGCTTCTTCTCCTCTTACTAAGTTAGCCTTTCCTGAAATTTCTACTCCAAAAACTTCTAAATAATTACAAATTTCACTTCTTGAATATGGTGATTTTTCTCCAACACCCGCAGTAAATGTTATAACATCTATTCCACCCATTGCAACTGCACATTTTGCAATATATTCTGCAATTGCATAATGATAAGAATCAAGTGCTAATTTAGCCTGTTTACCACCTGCTAGAGTTTCTGCTTCGATATCTCTAAAGTCTACTGAAACCATTGATATTCCAAATACTCCTGATTCTTTATTTAACACATTTTGCATTTCATCTGCATTTAGTCCTTCTTTTTTCATAACAAAAGTTACTACTGATGGGTCTAAATCTCCAGAACGCGTTCCCATTGGTATTCCACCAAGTGGTGTTAGCCCCATACTTGTTTCAATTGACTTTCCATTTTTTATAGCACAAATACTTGCACCTTGCCCTAAATGGCAATTTACTATTTTTAAATCTTCAATATTTTTTCCAACTAACTCTGCAACTCTATTTGCAACATATTGATGAGATGTACCATGAAATCCATATTTTCTTACATGATATTTTTCATAATATTCATGTGGTATTGGGTACATGTATTTTTCTTTTGATATAGTTTGATGAAATGCTGTATCAAATACTGCTACCATTGGTTTATTTGGTATAACTTTTTTACAAGCATTTATTCCTAGTACTGCCGCTGGATTGTGCAAAGGTGCCAATTCCTCAGTATCTTTTATTCCTTGTATAACTTCATCTGTTATTAAAACTGCATCCTTGAATTTTTCTCCACCATGAACTACTCTATGTCCTATTGCATCTAATTCATCTAATGACTCAAATATACCATATGCCTCACTTGTTAATCTATTCATAACAAATTGAATAGCCTTTTCATGATTTTTTGCAGGATGCTCAAATTTATGTTTTACACCATTTACTTTATGTGTTAAAAATGCTCCTGCTTGTCCTACTCTTTCGTAATTACCTTTTACTAGCATTTCTCCTGAATCTGTATCAATTACTTGATATTTTAAAGATGAACTGCCTGAATTTAATACTAATATTTTCATATAATCCCTCCAGGTTTATTTTTGTTGTGCTTGTACTGCTGTTATTGCAACAACTCCAGCAACATCTTCGCTACTACATCCTCTTGATAAATCATTTACTGGTTTTGCAATTCCTTGGCAAAGTGGTCCATAAGCTTCTGCTTTTGCCAATCTTTGAACAAGTTTATATCCAATATTTCCAGCTCCTAAGTCTGGGAATACTAATACATTTGCTTCTCCTTTTAATGGGCTTCCTTTTGCTTTAAATTCTGCCACTTCTGGAACTATTGCTGCATCTAGTTGTAATTCTCCATCAACTAATAAGTTTGGTTCTTTTTCTTTTACTAATTTAGTTGCTTCTATTACTTTTTCTGTTGATGCAGAATGTGCACTTCCATAACTTGAATATGATAACATTGCAACTTTTGCTTCTTTTCCTACTAATTGTTCAAAGCTTTTACTTGATGAAATAGCGATTTCTGAAAGTTTTTCTGAATCTGGCTCTTCATTTAATCCACTATCTGCAAATATAAATGTTCCATTTTCTCCATATTTACAATCTGGTACTACCATTACAAAAAATGCTGATACTAGTTTTGTTCCTGGTGCTGTTTTTAATATTTGTAATGCTGGTCTTAGTGTATCTGATGTTGAATGTGCTGCTCCTGATACAAGACCATCTGCTTCGTCTAATTTTACCATCATCATTCCATAATATACTGGTTCAAGAACTAATTGATTTGCTTGTTCTTCTGTCATTCCTTTTGCTTTTCTTAATTCATAAAGTGCCTTTGCATATCTTTTTGTTTCTTCTGACTTTGATGGATCTATAATCTCTGTTTCTCCTAATTCAATATTTTTTTCATTGGCTAGTTTTCTAACTTCTTCTTCATTTCCTATTAGTATTACTTTTGCATACCCTTCTTTTTTTACTATTTGTGCTGCTTCTAATATTCTTGCATCTGTTGCTTCTGGTAATACTATTGTTTTTATTTCTTTTTTTGCTCTTTGTTTTATTTGTTCTATGAATGACATTTTTTTATCATTTCCTTTCTTATTTTTTTCATTCCTACTATATCATAATCTCCTAAAAAAGACAATATTTTTTTCACATTACCAACTATAAAAATTAATATTATATTGTTTTGAAATACCGCGTAAGCGACCAAACGAGCATCTGCGAGTGCGATATGGAGCAATCTACATACTAGTACTTTTAATATGCAGATTGCGACACCAAGGTATAAAAAACAATATAATATTAATTTTTTTATTTTTGTATTGACTTATCTCCTCTATTCTAGTATACTATTTTTGTTGAATCAATTATTTTTTATTTCAAAGTTATTTCAAATTTTTTTAATTTTAGGAGGTGATTTATATGTCTAATAATGAAATTACATTATCTACTATTTATAATTTTATGGTAGATAAATTTGAGCAGATTGATAAGAAATTTGAGCAAATCGACAAAAGATTTGAGCAAATTGATAAGAGACTTGATAGTATTGACACTAGAATAACAAGATTAGCTGCTGATAATGAAGAAGCACATAATAATTTTTCCGAAAGAATCACATTATGTACAAATGAGTTTCTAAAAATGGAACAAACATTCAATGATAAAATATCTATTTTATTTGATGCTGAACAGGCTAATCGCGAACGCAATGCTACTCTAAGTTTACAAGTCACAGAGCTTTTTGAAACTCAAGAAAAATTAAAAATAAGAATCAGTTCTTTAGAAAAGAAAATTATTTAATATCTTTTTTCAAAAAATTAAAACTCCCTTACGCCCTATAGATTTCGTAATGGGAGTTTTTATTATTTAAAAATTAGGCATACCAGGTGCTTGATAATATCTATTATTATTCATCATGCTTGCATTCATTGTTCCATAAAAACCTGTTGTAGAAATTGTAATAAATTTTATTGCATAAATATCACAATAAACCAAACTATCATTTTCAAATGAACGTAGTAATATGTAGCTTGCACCTACATCTTCAAGAATACCAATTCTATCTGTCATTGTATTTGTTCCTATTAAAAATTCAACTCTCATCAATTTGCCTATTTGTTCTCTTAAAAATGCAGGAGTATAAATTGGATTTGTTAATATCTCTGGTGAATTTTGATCTATATTTACATTTCGGTTTTCTCCTTTAAGTTCTCTTTTGTCTTGGCTTTCTTCTATATTTGCCATTATAAAACACACCTTCCTTTCCGTTTTTTAGGTTTGCGCATATTTAGAAGTAGGTCTATAAAAACAATGATTTCCTAATCTTGTATGCAAAGTTCCTGAGCCATTACTTGGAAAAGTTGAGCCACAAGAAGGTCTAAACGGATTTAAATACCACAAGCATTCACCAATTTCATTAAGAGTATTCCCTGCCAAGGCCCAATCAGCAACTTGATAATGGATGTCTGTTGGATTCATATTATAAATTGTTTGCGGATTATATGTTCCATTTATTGTTTCTCTTACACAATCAAATTGACCTGGCTGAAAAATAATATTTCGAATGCTACCACCTTGAGATACTCTTGAGTATTCTCCCTCTGGTGTCTTTACTCTATTCATAATTACTGTTAACGCTGCTTTCATTCCATTGTCTCCTTCTCCACCAGCTTCACATTGTGCAATTCTTGCTAATAATTCCCTTTCTGAATATGCCACTTTTATCACCTCTTGTTTAATAATATGCAAAACTTCGGAAAGTGTGATATATTTTTCTCATAAATAGGAAAAACCCTGAAGTAAGTATACTTACTTCAGGGTGTGTGTTAAAGACGACTTGCAAGGTCTGCTATAAACCCTTTAACATTATCTTCTATGCCTACGCTTCGCATCGCCTCTAGTATTCTTTGTTTTACTGGATGTCGATCTTCTTCGTTAGCTGTTAAAGGTTTCTGACCTGGCACAACAGACATTTCATTTGCTACTGCATTGTACAAATCATCTCCTCCTTGTACATTATAAATTACTATTGCTTTAATCAGCATTTCATAACCTGGCATAGCTGCATTTATGCCTGTTACCCGTACCAACTCCTTCGCTTTCATGTATAACCCAGGGTATTCGCTCATTTTACACATATTTCTCCTCCTCTGCGCACTGCGCAATGTAAATAATTAAAATGTTATATCTATACAATAATAGCACATTTACCATTATATGTCAACCATTTCTATATATTATGTTGCCTTAAAAGAAAATCATATATGTTAACAATAATAGTACTCCTGCTGTTTTCATATCCTCTGTCATGAATACTCCAGTTGTAGTTTCTTCCGTTTTTTCATCTACTACAGATATGGCATATTCTTTTACATCTTGCATTTTAAAATATGTTTCAAAGCTCTTAACTTCATTAGTTCTTAAATTTCCTATTTCTTCATATTCTGTTGCAAGTAAATTTCCATTATCTGCATATAAATCTATCTTTAAATACTTTCCACTCAAATCGCTATCTTCTCTATTAGCAACAGTTCCTTTTATTCTTCCATTTACTTTTGTCGCTTCTGCATTCTTTATTGAAACTTGACTTGGAATTTCATTTTTTATTTTTAAATTTTTATATGTAGAATTGACTCCATAATATATTAAAATATCTGATAAAATCCAAAATAATATTATCCAAATTGCATATTTTGCAAATGTTTTTAACCTACTCATAAAAACCTCCATCTCTTTATTTTCTACTATATTATACAATATTTTTCCTGCATTGGCAAGTTTTTACGTTTTTCTTTTACATAACTTCATGTTTACCATTTGTATGAAAAAAAATGCCACTTATTCCAAAAATAGTGAAAAATTACAAAAGAGAAACAAGTAAAATTGCATACAACCATATATTTACTAAATAATAATTTGCTTTAACTTAGTACAAAGAAAGCCTTTAATATAAACTTTAAATGAAATGACGAATGTGCATGGAGAAATTTTAGAAATTCTATGCAATTTTTTAGAAGTTCTTAAATTTCGTAATAAGCCGAGGAATGTAATGAAAAGTTTATATTAAAGGCTTTCTTGTAAAAATAAATAAAAACATTATTTAAAAAGTATATAAATATGGTTGCATGCAATTTAAATAATTTTTCATTTCTCCTATTGTTTCAACCTAAGTGCATTAAGAACAACAGTCAAACTACTAATTGTCATAGCAAAGGCCGCAATCATTGGATTCATGCTAAAGCCTAATGGTTTTAGTACACCACATGCAATTGGAATCATACAAATATTGTAAAAAAATGCCCAGAATAGATTTTGCTTAATATTTCTAATTGTCTTTTGGCTTATAGACAATAGATCTTCTATTTTTTCTAAATTATCATTCATTAATACAACATTACTACTATCCATTGCAATATCAGTACCACTTGAAACTGATACTCCAATATCAGCAGTAACAAGGCTTACACTGTCATTAATTCCATCTCCACACATCATAACAAGGCCTTTTTCTTTTAATTTTCTGATTTCTTCTGCTTTTTGTTTTGGTAATACATTTGCAATTACTTTATCTACTCCTATTTTTTTTGCAATTGCTTTTGCTGTTTTTTCATTATCACCTGTTAACATTACAACTTCAATATTTCGTTTTTGTAACTTTTTAACTATATCTACACTCTCATCTTTTAATACATCTTTTACTCCTATTAGTGCAATTAAGTTTTGATCTTCTGTAATAAATAAAATACTATTTCCGTCAGAAACTAAGTCAATTTCATCATTTTCTTGTGAAATTGTTATATTATTTTCTTTCATTAGCTTTTTGTTTCCTATTAAGTATTTCTTTTCATTTATCATTGCACTAACTCCATATCCTGGGATAGCTTTAAACTCTGTGATTTCTTCTAATTCTATTTTTTGTTTTTTAGCTTCATTTACAATCGCTCTTGCTATTGGATGCTCTGACTTACTTTCTATACTTGCTACCAATTTTATAATTTCATTTTCTTTTAAATTGCTATAGTTATATATTTTTGAAATTGTTAATTCTCCTTTTGTTAAAGTCCCTGTTTTGTCAAAACAAATTGTTTTTACTTTATGTGCATTTTCTAATGCTTCACTTGTTTTTATCAATATACCCCTTTTACTTGCATTACCTGATGCTATAACTATTGCAAGTGGTGTTGCCAGTCCTAAACTACAAGGACATGCTACTACCAATATTGTTACAAATACATTTATTGCAGTTGCAACATTTTTAGTAATTAAAAACCACACTATAAATGCTATCATTGCTATAGCTATAATTATCGGTACAAAATATCCACTTATTGTATCTGCAACTTTTGCTATTGGTGCTTTTGTATTTGTTGCTTCTACTACTAATCTAACAATTTCAGATACAGTTGACTCTTTACCTATTTTTTCTGCTTTATATTGTATCATTCCTTCATAGTTTATGCTTCCTGCAATTACTTTTGAACCTTTCTCTCTTTTTACTGGAACACTCTCTCCTGTTATGAATGATTCATTAATATGTGTCATACCTTCAATTACTTCACCATCTACTGCAATTTTCTCTCCTGGTTTACAGATAACAATATCTCCTTTTTGAATCTCATCAAGTGTTACTGTTTCTTCGTTTCCGTCTCTTATTATAGTTGCATGATTTGGTGTTATACTCATCAATTGTTGTAATGCTTCTTTTGTTTTATCTTTGTTTTTACTTTCAACATATTTTCCTATTTTTATAAAAAAGATCACTATAGCTGCTGATTCATAATATAAACTTTCAATATACATTGCATTTCCATTACAAATTCTTATTGTTCCATATACACTATATATAAAACTAGCTATAACTCCTATCATTACTAGTGTATCCATATTGGGTGTTTTATGAATAAGATTTTTGTAACCACTTTTTAAAATATCTCTTCCCATCCATAGTACTATTACTGTTAATATTAATAATGAAATTGCATAGTTTATAGGATGTGTCATCATATTTAAAAATGGAATTACTGGTAGTCTAATCATGTGTGCCATTGATATATATAATATTAATATTGAAACCGTTGAAATTCCTATTAATCTATATTTTTCATTTGATTTTTTCTTTTCTTCTTTTTCTAAATTATCAATTCCTAAACTAGTGAATCCTGCTTTATCTATAAATTTTTCTACTTGCTCTAATGTTAATTTTGAATCATCATATTCAATGCTTGCATTATTCATAATTAAGTTGACTGATGTAGTTTTTATTCCATCTTGTTTATTCAGGAATTTTTCTAAACCTGATGAGCACGCACTACATGTCATTCCATCAATTTTTAATAATACTTTTTTCATACTTATTCTCCTTTAAAGCCTGCATCCTTAATAGTCTCTTTTAACTTTTCAGGATCTATTTGGCTTTCATTATATGTTATTATTGCTTGTTTCTCTTCAAAATTAACTATTGCGTTTTCTACTCCATCTGTGTTATTTAATACCTTTTCTAATCTATTTGAGCATCCTGTACAATGCATTCCTTCTATTTTTAATTTAATTTCTTTCATTTCTAATTCCTCCTTATTTTTTATCTTAATCGCTTTATTAGCTCCATAACTTCTTTTATTATTTCCGTATTTCCTTCTTTTATTTCACGGACTACACAACTTGAAATGTGACTTTCTAAAATAGAATTTTCTACACTTTCTAGTGCTTTATTTATTGCTGACATTTGTGTTAATACATCACTACAATATCTGTCATTTTCTATCATCTGTTTTATTCCTCTTACTTGTCCTTCTATGATGTTTAACCTTTTTATTATTTTTGATTTTTCTTCGTCTGAACGATGTGTTGTTTTTTCACACCCCTTACATTTTTCACATTCCATTTTTTCACCTCCACCTGAATCATTTTACACCCCTAGGGGGTGTATGTCAAGAAAAAAATAGAAGTTCTTTAATAGAACTTCTATTTTCAACAAGTAAAACTTTTTAAAAATTCAGCAGTCTCCTAATAAAACTTCTTTCAGGATAAATTTCATTTAAAAATTCTTCCCATGTTTTTTCTGAATTTATTTGATTAATATATTTTTTGGCTATCATAGATTTCAGATCTGATATAGCCTCAACCCTTGAAACTGCTTTCTCAATTGCTTGGAATTTCCATCTGCCTCCTTCTTTGTAAAATTCTCCGACTATCATTCCTGTTTTATCAAGATATTCCTTTTTATTAATTTTAATTGGAACCTCGACTTGGATATCTTCTATTTTGGAATCCCAAAATTTCAGATACATTTCTTTTATCATAGACAGGTCCTGTCTCTTATAGATAGCCTCGTATATGTTCATTATTACCACTATCCGGTGATAATGTTCTGGAAGCTTTAGAAAATTTATACTTATTTTTTCATCGCTAAATTTTCCTTCCTCGTCTTTCCCAGCATTATCTCCTCTAAAATTAAATTCTTCGGATTTTTCTGGATGCATATATGAAACATCTTTTAAAATTTTTCCACAACCATCTAATATAATAAACGATTGATCTAAATCCCACGATGATCCTGATTTGCCAGGTTTCCATCCCATTTCACAAGTTACTTTTTTTAGCATAGGAAATTCTACAATTTCATTTGCTGTCATTACTTTTACTGCCATTTTCTCTCCTCTTAGTTTTCACGGTTTACAAGTTACAATTAAGTTTTACTTTTCCTCCTTTCGTTACAACGAAATGTTTATATACAACTATATAACATAATAATTATACCACATTTTTTTATCAACATCAAACATAATTAATTATTTTTAAAACTTTATAATCTTATTATAAGTATCAATTGCAAAATTATCAGTCATTCCAGAAATATAATAAATAATAGCTTTTGAAAAAGATCTTTCGTCCTCAATATTTACAAAAATATCATTTTTATTATAATCATGCCTTTGTAAACTCCAGTAATTTTCAAGCCATTCCTGAAAATTTCCTATAACTTCTGGATATACTTTTTTTAATTTTCGTATTTTATAAATTGTATTTTTTTCGTCATATGTACTTTTTAATGTAAAATAAATTTCATTTAGCACAATACTAAAATATCTTATTGATGGTTTTAATCTTCTCGCAGCATATATATGCTTATAATTAAATTCTTTTATTTCTTTCAACATATTAAATGTCTCATCAGAAAAACACAATCCTTTTTGTGGTGACGAATTATTACATAAATCCCATATTAGATGATTTATTATAACTGTATTATTTATCACTTCTTTAGATTTTAATATCTTGTATAAGTCTTTTAATTTTTCATCTATTATCCCTAAAGATATTGCATCTTCTATATCTCTGCCAAGATATGAAATCTTATCAGAAATCTTTACTACACATCCTTCCCAAGTATATGGAGCATATTGATTAGGATATTTATAGTCATTTAAATCAATATATTCTTCTCTTGGTTTTAGACTATTTTCATCTATTTCTCCACAATGTGAAATTATACCATCTCTTACTGCATATGTTAAATTTAAATTTTTTTTATCCTTGTTCACATCCTCTAGCAATTCGACTTTATCTACAAACTCCATACCATTCCTTTCGTGCCAAAACTTTTCACCAATGTCTCTTTCAGAAATCTGTGATAATATTCTTTCTCCCTCATGTCCAAATGGACTATGACCTATATCATGTCCTGTTGCAATTGCTTTTGTTAATTCAGTATTTAGCCCTAAATACTTTGCAATTGTGTAACTTACAGATTCTACATGCATTACATGTTCGATTCTTGTACATATATGATCATTTCCTGGTGAGAAAAAAACTTGAGTTTTATGTTTCATTCTTCTATATGCATTACAATGTAAAATTCTCGTATAATCTCTTTCAAAGTCTGAACGTATATCATTTTCCCTTTTATAAATTTCTTTTTCTCTTTTTATTATATTTTCCCATTTTGGATTATTTTTATTTGCTGCATATTTCTCAAATTCATTTTTCATCTTTCGTTTCCTTTCTAGAGTAGAGCGACACAGTCGCTCCTTGCTCTTACCTGATTAATTAAAACAGTGTTTTAATTTTTGAAATTAAATAATGACTTCCTCCTAAATCTCTACCATTTTCAACCATGCTTACAATTAATAATTGATTATCACTATCATCTGTTGTAAAACAATCAAACCATCCAAGTACATCAGCCTCAGCATCTTTAGATTCTTTTAGTTCAGCTGTTCCAGTTTTTCCTGCAATAGTTCTACCAGAAACTTGCATATCCTTGGCTGTTCCCTCTGGATTTTCTACTACTTGTATTAAATCTTCTTTTATTATATTTGCTGCATCTTTACTAAAAGCATTCTCTACTAAGTATTCAACTTGATTATCAGATTTTTCTTCTAAATATGGCTTTATCATGTTTCCGTCATTTGCAAATGCAGAATATATTGAAGCCATATGTATAGGATTAACTAAAACTTCTCCTTGACCATATCCACTATCAGCTAATGTTTTTTCATTTGGTATATCTATTTTATTTGCATATTGAGATTTTGATGTTGTTAATCCTAAATCTATATTTTCATTAAATTTAATTTTATCTAACCCGTCTGTAAAATTCTTTTTTCCTATTTGTAAAGCTGCTTGTGCAAAATATATATTATCAGAATGTATTAACGCATTTTTTAAATTTTTAGGCCCGTCATATGCTGTAAGTGTTGTTATATCATATTCTCCCCAACCATCTTTTTTCCAACTTAATCCACTATATTGGAAAGTATCTTCAGTACTTAATGTACCTGTCGTTAAACCTATTGCACCTGTTATAGGCTTAAATGTTGATCCTGGGCAATAACTTTGTAGATATCTTGTAAGCATTGGATTTCTTTCATCATTTTTTATATTATTCCATTCATCTGTTCCCATACCTAATGCAAAACTATTTGGATTATATGAAGGTGTACTTACAAGTGCTAAAAGAGCTCCTGTTTTAGGATGCATAACTACAAAAAATCCTTCATTATCTTTTAATTGATCATATAACTTTGTTTGAATAGTAGAATCTATAGTTAATTTTATTGTTTCTCCGTTTTGAACATCAATTTTAGCAATATCATTCTTTCTTTTTCCATCTTCACCTTCTATATATATTTCTACTCCATCTTTACCTTTTAGTCTTTCTTCATATTGCTTTTCTAGTCCTGCTTTACCAATTACGCTAGTAGCTGTATATCCTTTTCCTCTATTGTTTTCTAATTCTTCTGATGTTATTGTTTGTACATATCCAACTAGCTGTGCTGCAGCTTCTCCTAATGGATATGTTCTACCTTTTGCTGTTGTTATTTTTACTCCAGGAATCTGAAGCAATTGATTCTTTAAGTCTGTTGCATCTATAGCAATCTTTTTGATTGGTACAAATGAATCATCTTTCACCCATAATGCTGATAGACTTTTATTAATAGAATCTGCCGTCATTCCCAATAATTCTGCAATCTTATTTATATCTGCATCTTTATTATCACTCAACTTTTGTGGCACAATTCCAACAGAAGAAACTGAACCAGAACCAGCTAACAATTGTCCATTTTTATCTACTATAGAACCTCTTTCAGCAGAAATTGTTTTTATTCTTACTTTGTCATTACTACCTAAAGTAGGAAATATTAAACTTGAACTCCAATTTACTAAATATCCTTTTTCTCTGTCTTTGGTTAATCTTACTGTATTATCAAACTCAACCTTTCCTGCATCTGTATCCATTGTTTGATTATAAGAAATTTTGCTTGTATTGGAATTTTCTTTTTCTACTGATGTTATCTGAACTTGCATATCTGTCATGTCAATACCATCATATATATTTTTATTTCTTGTAATAAAATCATCTTTTGAAATATTTGATTTTGAATCATCTGTTAACATATCATACATTTCATCATATTTTTGCTCATTTATATATGCAACATATTGCTCCCATATACTTTCTGGTTTGTTTGTTTTTCTAGTTATTACAAAAGTTGCTATACTCCCCACAATTGTCACAACAACTACAATTGCAAGTATTATCCACATTATAGTTTTCTTTTTCATTTATTTTCCTCCTTCAAAATGGTCATTAGGGGCTCCACTTTTTGACAGATTTTTTATATATATTATACGTTCTTCATGCAATTTATTTCCCAATTGTATTCCTGACTTTAATCCATATTTCTTTTGGATATATTTTCCGTTAATCTTATTTAAGCATTCATTCCCTATTGTTTCAAAATCTATTTCTTCTAGTTGGTAACTTCTTCCTCCACTAGTTTTATCACTTATTACTACTATTTGCAATCCATCAAGTCCAAGTAATGATTTACTTACTCTTTCTATAAACTCTACCTTTTTTGCAGGTTTCATTTTATAAAATATTCCGCCTCTCATATGCTCTATACATGCTGTTTTACCACACTTTATCCAATTATTAGGTATTTTTATTCTATGTCCTAATTGTTCTACTAATTTTTCTCCTCTTTCTTCATGTCCATAATGATGTGGATATTCTTCTTTTGGAGTAGTTCCTTTTCCTAAATCATGTACTAATGCTGAAAATCTAATTTCTAATTTTCTATTTATTGGATATTCTTCAGTTAACTCTGCTGATTTATCTAACACTAACATTGTGTGATTATAAGCGTCACCTTCTGGATGATATTGAACTGGTTGTTCTGCACCTATCAGATTATTTATTTCTTTAAAATGAACATCTAATACTTCTGCTTTTTTTAGAACTTCAAAAAATATCGAAGGTTTTGATGTATTTAGTGCTTTTTTCAATTCTTCAAATACTCTTTCTCCTGACAAGGTATCTAATTCGTTTTTTAATTCTGTCATTTGTTCTATTGTTTGCTTTTCTACTTTAAATCCAAGTTGTGCTGCAAATCTTGCAACTCTATATACTCTTAATGGATCTTCTTTAAATGCTTCAGTTGTTGCTCTTATAATTTTATTTTCTATATCTTTTCTACCATTGAATGGGTCTATTATTTTTCCTGTTAATACATCTTTTGCAATAGAATTTATTGTAATATCTCTTCTTGCTAAGTCTTGTTCTATTGTTATATTAGGATTTGTTTCTATTTCAAAATCTTTGTGTCCTAATCCGTATTTTGTTTCTATTCTTGCTATTGCAAATTCTTTTCCATGCATATCAAATACTGCAAATGCTTTTCCTCTTATATGTGCTTCTGGAAGTATTTTTTGAAATTGTTCTGCTGTTATTCCTGTTACACAATAGTCCTCATCATGTGTTTTCTTTCCTAGTAAATCATCTCTTATTGCTCCGCCTACTAAATATAGCCTTCCTCCTGCTTTTTCTATTTTTTGAGCGATTTTGATAATTTCTTTTTCTTGCATTTTTCCTCCTCAAATAGTTATCAAATGTGACCATGTTCTTTTGACAACTTTTGTAATTGAATTCTATCATATTTTATTCTTTTATTCAATTATTTAATCATATTTTTTCTTAAAACAAAAAAGCTAGAATAAAAATTCTAGTTTTAGATTATCTATATTGTTTTTGATTATAAATATGTAAGATATTAATTATTTTTGACTCTAAATTCACATTATAAATTATGATATAATTTTTGACTATAAGTTTTCTATTTTTGTTTCTCAAATTTATAGTTTTATTTGCAAATGGAAAATATTTTAATTCTTTAATTTTGCTAATAATATTACCAACTGTCTTTTTAGCTATATTTTCCTCCATTAAATTATTTTTAATATATAAATATATATTTTCTAAATCTTTGGAAGCTTCTTTCTCATATACAATTTTATATTCCATATTTTTCTTTAAAATATGTCTCAACCTCCTCTTGAGAATAAACACTTCCTGCTTTTATATTTTTTTCAGATTTGGCTATTCTACTTAAAAATTGTTGTCTCTTTTCTTCATTTGCGAAATACATATTCCAATTTTTGTCATAAACATTATTTGTGTTCTTAGTTTTAAACTTAGGAATAGATATAAATTTTTTTAATGCTATCGTTTTTAACATTTTTCTCACCTCATAAATATTATATAGTCTATTTGCCCATATGTCAATAAATTATCCTTATTCCCTTAAGATTATTTTGACAAATTTCGACATAGCAATTCACTTGCCAAGAAGTTCTATTTTTTATCTTATTAGAACTTCTTGGTTATATATCTTTCAATTTAATTTTGTCTTCTGAATGCAATTTTCCAGCTCTAGTTATACTATTGTAACCATATTTTTGTTTTAAATTATCAACAACTTTATCCAATTTATCTTGTTTTTTATTATCTTTATTGTCAAATAAAGATATTTGTGCATTTTGCCTCTCTTCTAATCCATCCACTCTCATTCCTATAAGTCTTATAGGAGTTCCTTGTCTATACATCTCCTCTAATAATTCTTTAGCTAATGCATAAATTTCTTTCGTACTAGAAGTTGGTGATGGCAATTTTCTTTGATGTGTTTTATCTTCAAAGTCTTTACTCCTTAGCTGTACATTTACAACATTAGCTGACATATCATATTTTCTTAATCTATATGTGACCTGCTCTGTTAAAGCTAATAATACTTCTTCCAACTTAGAAATCTCACTTAGGTCTACTGGCAATGTTGTCGAGTTTCCTATTCCTTTTGGCTTTTCAAATTTGTATTGCACTTCTGATTCATCAATTCCGTTAGCATATTCCCACATCATTTTCCCATGCTTTCCAAATTTTTTAGTTAATAGTTGTTTATCTGTATGAGCTAGTTGTCCTATTGTTTTTATTCCCATATTATATAGCTTAGGAATTGTTTTTCTTCCTAGCATTAGTAAGTCTGATATAGGCAAACACCACATTTTTGTTGGTATTTCATTTTCAAATAATGTATGTACTCTATCTGGCTTAGTAAAATCTGATGCCATTTTTGCTAATAATTTGTTATGTGCTACTCCAACATTTACTGTAAAACCTAATTCTTCTCTTACTCTTTTATTTATTTCATAAGCTTTTTCTAATAAGCTTTTTCCCATTAAATAATTTGTCATATCTAAAAAACATTCATCTATACTGAATCTTTCTATTTTATCTGTGTATTGTAAAAGTAGTTGATATAACTGATTGGAATATTGTCTATACATCTTGTAATTTCCTGGATATACTTTTAATTGATGACATTTTATTCTTGCTTGATATAATGTTTCTCCTGTTGAGATACCAAACATTTTTGCTTTAGGGCTTTTGGCTAATACTATTCCAGATCTTCTGTTTTCATCTCCGCCAATTACTGATGGAATTTCTCTTATGTCTAGTTTATTTCCTTGTTTTAACATTTCTACTGCTGTCCAACTTAAAAACGCATTATTTACATCAACATGTAATATTTGTTTTTCCATAATATCACCATGCTTATTATAAAACAATTGTTTGTGTTTGTCAATAGTAATACTCTTTTTTCTAAAATATATTTTAAATGTAAAAAACGGTCAATAAGGAAATCCCTATTAACCGTTTTTTCTATTTTGCATAATCTACTACTCTAGTTTCTCTGATAATGTTTACTTTTATTTGACCTGGATAATCCATTTCATCTTCAATTCTCTTAGATACATCTCTTGCTAATAATGTCATTTGGTCATCTGAAATTTTGTCTGGTTTTACTATTATTCTAACTTCACGACCTGCTTGAATTGCAAATGATTTTTCAACACCTTCAAATGAGTCTGCTATTGATTCAAGATTTTCTAATCTCTTTATGTATGCTTCTAGTGTTTCTCTTCTTGCTCCTGGCCTTGATGCTGATATTGCATCAGCAGCTTGTACTAATACAGCTTCTAATGTTTGTGGTTCAACATCTCCATGGTGAGCTTCTACTGCGTTTATTACTAGTGGATTTTCTTTAAATTTCTTTAATATGTCAACACCTATTTGTACATGTGTTCCTTCCATATCATGATCTAAAGCTTTTCCAATATCGTGTAATAATCCGGCTCTACGTGCAAGTTTAGCATCTAATCCAAGTTCTTCTGCCATTATTCTTGCTAAATTTGAAACTTCTATTGAGTGATTTAATACATTTTGTCCATAACTTGTTCTGTATTTTAATTTTCCTATTAGCTTGATAAGTTCTGGATTTAAACCAATTACCCCAGTTTCTAGAGTTGCTCTTTCCCCCTCTGATTTTATTGTTTCCATCAACTCTTCTTTGGCTTTTTCTACCATTTCTTCTATTTTAGCTGGATGAATTCTTCCATCATCAATTAATTTTTCAAGAGCAATTCTTGCAACTTCTCTTCTTAATGGATCAAAACCTGATAGTATTACTGCTTCTGGTGTATCATCTATTATTAAATCAATTCCTGTAAGTGTTTCTAGTGCTCTTATGTTTCTACCTTCTCTACCTATAATTCTTCCCTTTATATCATCTGATGGAAGTGGTACTATTGATACTGTAGTTTCTGCAGAATGATCTGCTGCACATTTTTGAATTGCATAACTTATTGTTTCTTTTGCATTTTTCTTTGCTTCTTCTTTAGCTTTTTGCTCTAACTCTCTAATCAAAGATGCTTTTTCAGCTGTTATTTCTTGTTCTACTGAACTTAATAATTGCTTTTTTGCTTCTTCTCTTGTCAAGTTAGCAACTTTTTGAAGTACTTCTAATTGTTCAACTTTCAAGTCTTCAATTTCTTTTTCTTTTTCTTTTAGGTCACGTTCTTCTTTTTCAAGTTCTCTTTCTTTCTTTTCAAAATTGTCTGAACGTCTTTCTAAATTTTCTTCTTTTTGGATAATTCTACTTTCTTGTTTTTGAACTTCGCCTCTTCTTTCTTTAATCTCTTGATCTAATTCATTTCTAGCATTCATAATTTCTTCTTTAGCTTTAATAATTTCCTCTTTTTTCAAATTTTCTGCTTCTATTTTTGCTAGGTCAACTAATCTTTTTGCTTCTTGTTCTGCACTTTCTATTTTAGATTCAGCAATCTTTTTTCTTATAACCATTCCAATTGGTATCCCTATTGCTAATGAGATTAAGATAGCGGCTACTATGATTAAAGTATTCATAATCATACACCTCTTTCTTATTTAATTTTCAATGTTCGAATAAATATATCTTTTTTTATTTACACTTTTATATATTTTTTCAACCTATTATATTGTATAATTATTATTGTCAACTGTCAAGTGCTTTCACATAATTATTTTAAATTTATGGCAATTCTCCCTCCTGGGGCAGCAACCTATAAAATTCATTACATATTTTTAAGTGAAATCATCTTATCATCAAATTTACTAATCATTTTTGCACAATTAACCAATTCTTTAGATGCCTTTTTATTAACCTCTTGATCTGTTTTATATTTTACTTTGTGCTCAAAACTTGCCCAAAAATCCATTGCAAGTGTTCTTATCTGTATTTCGCATTTTACATATATAGTGTTTTGAGATAATTTCACCGGTATTTCAACAATCATATGATAACTTGAATATCCACTTGGTTTAGGATTTGTAACATAATCTTTTTCCTTTAATATATGTATATCTGGAATTTGTTTAACCAAATCTTTTATAAAAAATATATCATCTTTTAGTGTGCACACAATTCGCATGCCTGCAATATCATTAACTTTTTCAATTAAGTTCAAATATGTCTTTTGGTACTTCTTTTTTTCCATCTTTTTTATTATACTTTTAGGTTCTTTTATTCTTGTATCTATGTGGTCTATCAAATCATAATTATACATTAGCTTAAATTCCTCTTTAATTATACTCATTTGTAGTTCTAGTTGTTTTAATGCTGATTGATAAAAAAACATGAGCTTGTCAAATGGTTCTTCTTTAACGTTTAATTTTTCCTCCTTATTGTTTAAGAAATTCTCAATTATTGTTAATTCATTTTCTTTCATATTCCAAACTCCTTCCATAATTTGCTTGGTAATTTACTAACGATAGTTTATATGTATTTTGTTATGGAAATATTCCTGATTTGTGTTTTTTGTGTAAATTAATTTAATTATAAAAATAACTCACAAACTATTTAATAAGTTTGTGAGTTATTTGGGTTTAGCCTATAAAACGTACTTTTGGATTTTTCCTACTCGTATACAAGCGCACCATTGATATGTGATAACCATTATCAAATACTATTTTGTTTATGATAAGTTCATTATCTACTTGTGGAAATTCAATTATCTCAAACGCATCCACAAAATCCACTTGCCCCTCCGGTATTTGCGCAAGTACTTCTGCAATAGAAGGTTTGAAAAACATTGGATGTCCATACTTATGGATACATTCAAAGTCTTGTCCTATACAAGGAACAAACAATCTCATATTCACCTTTTTGACAATATCTTTTTCTACCTCATTAATATAAGATTGATTTTTTAATTCCTTTTTTGAGAATTCTCTCAAGAAATACTTCACACCTCCAACCTCTACTATTGGTTTGATTTTTTGGTACCGTCTTAATAATTCCTCATCACTGATGTCTGGTATTGATACATTATACATATCCACATTCCTCCTAAAAATTTTTACCTCTTCTTGATATTCCTGATGTTTCTAGGAATGTTAACAAAAATTTTACTTTTTTAATATATCACATTTTACATAATATATCAAGTTTTTCTTGAAATTTTAAAATTTTATTGATATAATTCATTCAAACTTTAAATAAGGAGGAATTAATATGTCTACACCACACAATGAAGCAAATCTAGGAGATATTGCAAAAACAGTTATAATGCCAGGTGATCCACTTCGTGCAAAATATATAGCAGAAAATTTTATGACAGATACAAAATTAGTAAATTCAGTTAGAGGAATCTATGCTTATACTGGAAAATATAAAGACAAAGAAATTACTGTAATGGCCTCTGGTATGGGAATGCCAAGTATGGGAATCTATTCTTACGAATTATATAAATTCTATAATGTTGAAAATATTATTCGTATAGGCTCTTGTGGCTCTTATAAACCTGAATTAAAATTATTTGATATAGTTCTTGCAGAAAATACCTTTTCTGAAGGAAATTTTGCTTTAACTTTAAATAATGATGATTGTCATATAGTAAGTAGTAATGATGAACTAAATTCTGTTATAATTGATTCTGCTAATAAATTAGGTATAAATATTTTAAAAGGTAATACTGTTTGTACAGATTGTTTTGATGTCTATATGACAGATGTAAATCAGTTTTTATCTAGAGTTCCTGAAGGATTTAATCCAGTTAGTGCTGAAATGGAAGCTTTTGCTCTATTCTATGTAGCTAAAGTTTTAAATAAAAAAGCTGCTTGTCTAATGAGTGTTGTTGATTCCAAATATATTAAAGATATTGCAACACCTGAAGAAAGACAAACTGGTCTTAATAATATGATTAAAGTTGCTTTAGAAAGTAGTATTTCACTATAATCTTTAAAAACTGTCAAAAGGTTGATTTCCTTTTGACAGTTTTCTTACATTTTATCTGGCATTTCAATTCCAAGTAATCCTGCACCTGTTTTTAATATTCTTCCAACAGAATAAGTTAAATATACACGAGCATCTTGAAGAGCCTTATCATCATTTATAATTTTATTTTCATTATAGAAATTGCTATAAGCTTTAGCAACATCAATTAAATATCTTGATAAAATTGATGGTTCATTTTTATCTGTAACTTGTACTAAAACATCTTCAAATTCATAAATCAATTTTGCCAATCTAATTGAATATTCATCTTGTAACAATTCTGTATTAACTGCTGAAATTTCAGGAACTCCTCCAGCTTTTTCAACAACACTTTTTGTACGTACATAAGTATATTGAATATATGGTCCAGTCTCTCCTTGGAAATTCAAAATTGTATCCCAATCAAATATTTCATCTTTAATTCTGCTATTTGCCAAATCATTAAATATTACTGCACCTACTCCAACTTTTCTAGCAACTTCATCTTTATTTTCTAAATCTGGATTCTTCTCCTCAATTATAGCCTTTGCTCTTGAAATAGACTCGCTTAATAATTCACTTAATTTTACACTTGTTCCCTCTCTTGTTGACATCTTTCCTGTTGGTAATAATACCATTCCAAATGCAACATGTTCTAATCCATTAGTATATTTTTCATCTATTCCAAGTAATTTTGCAACTTCAAATACTTGTTTAAAATGTAATGCTTGTTCATATGATGTAAGATATAATGCTTTATCAAAATCATATGTACGAGCTCTGTACATAATTGCAGCTAAATCTCTTGTTGCATATGTTGAAGAACCATTAGTTTTTTCTATAATACATGGTGTATTTATTCCTTTATCTTCTAAGTCTATTATTTTAGCCCCCTCTGATTCAACTAATTTTCCACTCTTTTCTAATATGTCTACAATCTCTGCCATTTTGTCTGAATAAAAAGCTTCTCCATTCCAAGAATCAAATTTACTTCCTAATAAATCATACACTTTTTGGAATTCTTTTAAACTTAGTTCTTTAAATTTTTGCCAAACTTCTACACAATATTTATCTCCATCTTCAAGCTTTTTGAAATTATTTCTACAGTTTTCTAAAACTTGTTCATCTTCTTTGCAAGCTTGATTTATTCTTATATAGATTTTAGTCAATTCATCTATTGGATTTTCTTCAATATTGTATTCATTTCCCCATAATTTATATCCTTCAATTAATTTTCCAAATTGTGTTCCATAATCTCCTAAATGATTTATTCCTGTTACATTATATCCTAAATATTTATAAATTTTATATAAAGCTGCTCCTATTACTGTTGAACGTAAATGTCCAATATGGAATGGTTTTGCTATATTAGGTGATGAATAGTCAACTATTACATTTTTTCTATTTCCTACTGTTGATTTTCCATATTCATCACTTGTAGCCATTTCATTTAATACTTCTTTTACTAATATTTCTTTATTGATAAAAAAGTTTAAATATCCACCCGCAACTTCAATTTTTGTTATTTTGTCTTCATCAACCTTGATATTTTCTTTTATGTCATTTGCAATCATTGGTGGTGCTTTATGCAAATCCTTTGCTAATCTAAAGCATGGAAATGCATAATCTCCATTGTTTGTTCCTTTTGGTTTTTCTATTGATTTTTTTATTTCTGCTTCATCAATATTTACTACTTTTGATATTGCATTTGCTATTATGCTTTTAAAATCTATCATTATTCCATCTCCTTATTTCCAAATTTCTTCTAAAATTTTTTTATATCGAACAAATATTGGATGACTGCTATCAACATTTTCTATACAACTATTATATACACTTGTATAATACCATTTTTGTTCTTCTGGATTTCTTGCCAATACCTTGTCTTCTCCAAATTCTCTAATATTAGAAATTGCATCTTCTAAATTATTTATTTTATCACATGCTACTATTAGTTTTGAACCTAATGGTGCTGTCTTTATATGTTCAATCGTATGTTCTTTTCTATCCTTCCAAGGCAAACTCTTATCTGGTTCAGAAGCATCATATACATAATCTCTTATTTTTTTTCCAAATTCTCTTTCAATATCATCAAATGTATATTGTGTATCTTCTACTACATCATGTAATATCCCTGCTGCAACAACATCTTCATCACATCCATTTCTTTGTAGTATCATTCCAACTGTAAATGGGTGAAATATCATATCTACATCTTTTTGTTTTCTTCTTTGCCCTTTATGTGCTTTTGTTGCAAAAAAAATTGCATATTCTGCTATGTCCATAAATCTCCCGCCTTTCTTTTCTTGGTATTATATTATATTTTTGCTCTTTTTACAATACTTTTATTGTTTTTTGCCTATATATATGTTATAATAAAATTAAATATTTTTATAGGAGGGTATACGTATGATTAGACGGAATCCATATCCATTAATAATCGAGTTTACCGGTCTACCTAACTCCGGCAAAACTACACTGATTCATAACCTTTCCGATTCACTTCGTGAAAAAGGAATCAATGTACAAATCATGCAAGAATATGCGGAATTGGTTCCAAAAGAAATTCCCAAAAAAACATGGATTCGTAATGTTTGGATAACTTTGGGCCAATTGCAGTCTTTGCTTGAAATTCCATACTCCCAAGCTGATATTATTTTGTTTGACAGAGGCTATTGCGATGCATTGTTTTGGGCGAAGTTTTTGTACAAACAAAATGTCTGCACTGAAGCAGAATCATCTTCCTTATTAAAAATTCTTCATGAAATGAATAATACTTTTTGTATTTTCCCCGATTATCTTTTCGTAATCGATGTTTCAGTAGAAGAATCTTTAAAAAGGCGATATGCTTCTGGTGGAGATGCTCCAGTTCTTACCAATGCAGACTTTTTGAACTTTTACAAAAAAGAGTTGGATTGTTTCTACGAAAAAGTTACTTGCCCAATGTGGTATTTAGATACTTCTGATATGACAATTGATGAAGTGAAAAATACTACATTAGGTAAAATCATGCAATTATTGGGAAATTAATAAATAAAGAGATGTTGGTCTTTCACCTTCATCTCTTTATTTAAATCTTCAAAATAAATAGATATATTTATTATTTTATAATTTTGAAACTTCGACACCTTCTTTAGTATCTTTAACAATATATCCTTTTTCAGTAATTAAATCTCTTAATCTATCAGACTCAGCCCAATTCTTATCCCCTCTTGCCACTTTACGTTGTTCAACTAAATCTAAAATTTCTTGTGGTATTTCTTCTTCTTTTTTCTCTGTAATTTTCAACCCTAAAACAGTATCAAACTTCTCTAATAATTTAGCCATTTTAGGTGATTTATCTTGATATTTTACAGCTTCCCATACAGCACTCATTGCAAGTGGCATATTTAAATCATCATTTATAGCTTGATGGAATTTATTTTCAATTTCTGCTATAACCTCATCTGATACATTAGCATTTCCTGCTAAGTGTTTTTGATATCCTTCACGTAATCTATTTAATGCAACACTTGCAGCTTCTATACCTTCCCATGTGAAATTTAATTTTCCTTTGTAATGACATGAAAAATTGAATAATCTATATACTAGTGGATCATACCCTCTACTTATAATATCATCCAATAAATATACGTTTCCTAAGCTCTTTGACATCTTTCCACCATTTATTAGCAGATATTCTCCATGCATCCAATAATGTGCTGGTATTTTGCCACAAGCTCCTTTATTTTGTGCAATTTCATTTTCATGATGTGTTGGAATTAAATCAATTCCACCTGTATGTATATCAAATTCTTCTCCCAAATATTTTGTGCTCATTGCGGAACATTCTATATGCCATCCTGGATAGCTTGGTCCCCAAGGGCTATCCCATTTCATCAAATGATTTTCTGGTGCTTTTATCCAAAGTGCAAAATCATATGGATTTTTCTTTTCTGGGTCTACTTCTACTCTTGCCCCTGATTTTTGCTCATCTAACTTAATTCCTGATAATATCCCATATTCATCTAATTTTGATACATCAAAATAAATTGCTGTTGATGTTTCATATGCATATCCCCTTTCCATTATTTTTTGTACCATTTCAAGCATCTCTTTTATATGGTCTGTAGCTTTACATATTACTTCAGGAATTTCTACATTTAATCTTTCTAAATCTTTGAAAAATAGTTTTGTATAATGTTCAGCTATTTCCATAGGGCTTTTATGTTCTTCTCTTGCTGATTTTAACATTTTGTCTTCACCTTCATCTCCATCTGAAACAAGGTGTCCAACATCTGTTATATTCATTACTTGCTTTACTTCATATCCATTATATTCTAACACTCGTCTTAATGTATCTTGAAATAAATTTGTTCTCATATTTCCTATTGTTGCATCTTTGTATACCGTTGGCCCACAAGAATACATTTTAACTTTATTTGGTTCTATTGTTTTAAATAATTCCTTCTTTTTAGTTAATGTATTATAAAAATATATGTCCATTTATTTTCCCTCCTTTATTTCTAGTGCGAAACACAGGAATGTTGTTTTTTCCTGTGTTTCAATATTATTTTTATTCATTGTTATCTGTATTTTCTTCACCACCATCTGGCTTTGGTGTACTATTAGAATCTTCTCCTGAATTTCCACCATTATCTGGTTTTGTATTGTTGTCTGGCTTTGTATTTTCTAAATCTGTATTTGTATTAGTACTATCTCCATTATCTGGCTTTGTAGTTGTGTTATTATTTGTTGTATTAGTATTAGTTGATTCCTCTGGTTGTTTAGATTCAGTTTCCTTTGTATGAATTGTACAATATTCTGTTGGTACCTTTCCAGTAGTTGAACTTATTCCTGGAGTAGTCCATAATCCTAATCTTTCTTTTTCTACAACATAATTTGATGATCTTTTATCTTTTGCTGGACAGTATTTAGTTGCTAATTTTCCTGATTCTGTACAAATTGTATATTGACTCTTATGTGCATCACACTCTTCTGGTAAATGTCCTTCTATAAATATTTCATCATATGTATTTGAACATTTACTAGTTGCAAGCATTCCGCTTGTTCTACATACTTTTTCATGAACAATTCCTTTTGGTTCTTCGAATGTAGAATTTTCTAAACCTTTATGAATTTCTGACATTATTCCTGAGAATAATAATCCTGCTGGATTTGTTCCTGAATAGTTTATTCTTATAGGATCATCAAATCCATACCATGCTGCACATGCATAATAGTTTGTAAATCCACATAACCATCTATCTTTTGAACCATTAGTAGTTCCTGTTTTAGCTGCAACATCAATTCCATTTATTGCACAATATTTAGCTGTTCCAGCATAACCATCAGCACCATTTACAACTGATTGCATTAAATTTTTAATGATATATGCCGTTTCTGCAGAACATACTTTTTCTGTTTTTTGTTTAGGCTCTAATACTACTTTTCCATCTGAATCTTCTACTTTAGTATAGAATGTTGGTTGTATATAATTTCCGTCGTTTGCAACTGCTGCATATGCTCCTGCCATTTCTAATGGACTTACACCATAAGTCATTCCTCCAATTGCTAATGAAAGGTTATTATCTCTTTCTTCATCTAATGATGAAATTCCCATTTTTTCCATATATTCTATTGATTTTTGAGGTGTTAATTCCGCCATAATCTTTACAAATGGTATATTTTGTGATGTAGTAATTGCAGTTCTTACTGTTCTTAATCCTGTAAAACTATTATAATTTTGAGGTTCATAATCTTTACCAAATGTTGTTTTTAAATCTGCATAAATTGTTGCAGGTGTCACAATTCCTTCTTCTATTCCTGGTAACACATCTGCCAATGGCTTTATTGAAGAACCTGTTTGTCTTAAGGAATTAACTCTATTTAGTCCTCTTGAAGTTGTTTTTTCGCCTAATTGTCCAACAGCCCCAACTACTTTTCCTGTTGATGGTTCAATTACTACTGCAGCACCTTGTGCTAATATATCTGATCCATCTGCATTCTTCTTAACTGTTCCATCTTCATTCTTAGCCTTTAAATTATATTTGCTTTTCTTTGCTTCTGCTTCCATTACACTTTGTACTGATGATACTTGTGTTGAATATATTTTTAATCCACTAGTTTGCAAATAAGTTTCAGCAGCATCTTTTGAAATTTGTTTTTCATCCATTATTTGCTGAGTTAATTGAGTTATTAATGCATCTGTATGTGAAGAATATATATTTCCTTTGACTCCATTCTCAAATTTAAATCCAGCATCCACCTCTGCAACAGCATTATCATACTCTTCTTGTGTTATGTACTTAAATTTTTTCATTTGTGATAATACTGTTTTTGTTCTTTTTGAAATTTTCTCTGTTACATCTGCTCCTGTATATGGATTATAAGAATTTGGTGAATGGTTTATTCCTGCTAAAAATGCACATTGTGCTATACTCAAATCTTTAGCTGATTTGTTAAAATAATATTCTGAACCTATTTCAACTCCATGTTTCTCACTACCACCATTTCCTATGTATATTAAATTCAAATATAGTTCTATTATTTGGTCTTTTGACATTACTTTCTCAATTTGATATGCTTTTGACCATTCTTTTAGTTTTCTTACAACACCTGCTGCACCACTAGATGCCTTTTCTTGTGTTACATTTTTTACAACCTGTTGTGTAATTGTACTTCCTCCACCAGCAGTTGATTTTCCTCCGTGAGTTACAAATGAAATTACTGCTGCTCCTGTTCTTTTTATATCTACACCATGATGTTGTTCGAACCTTTCATCTTCTATTGCAATATATGCTTTAGGTAAATATGGCGACATTTCTTCTAATGAAATAATTTTTCTGCTTTCATCCCCATTTAATTCTGCTAGTACATTTCCATCTGTATCTATAATTGTAGAATTTTCTTTCATTATCAAGTCTGACATGTCTATAGAAAAATCATCTTTTCCTAATCCAAATATCAAACCAATTCCAATTCCTAATCCAACTACAATTGCAATAACTAGTACTATCAATATAATTTTCAGTGTCAATGCTAATTTAGGATGAGTATATTTCAACTTCATTTTTGTATCTTTTTTCTTAGGTCTTATATTTTGGTTTCCTCTTTTAACATTTCTTGAAATATTATTTTTTGATGCCGTATGATTACCATTATTTCTAGTTTTTTTTCTTTTTTTCCCCATTTCTAAATTTTCCTTTCTCAAGGCTTTTCCCTCTGAATATTATGACAATATTATAATACAATTACTAAAAAAAGAAAAGCTTTTTAAGAAAATCTTTCGATTTTTCCGTTTTCACCAAATAATTCTTTTATAAAAATCTTATTTTTACTTATTTTTTTGCGTATATTTTTAAAAGTATCTTTTATATATAATGTTGCTTCAACTAAATCTTTAGTTTTAAATTCTTTCATATTTTCTCTCCATATTATGTCTTCTCTTCCTATTCCTATTTCATAATCATTTACGTTTATACCTGCAAATCGTTTTGAATTGATTTTCATATCTCCTTCTATATTTAATATTATTGCATTTTCATTAATTTTATATTTATTTAGCATTTGCCTATTAAAGTCTAAATTCAGTATTATTTTAGGTCTTGCCAAACTCTTTTTTATGTTGTTTGATACAACTATCAAAACTCCATCTTTATCATAAAGCTCTTTTTCGAGCCTTTTTAATTTTTCAATATGATTTGTAACTACTGTTAATCTCTTATATTGTTTTGCTAATATTTTTATTGTTTCCATACACAGGTCTGTTATTTCATTTGTAGTTATAGCAATCTCAGTTTCTTCTTTTATTAAGCCTATTTTAGTTATTATGTATTCTAATATTTCAAATGTTAAATATCTCTCTAGCCATCTTCCTTTAAAAACCCTTATCCCCTTAGCGTTTAATGCATTTATAAGATTTTTATTTTCTATTATTTCTTTACTTAAAACTACATTTTCTATATCATTTTTTATTAAAGCTTTAACTATTTTTGTTACATTTTTGTCTTTACTTAGATCTGCATAAATTTTAAAATCATCTTGCTGTATTTTATATTTGCGAATTAAAAGTTTAGGCTTATCCATTTTTTCTAAATAACATGTTCTCATTAGCTCACCTCTTTTGATATTTATGTGAGTTTTTTAACATTTATACCAAAAACCTCTAAGAATAAATCTCTTAGAGGTTTTATATCTAATTTTCTGTATTCACTTTTGAAAGCTCATTTTTTATAATTGACCATATATTAGAAGTTTCCATATCCTTTTTCCAACAAGATGCTCCTCCTAGATTATATTTTGTAACAAGAGAAACTTTTTCTTTAATGGAATTTCCATCTTCTATCCACATTTTTACAGTATTCTTTCCTGATACATATTCTATATAATATTGTTTTAATGTATCATCCCAATTTTTTTCAACATTATTTGGTATCTTTATATTCATCATAGACACAACACTCTTATCTTTTACTGTGCCATCTTGATCTACCGTCCATTGTCTTGTATATAATGGCATACCCAATATTATTTTTTCAGTATCTACTTCATCATAATCAATAATTTTCTTTAAACTTGTTTCTACCCAATTAAATCCAGCTGTTGTACCTGGTTTAGTACTTGATGTTCCATATTGATCATAACCCATAAATACTAAATAATCAGCTACATGTCCTAATACATTTCTATCAAAACATAAAGACCAATTTGGATCACCATCAGGTGCTGTAACATCAACAGATGTCACTATACCCATTTCTAACATTCGTGGTGTAAGCTCTATGATAAATCTAGAATATTTATCTTTGTCAGCTTCATACATATTTTCAAAGTCAACATTAATTCCATCTATATCATATTGTGCGCATTTTTCCACAATGCTTTGTATTAACTGTTGTCTTTTACTGTAACTATTTAATATTGTTGATGAAACTTTAATTCCAGCCTCAGAATTTGATAGCATTGGCCATACTTTATATCCATTTGAATGTGCCCAATTTATATATGCTACCCCTGCATCACCAACATTATCTTTTAATTCTCCTGTATCTTTATCTAAATAGAAAAATGATGGTGATACTACATTTACTCCTTCTATTACTTGACCCGTTCTATCTGGTGCTTTTACATATTGTGAATAATAATCCCAAAACATATCAACTTTTCCATCAATTTGTTTTTTTCTTTCTTTTGCTTCTCTTGTTGTTACTATTTCTTCTAATTTATTTGTTTTTACATACCCTACTTTTCCTTTTTGTGTTCTTATTTTTGTCCAACCTTTTTCAGATATTTCATTATTATCATTTTTTACAACTATAACACTTTCATCTTTGTCAATCTTGTCTACAGTCCTTGAAAAACCTTCTTTTTTGGATTTTACAGATATTTTAGATTTTGTTTGTGCTTTTACTTGTTCTCTATCTGTTGAATCTATAGTTATTACATTTGATTCTGTTATATTATTTAATTCTATATCATATACATCTTTCATTTCACTAATTGGTAAATATACAATATCATTTTCTCTTACTGCATGTGCACTTGTCTTTTTAGTTGAACCATTTAATGTTAATTTATTTGAATCAAATCCTATGCTTGCAATCTTGTCATCATAAGTAGTAATTATCTCTTTTGTTTCATCTTCGATATATATATATTTATCAAAGAAATTTTTCATATCTTCCATTGACAAATATACTATACCATCATCAACTTTTAAATCATTTTTTAGTCTTGATGTTACATTTGTGTTATTTATTACAACACTAATTTTATCACTAGCTTGTTCCTTTATAAAATCTTCTGCCTTTATTAATATAAATACAATAACAAATAATATTGCTAATAATATTAACATTCTTTTTATTACTTTTCCATTTTTATTTAGTGCTTTCATTTGTTTTTCTCCTTATTTTTTGTTTTATTATATTATATTAGACAGAAAATAGCAAGATTATTCTTGCTATTTTGTCAAAAATTATTAACTACATTTTTCTAAATACTCCAGCTACTTTTCCTAAGATTTTACAATCTGGTACTATTATTGGATCCATTGTATGATTTTCTGGTTGTAAACGAATATGTCCATTTTCTTTATAAAATGTTTTTACTGTAGCCTCATCTTCTATTAATGCTACAACTATTTCTCCATTACTAGCATTGCTTTGTTTTTTTACTAATATATAGTCTCCATCTAAAATTCCAGCTTCTATCATACTTTCTCCCCTTACTGTTAGCATAAAGCTTTCACTGTTTCCAACAAAGTCTATTGGAATAGGAAATGTGTCTGTTACATTTTCTACTGCTAATATTGGTTGCCCTGCAGTTATTTTTCCAATGACAGGTACATCTACTAATTCTCTCTGAGCATAGAAGTTTTTATTTTCTTTCTTGATTGGTTGTCCGTCTGTTCCTTTTATTACTTTTAGTGTTCTACCTTTTTTATCCTCTTTTTTTATAAATCCTTGTTTTTCCAATTTAGCTAAATAGGCATGTACTGTTGCTGTTGAACTTAATCCTATTGCTTTTCCTATTTCTCTTACTGATGGTGGATATCCATTTTCTACAACTTGTTCTTCTATAAATTTTAATATTGCTTTTTCCTTTCTAGTAGTTTCAGCTCTTGTTCCCATTTACATCACTTCTCCTTTTTTACGAAATAATAATATCATATAAAAAAAGAAATGTCAAACAAATTTTTGACATTTCTTTTTTTATTTTTTAATTTTTCTTATTTCATATTTAATAACCCCTGCTGGAGCTTGAACTTCTACTGTTGCACCTTTTTTAGCTCCCAAAAGTGCCTTTCCTATCGGTGATTCATTTGAAATTTTATTTTCAGCTAAGTTAACTTCTGTTGAACCAACTATAGTATATTCTACTTCTTCATCAAATTCAACATCATATAATGTAACAGTATTTCCTATTTGAACTGTTTTGGTATCTATTTCGCTTTCATCTATGATTTTTGCATATCTTACTTTATTTTCTAGTTCAGCAATTTTTGCTTCATTTTCTGCTTGTGCATTTTTGGCTTCATCATATTCTGAATTTTCTGATAAATCTCCAAAGCCTAATGCTACTTTTATTCTTTCTGCTATTTCTGATCTTGTTTCTGTTCTTAATCTTTCTAACTCTTTTTCAAGTTTGTCATATCCTTCTTGTGTTAATATAACTTCTTTTTCTTCCATATCAATCACATTCCTTTCTAAGCACAACTCCGGTTGACCCATTGTTTTGTGTGGTATATAGTATATATAATAAAGAGCGACCTGATTAGTCGCCTTTATATTAACAGTTAGTATGATACTCTATTTTTTCTTTTTTGTCAAGATATTTTTCAAAATTTTACATTTTTTAGAAAATTAATTTCTAATCTTTAAATAACTCTTTTCCATTTTTCATATAATCAGCACCAGAGAAAATTGTTGCAACTACTGATATTAATAGCAATACTGTTGCAACTAGATTTATTGCAAAATCTGTACCTGTTAATCCACCTCTAAAACAATCCCAAAAATTATTTTTATCAAACATAATTATTATAATTGCTAACATTTGTGTTACTGTTTTTAATTTTCCCCAAATTGAAGCAGCAATAACTTGACCACCTTTTTCTACTGCAATTAATCTATATCCAGAAACTAAGAATTCTCTTGCTAATACTATAATTGGTATCCATGCAGGAATTTTTCTCAATTCTACCAATAAAACCATTGCAGTTAATACTAATATTTTGTCAGCTAATGGATCCAAAAACTTTCCAAAAGTAGTTACCTGATTTCTAGAACGAGCAATGTACCCATCCATTTTGTCTGTTATTGATGCAACTATAAATATTAATAACATCCAAAAATAAGTTAAAGGTAACCCCATAAAATCTCCTTGTAAATTTAAATATGGTATTATAGCCATAATTGGTACTAATACTATTCTAAATATTGTTAGTTTGTTTGCTAAATTCATTTTCATATAAATCCCTCTTATTTACTTAATAATTCTATTGCCTTTTGTAATTGTGTATCATCTTTTCTCTCAACTGAAATAGGATTTGTAACACTTTCTGGCAAATCTACTTTCTCGTTTGGTTCTATACCAACCCCGTTGATTTTTGTCCTGTTAGGAGTATAATATTCTTCTACAGTAAATTTTAGTCCTGAACCATCTCTAAGAGTTACTAATTGTTGAATAACTCCTTTTCCATATGTTGTAGTTCCAACTATTGTTGCTTCATTTAAATCTTTAAGAGCTCCTGCCAAAATTTCTGATGAACTAGCAGAATTTTTATTTACAAGTAGTACAATTGGCATATCTATCAAAACATCTTCTTTAGATTTTTCAACTTTTTCTTTTCCATCTTTGTCAACAGTTACTAATAACTCTTTATCTTTTGGAACAATATAATCTGCAATCTTTAAAGCTTGTTCTACTAATCCTCCACCATTATTTCTTAAATCTATAATTAATGATGTTATTCCTTGTGTTTTTAATTCTTCATATTTTGCTTTAAAATTTTCGGCTGTATCTTCGTCAAAACTTGATACTTCCAAATATCCTATATTATTATCTAATTTTTCTGCAACTACTGGATTTGTTGTTATTTTCTTTCTTGCTATCTCAAATGTCTTTATTTCTTGGCCTCTTTGAATTTCTAGTTTTACAATAGTTCCTTCAGCACCTTTAATATTGTTAGCTGCTGCATTCATATCTTCTCCAGTATATTCAACTCCATCAATTTTTTTAATTATATCTCCAGGAAGTATACCAGCTTCTTCTGCAGGACTATATTTTACTGGCATAGCTACTACTATTGTATTATCTTTAGTATTTTGTGCCATGTATATTCCTATTCCCACATAATTTCCTAACAAATTTTGAGTATATTCTTGCATTTCATCTTTTGGGATATACTCAGTATATTGATCTCCTAGTGATGCAACATATCCTTCAAGCGCTCCATCTACTGCTTTATCTTCATCAATATCATTTAAATAATACTTTTTTAATATACTCTTAATCTCTTTTAATGATTTTGTTAATTTATTATTATTTGATGAACCACCAAACAATGATGAAATTGTTTGGGATCCATTACCTGAATTATATTTATTAGTTATATATATAGTTGTAAAAATAAATGTTAAAAATGCTGTTAATATAACTAACATAATTGCTTTATAAACTCTTTGTTTTTTTAAATATTTTTCTTCTTCCATACTTTAAATTGCCTTTCTAAATATTTTACATATAATTATTAGGATTTACTCTTGAATCCTGTCCATAAGCTGTTGCTTTATAACTATAACTGTATGGAGAAACTCTTACTTCAAAATGTAAATGTGGTCCTGTTGAATTTCCTGTACTTCCACTTAGCATTATTTTTTCTCCTTGTTTTACAATTTGACCTGGCTTTACACATATAGACCCTCTAGTACCATGTCCATAATATGTTTGAGTTCCATTTGCATGTCTTATTACAACATGAGTACCATAACTTGATGTTAAATCTGCTGTTGACATTACAACACCATCAGCAGCAGCCATAACTGTTGAGCCTGTAGGTATTGCATAATCTATAGCACCATGGAATTTTCCAGTTGAATAATATCCATTTGTTGATATTGATCCACCTGAAACTGGTCTTATAAAATATCCTGAACCAGATGATGTATTTCCTCCAGAATTTGAATTATTACTATTGTTGTTATTATTGTTAGTATTATTGCTTCCGTTATTTTTTCCACTATTATTATTTTTTTGATTTTCCATTTTTTGCAATTCTTTTAATTGACTATCATATTTTTTTTCTGCTACTTTTACATCTGCTTCTATTTGCCTGTTATCTGCCTCTAATTCCTCAATTTCTTTTTGAACTTCTTTTTCATCTTGTGTTAGTTTATCAGCATAACTTTGTTTTTGACTTTTTAATGTTTCTAATTCTGACACTTTTGTTTTTTGCTCAGCTAATGATGAGTCTAATTCCTTTTTATTACTTTCTAATTCAGTTTTTTCTTTTTCTATTTGTGTTTTTTGATTTTTTGTTGATTGAATCAATTCTTTGTCAGATTCAAACAACTCAGATGCAGCATAATATTTGGCTAATGCATCAGTCATACTTGATGAAGTTAAAAACACGTCTAAATAAGAAGTTTCACTTCTTTCGTACATTGCAACAAGTCTTGTTTCAAGTAGTTCTTCTTGTTTAGTATATTCTTCTTCTTTTTGCTGTATGTCTTTTTCTTTATCTGAGATTTGTGTTTGTAAACTTTGAACTTTCTCTTTTAAATTGCTAACATCTGTTTCAGCATCTGATATTTTTCCTATTAAATCTTCAACAGTTTTCATTGTTTCTGATTTCTCGTTTGCAATTTCTTCTTTCTTTTCTTGTGCTTCATCAATTTTATCATTGTTCTCATCTTGTTGTTCTTTAGCCTGTTGCTGTTTTTGTTTCAGTTCTTTTTCAGTTACTGCAAACACTTGAGAACTTTGCAAAATTAAAGTTATAACTATTGTAACTCCTATTATTTTAGCTAATGTTTTTTTCATTATCTTTCTTCCCTTCTTTACTATATTTTATTCATTAGTTATTATTTGTGTCTGTCTCTTCATTTTTAGATTTATTCTCATTTACTGCGTTTTGAATTTCATCTTGTTTTAATAAATAATCCAATGGATTTACTGTTTGTCCATTTATCCTTATTTCAAAATGAGCATGTGGGCCAGTTGAATACCCTGTTGAACCAACTTTTAGTACAGGAGTTCCTGCTTCAACTTCTTGTCCTACTTGTACTAGAATTTCGCTTCCATGTGCATATAAAGTTTGAACTCCTCCACCATGATCAATTATCACCATATTTCCATATGCCGGTGTCATTGAAGCTTTTGTTACAACTCCTTTTGCTGCTGCAACAAAATCTGCTCCCATTGGTGCCCCTATATCTGTACCAGTGTGTAATTTATATGCACCTGTTATAGGATGAACTCTCATTCCATATTCTGAAGTAATCGTTGTATAACCTGGTATAGGCCAAGTCATTGCTCCCCCTATATAATCAGCACTAATACTGTTTAATGCCATTAATTTTATTTCAGATTCTATAGCAGACACTTGTCCATTGTATTCATCTATTTTTGATTGTAGCTCTTGTTCCTCTGTTGATAATTTACTTATGTAATACTGTCTCATTGTTTTTGTATTTGCTAACACTTGAGCTTTTTTCTGTTGTGTTTGTTTATTTGTTATAACTTGTTGTTTCTTTTCTGCTAATATTTTTTTTGTTGTTTCTATTTCTTCTTTTTGTTGTTTTACTGTATCTAACAATTGCTTATCATATTCAGCCAATTCCTTCATTGCATAATATGTAGATAAAAATTCAGTCACACTTTTTGACTCTAATATCACTTGTAGAAATTCAAATTTGGGTGCTTCATACATTTTTATAAGTCTAGCATCTAACAACCCTTGTATACTATCAAATTCAGCTTGCGTTTTTGAAAGTTTTTCTTCATTTTCGCTTATTTGTGACATTAAATTATTTATATCAATATTTATATTGTTCAAGTCATCTTGTGATTGTGCTATTTGATTATCTAACTCTTGCAATTCTTGCATATTTGTAGATAATTGTTCTTGAACGGCTTGTAATCTATTACTAGATTCATTTATTGCTTGATTCAATTGGCTTGATTGTTCCTGCAATTCTGTAAGATCTTGTGCATGTACGCAAATACATAGGCTACAAGTTATTATTAAAATTAATATAATTATCATAAGCCTACGCATTATACACTTTCATCCTTTCTCTTTACTTAAACTTCTAAGTATTTTCTCATAGAAATACTACTTCCAAGTACACCAATTCCTATTCCTAAACCAAGATATACTAATAATATCAAATTAAACATATCAGAGAAATTCAATAAAGTCCAATTTGCCATTTGTAAGAATGATGTATTTGCTAATTGATTTGCAACACCTGTATATGCTGCAAATATTATTCCTACTGATAATAATCCAGCAACAACTCCTATTATGACTCCTTCTACTAAAAATGGCCATCTTATAAAACTATTTGTTGCTCCTACATATTTCATTATAGAAATTTCTTTTCTTCTTGCATGTACAGTTAATTTTATTGTATTAGCAATTATTGATACAGATATCACTATCAATAAAGCTAAAATTCCTGCTGTTACAACTCTTACACCTTTTGCTAAACTTATTATTTGTGATATAGTTTGATTACTTGATACTATTTTCTTTACATGAGGAATTTGATTTATATTATCTTGTACTTCATCATTTAATTTTAAATCTGTTAATGTTACATTATATGCAACAGAAAATATATTTCTTTCAGAATATCCCTCAATCAATTCATCTCCTAGCATATCTTTCATGTATTCTAGAGCTTCATCTTTTGAAACAAATTCTGCACTCTTTACTCCATCTATTGCAAGTATTTCACTTCCAACCTCTTCTATTTCACTTTCAGTTGCATCATTATCTATTATTACCCTAATTTCTTGAGCATCTGCTACATTTTCTACAAATGCATTTAAGTTTTCTCCTATTACAAAAAATAATCCAAATATTAACATCGTTGCACACATTATCATTAATGCTGACATTGTTGATTTTTTATTTTTAAATAAATTTCTTACTCCTTCTTTTATCCAATAATTTATTACATTAAACCTCACAATCATACCCACCTTTTTTATCATCTTTTACTATTACGCCTTTATTGATATGTATTACTCTTTTCTTCATTTGGTCTACAATATCTTTGGCATGTGTTGCTACTACTACTGTTGTTCCTCTCATATTTATTTCATTTAGCAAGCTCATTATATCCCAAGCCGTATCTGGATCTAAGTTTCCTGTTGGCTCGTCTGCTATTAACATTGATGGATTATTTACTAAAGCTCTTGCTAATGCAACCCTTTGTTGCTCTCCACCTGATAATTCATTTGGATACATTTTTGCTTTACCACTTAATCCTACTAATGATAAAACCATTGGTACTTGTCTACGAATGTGTCTAGGAGTAGCTTTTACTATATACATTGCAAATGCTACGTTTTCATATACTGTCTTGTCTGGTAATAATCTAAAGTCCTGAAATACAACCCCCATACTTCTACGCAAATATGGGACTTTACTTTTCTTTAAAAAAGTAGTATCTTTTCCATTTATTATAATATTTCCTGATGTTGGCTCTTCCTCTTTTAATATTAATTTAATTAATGTTGATTTTCCACTTCCTGATGATCCTACTAAAAATGCAAACTCTCCTTTTTCTATTTTAAATGTTGCATTTTTTACTGCTTCTGTACCTGTACTATATTTTTTGCTTACGTTTTTAAACTCTATCATCTTACTTTTTTCCTTTTCTTTATTATAATTTTTGTATTAATCTACATATTTTTTCATTCTTCATTATCATATCAATAATACTTTTATTTTGCAATACTTATTGTCAAAAAAATTAGCAGAAAAATTTGTTTTTTTCTGCTTTTCTATCATTTTTCTTCTTTTTTCTTCTTTTTTTATTTTTTGTAAAATTTGTGTGAAATTTTGTAAGCATTCATCTATTACTCTAATTATTATCAATAAAATTTTCAACAATCTTTATGATGTTTCCTGTATTTTGAATATATCTTTTAGGTTCAAATGTATCAATCCTTTGTAATGCATCACTTAATTGTGAAACATCTGTTATCCCTATAATATATCCTAGCTTATCAAAAGATTCGACAATATCAAGTTGATGATTGTTTACATGTTCACCATATTGTTTTAGTCTTGGAACAGCAATAACTTTTTTTCCTTTTTCTATTGATCCTATTATTGAACCCACTCCTCCATGTGT
The DNA here is from genome assembly GCA_928721565.1 of uncultured Clostridia bacterium. Classification (GTDB taxonomy): domain Bacteria; phylum Bacillota; class Clostridia; order TANB77; family CAG-508; genus CAG-269. The sequence goes on from OV788638.1 coordinate 1,394,928, forward strand.
TATTACGCAATAAGCTTGCTGTTCTAATTTTTCCAGTTCTTCACTTGATACAAAATCAATAATTTTCATATTCTGTGATTCGTATTTAGTATAACCTGCTTGAACTATCACTTCTTCTCTAATCTTTCCATTAATTATTAACCTGTCAATCTCTTCTAACAATCTATGGAAACTATTATTTTGTGTTCCTAACATAACTAATATCATTAATATATTGCACCTCCATAAATTGCTTTAGGATATATTTTTAGCATTTCTTCCCATTGTACAATAAATAAATCTGCTATCGGATATATCAGCCTTCCTGTTGCAGTTTTTCTATTCCTATTAGCAAATGTTTCAATATAAATTATTTTGCTTCCAAATATTTTTCCCAAATAACACATTGGTCCTGCTGTATGTGTCCCTGTTGTAACTATATATTTAGGTTTTATTTTAAAGTATAGGTATATTGTTTTTAGACACAAATAAAAATATATAAAAATATATCTAAATATTTTTTTTCTAGTCCCATATGGTAAATATGAAATTTTATCTCCATATTTTTCTTTTGCATTTTTCGTTGCATTGTCTTTTTCTGTTATTATATGATAATCATATTTTTCAAATAATGGACTTAGCTGTTGTAATTCACTAAAATGCCCACCTGTGCTTGATATAAATAATACTTTTTTCTTTTCCATAATTCTCCTTATTTCAACATATTATTAGTACTATTTTAATGCTTTATAAGAAAAATTACAATAATATTCTTTAATTTTTTAATTTTTTATTATATAATCCATATAATATGAATGGAGGTAATATGATGAAAGAAATTGATATTAATGAATTTTGCTTTAATCCATTTAACAAAATAGGTAAAGAATGGATGTTAGTTACTTCTTCTTATAATGGAAAAACTAATAGTATGACAGCGTCTTGGGGTGGTGTTGGAGTTCTTTGGAATAAAAATATCGCTTTTATAGTACTTAGACCTCAAAGATATACTAAAGAATTTATTGATAATTCCAATACTTTTTCTTTAAGTTTTTTTGAAGACAGTTACAAATCTACTTTAACATATTTTCGGGAAGGTATCTGGTAGAACTGAAGATAAAATTTCCAATTCAGGTTTACATGTTTCATTTATAGATGATATCCCTAGTTTCGAAGAAGCATCTTTAGTTATCAATTGTAAAAACTTATATAAACAAACATTACAGCCTAGCTGTTTTATTGAAAAAGCTTTAGATAAGCAAAATTATCCTAATAAAGATTATCATACTTTGTATTTTGCAGAAATTACAGGAATATTCACAAAATAAAAACAAATACAAAAACCTCAATTATTAAACTTTTACTTCTAATAATTGAGGTTTATTTTGATAAATTTTTATGCTCTTGGATGAGCTTTTTTATATACATTTTTTAATGATTCATCTTGAAATTGCATATATATTTGAGTTGATAAAATATCAGAATGTCCAAGCATTGTTTGAATTGATTTTAAATCTGCTCCATTTTGTAATAAGTGTGTTGCAAATGAATGTCTTAATACATGTGGTGTAATGTCTTTGTCTATATGGGCTTGTTCTTTATAATATTTTATAATTTTCCAGAATCCTTGTCTAGTTAAACGTTGTCCATTTACATTTACAAATAATGCTTTTTCATTATCATCTCTTATCATTGTATTTCTTGCATTAATCATATAATCTTTTAATGCTTTTAATGACATTTCTCCAATTGGAACTGTTCTTTCTTTTTTTCCATTTCTGCATGTTGCATATCCTGTTTCTAAGTTAATATCTTCTACGTTTAATGATATTATTTCTGTTACTCTCATGCCTGTTGCATATGCAAATTCTAACATTGCTTTATCTCTTGTTCCTTTTAAATCTACATTTTTAGGTTGTTCTAATAATAATGCCACTTCTTTAGATGTCAAAACACTTGGTACTCTCTTTTCTATTTTAGGTGATTGAATTCCTTCTGTAGGATCTTTTTCAACTTTTTTATTTTTTGCTTCGTATTGGTAAAAAGATCTAATTGATGCTAATCCTCTTGATATTGTTGATGCTTTTTTTCCTTCATCTTGCATGTGTTTTATATAAGTTTTTATTCCTTCGTCTGTTAAGTCTTTATAATCTTCTTCGCTTGTTTCTAAGTACTTTTCAAATTGTTTTAAATCTCTTTTATATGATTGAAGTGTATTTGTAGACACTTTCTTTTCATTTTCTAAAAATCCAAAAAATAAATTTAATTGTTCTTCCATTTTTTCCCCCACCTATGATAAATTTTTATTGTCTAAAATCAATTATTTACATAACTGATTGCTATTATGTTATATCAAATTTTTGAGAAAAAGTAAAGGGGTTTTATGTATTTTTTAAAAATATTTAATTAAACTTACTATCATTCTATATGAAATTTCAATCTTTATTATTGAGCTAATAATTAGTGCAAACATTATTCCAACTGAAACGATACTATGTTTTAATATAGAAAGTTTTATATTTTCTTTTCTTCTATCTTTTATTATTGATTTATACAATTTTATACTACTCACACCTAATATCATTAATGCTGGTATAAATATAATATTTTGCAAAAATATTGTTAGCAATATAAACATTATTCCTTTTAGCCTTCCTAAAGTTAAAACACATGAAGCAATAGTATATCCTAACGAAAATCCTCTAAATAATATTATTCCAAGTACTATTGGTATTCCTATTATAGTTGTTCCAGCAAACCATACTGCTATTACCAAACCTATATTACTTAATACATCTTTTTGTAATTCACCTAAATAATCTCCATTTTGTAATTCTTTAGTTTCGTTAATATAAGTATTTATGTATTCCTCTATGTTTTCTTTATTTTGCATTTGGTTTATAAACATTACTCCTAGAAATACACCAACAGCAAATATTATTAGTACTATAAAATATGATTTTGCATTATTTAATATATCTTCTTTAATTGCAGTAAAAATTTCGTTTCTCTTCTTTCGCATGATTTTCTCCTTATAAATAGATTTATTAATGTCTATTCATTTAGTCACAAAAAAAGAACATGAATTTAATCATGTCCAATTTTATTTTAGGAAGCTGTTACTTTTCCGTAGTTTCCTCCTCCACCAGATTCAACTTTCATGTTTCCTTCTCTTGCATTCACTATATTTTTTGCGATTTTCTCTCCAACAATTGCCTCAATATCATCTTCTGATAATTTATGTAAAATATTCATTTCTGTTTCAAAATTATCTAGCAGTTTTTCTATTGTTTTTCCTCCAACTCCTGGAATAAAACTTAATGGAATTTGATATATATATGGTGGTCTGTTTTCTGGGCTTTTTGTTGTTTCTTTATCTTTAATTAATTCTATTCTATCAAAAACACCAAAAGTCACTTTAGTACTTCCACACTTAGGACAGACTTCAACTGGCTCTTTTGTTTCAATTGTGCAATCACAATTATCACAATGTGTTCTGTGATATTTACCAAGTTTTGGGTCTAAACCATAATTAGCCAATATTTTTCGTCCATCTTCATTTTTTAGTGCTTTTACAACTTCTTTAAAGCTTATATCATTTACTAACATTTTATTATATTCTCTTGCAATTTTAGGTAGTGAATGTGCATCAGAATTTGTAACAAATGTTTTATCTTCTAACTCTGAAATCATATCTGCTAAATATGTGTCAGAACTCAACCCTAATTCTACTGCAAAAATTTTATCATATTTTTCTTTAAATATATTTTTTAACCTATCTGTACAATTTCCGTAATAGCTTTTAAATGGTGTAAATATGTGTGCTGGTATTAAAATTCCATTATATTTTTCAACAATATCTATTAGTTCATACCCTGACACATTTGATCTTTGAGTACTTAGTGTTATGTTTTTTATATGTGTACTCATTTCTTGCGAAAATCCTTTTATATCACTTAAATGAGGGAAAAAACATACATTATGTGCAGCTCCGCTTTTTCCGTTTCTACCTTTTTCTGAAGTTTCTACTTCACTTCCTAATAATATACATACTTTATCTTTGTATATTATTCCACCATCTTCAAGTTCATAGGCATCTCCTGTTTTTAAAAACTTTTCTATGTCTTCAATTACATATGGTGATGCACAATCTATTATTCCTACAATATTTATACCTTTTCTTTCTGCACATTCTTTTGCTATATTAGCAAAATTCAAGCTTCTTGCCGCTGTTATTTTTATTGGTTTGCCTGTTTCACTTCTACCTATGTGTACATGCAAATCTGCAAATACTTCGTACATTATAAAACCTCCTATTTTTTATCATCAATTTTTGCATGTTTTAACACTTTTTCTTCTATCTCACTACTAAACATAGCTCTGTTAGCTGTTTCTCTTGCAGATTTTGCCACTTGTTCCAATTCTTCTAGTTTTTTATTTACACTGATGGAGTAATCTGTTGCAATATTTTTTACAAATTCCGGAACATTATTAGATTCTCTCATTAGTTTTTGTAGTCTTGCAAAAACTGTTGTATTAACTACTCCTTGTATTTCTATCTTTTCCATAGCCTCTACAAATCCTCTAAAAATCTCAAGATATCTATTATACTCTGACTTTAAATTTCGATGTTCTAATAAAACCATTGCCTCATCAGGATTAAATGCAATTCTCTCTGGTCTATCAATTAACATTCCTCCAAATTGGTCTGCTAATTCTAGTATATCACTTTCCTTTTCTCTCGGATTTCCACTATATCTATTTACACCTTCACAGATTTTGCAAAATCTTGCATCAAATCCTAACTGTGCCAAATATTCCGCACCTTCTTTTGCATAAGTTTTTAATTTGCCTAATTTTTGAGAATCATCCACTTTCTTGCAATTACATAATAAACATGCTGTCAAAACTAAATTATTATCAACTTTAGCATTAGTATATTTTAAAAACATTCTTGCTATTTCAGTTTTAAATACAACTGATTTATCAAAATTTATCTTTAATTTTGGTGCCAAAAAATATATTATTTCCATTTTTGATATTAAATCATCTTCATTTAAAATATATTCAGCAAAATCCCCCATTTTTTCTATTGTTCTCCTCTCTCTGATCATTAACGATCATTTAATTCATAAAGAATTTATTAAATTCTTGTTCATTAATTTTCTCTTTTGCAATTAATTCTTTTGCAATAGCATGAAGTGTTTCTACATTTTGTTTCAATATTTCTTGTGCATCATTATATGCTGTATCTATTAATCTTTTTACCTCTTTACCAATAGCATCTTGCATGTCTTCTCCAAACATCTCATAATTCATTTGTCCGTCATTGTCTTTAAATGAAATTGTTCCAATTGTATCACTCATTCCATAAACTGTAATCATATTTCTGGCAATTTGTGTTGCAACTTCTAAATCATTACTTGCTCCTGTTGAAATATCATCTAATATTAATTTTTCTGCAGCTCTTCCACCTAATAAAGCAATAAGCTTTTCTTGCATTTCTGTTTTAGATATATAATATTTATCTTCATCAGATTTATACATTGTATATCCTCCAGCCATCCCTCTAGGTATAATTGATACTTCTTTTACTGCTGTTTGTGTTGGTAAAAACTGGCTTACTATTGCATGTCCAGCCTCATGATATGCTGTTAATTTTTTGTCTTTGTCTGATATTTTTCTACTTGTCTTTTCTAGTCCTACTGTTACTTTCTTAACCGCTTCATCTAAATCTTCATGTGTTATAGCCTCATGTTCTTTCTTTGTTGCAATTATAGCTGCTTCATTTAAGATATTAGCAAGTTCTGCTCCTGTAAATCCTGCTGTGTCTTCTGCAATACTATATAATGATACATCATCAGCCAACTTTTTGTCTTTAGCATGAATTTTTAATATTGCTTCTCTTCCTGATAAATCTGGTGCAGGAATTGTTACTTGTCTGTCAAATCTTCCTGGTCTTAGTAATGCTTTATCTAACATCTCTGGTCTATTAGTTGCAGCTAATACTATTATAGTTTCTTCTGAAGAAAATCCATCCATTTCTACTAACAATTGATTTAGTGTTTGGTTGTTTTCTGATTCTGCTCCACTATTACTTGTCCTTCTTGAGCCAATTGCATCAATCTCATCTATAAAAACTATACAAGGTGATAATTTTCTTGCTTTATCAAATAGTTTTCTTACTCTTGATGCTCCAAGTCCAGCAAACATTTCTATAAATTCTGAACCACTCATTGAAATAAATGGTACATCTGCTTCTCCCGCAATTGCTTTTGCAATTAAAGTTTTTCCAGTTCCTGGTTTTCCATACAATAAAACACCTTTAGGTATTTTGGCTCCCATCTCTGTAAATTTTTTTGGTTTTTTCAAAAATTCTACAATTTCTTTTAGCTCTTCCTTTTCTTCATCTAATCCAGCTATATCATCAAATGTTATTTTAGTTTTTCTTTCAGTATCATCATAAACTTCCCCTTTATCTCCAAGTCCTTGCATTTTAAATATCATTATAAATAATGCAACCATTATTATTGTTGGTAAAATTGAAAATAGATAAGATGGTATTTGTGATAAAATACTTGGTGTTTTAGTTTCTAGTTGTATATTATTATCTTCTAATACTTTTTGTTGTACTAATTCCGAAAACACTTGAACACTTGGTATTATAGTCGTTTTCTCTTTCTCTACGTCTTTCATTTTTACTTTTAATGACATACTTCCTGTTGTCATTTCTATTTTTTCTACATTTCCTGCTTGTATTTCTTTTACCAAATCCGTATATGCTAATTTAGTATCCTCAGAATTATTCTCTTTCACACTTTTATATATAAAATACGTTGCAACAGCTAATACTATTAAAGCTAATAATGTTACAAGAATATTTAATAACATTTTTAAGATTTTATTTGACTTATCTTTATCCATTTTATAACCTCTTTTCCTTAAGCTTCTGAGCCCTGTGGCTCATCATCATCTTCTTCCTCTTCTTTTTTTTCTTTTTTCTTTTGTTCTTTTTTCTCAGTTTCTGGATTTTCTTTTTTGTCTTCTTGTTCTTTTATTTCTTCCCTTACATTTTTTTGCTCTTGTTTCACTCTTATTAATTCTTGCATCTTTTTTATAAAATCATCTTTTAATATAAAAATTGATGCTGCTAAATAAATATAAGCAATTGTCGTATATGCAACTTGAAAATATTTTATTGTAAAATCTGTAAAATAGTTGATTACTAAATATATAATTTCTAATATCATAGGCAAAGTAAATGAATATACTGCCATATTATAAATTGCCACAAACTTCATTTTTATTTTTGCTATTACAGCTGTTACCCATCCAAATATTGCAACTCTCAATGTATCCAAAATTGCATATACCATTCCAGTTATAAACAACCCTATAAACATTGTTACCGCATAGCTAGCATAAAAAGGCATTATCCTATTACTTCTCATATAATCTATTAATTCATTTTTATTAAATGTTGTTATATCTTCTTTTGTGTAATTTGCTATAAAATCTGTATATGTATAGCTTTGCGTTTGGATATTGCTATCATCTATTTTACTTTTTAAAACAATTTCATCTTTAAAAAAGAATATTGTTATCCCTGCAACCATTTCATCTTTTTCTGATTGTTCTTTGATTTCATCTGTATCTGCTAATGTATTAACTACAACCTTCTCAATCCCTTTATATTCGAAGTTATCTATTATTATAGGATCATTTATATCCATTGATATCTTTCCATCTTCGAATTTAAAATCCGGTATGTTTTGTTCTATATATTCTGATATATTCCATACTAATTTATTCACTTTTATTACAGAACCAATTATTGAAAAAACTGTAACTATGACTACCATAATCATTAAGTATTTTATTGCTTTTCCAAGTCCTTCTGTTGCCATTGTTGGATATTGTTCAAATTTTGTTATTGAATACCATACCTTTTTGGGAAAACTTATATTTGCTAGTTTTTTATTTTCTTCCATTATTTTTTACTCATTCCTTTCAAAAATACCTTTTATTCATATTCTCTAGATAAACTACTATCTACAAACATAGGACTTACTTTAAACTGTACTTCGTCATTTATTTTTACATTTTTTTCAGTAATATCAACACTTACATGGAACATTCCTAATCTTCCTAGAACTTCACATCTTTCTCCATTTATTGTTACATATATCTTTTTATTTTTAAATGAATCTTTTACATCTCTAACAACATATCTTAGTTTGTCTATTGATCTAAACATATCTCTATCAACTATAACGTTAAATCCATCTGCATAACCACATGGAACTATTGCAATTTTGGTTTCTCTTTTGGTTTTATATGAATTTGAATATCCTATATTATAACCAGTTGGAATAACTTTTATTTCTGCAACATTTGATTTTAAATATCCTACTCTTTTTAGTCCCCATGTATTTGGAATTGATAGTCTTCCAAGCAATGCAGAACCAATTCTTACTGCATCTAAATGCATATCTGGAAAACGTAAAAATGCTGATGAATTACATATATGTAACATTCCTGTTTTTACTCCATTATCTTTTAATGTTTTAATACATTTCATAAATCTATCATATTGATTTCTAGATTCTTTTCCATCTCCAAAAAATGCAATTGAAAAATGAGAAAATGCTCCTTCTATATTTATATTTTTCCATGTTTTTATAGTTTTTACCATTTCTTCTTTTTGGCTATATATAAATCCATATCTTCCAAACCCTGTATCAATTTTTAGATGTACTCTTGCTTTTGTTTTCATCTCTTTTGTTATTTTTTCTATTGATTCTCCTGCATCTTTTGATCCCACTGTTAATATTATATTGTTTTTTATCAATTTTTTAATATCCTCTTCCACTGCTGTTGAAGACATCATCAAAATATCTTGTTTTATTCCAGCCTCTCTTAATTTTACCGCTTCTTCTACTGTTGCCACTGCAAAAAAATCCACACCATTATCAATTAAAAAACTTGTATATTCTATTAAACCAAGTCCATATCCATTACCTTTTACAACAGCAATTAATTTAGGTTTTTTTTCATCTTTATCTATTATTTCGTTTATTACTTTTAAGTTATGCTTTAAATTTTCCTTTTCTACTACTAGTGCTTTCATTTTTTATCTCATTCCTTCCTCAGGGCACCAATTATTTTTTTAACTTAGTCTTAAGTCCTCTAATATTTCTGAAAGTTTTTTCTGAAAATTTGTATATTGAATATGTTAATGGTTTAAATGGAATATATACTTCTCCAATAAATTCTGTAAATGTTGCCCCAAATCCTTTTTTAAACCTATATAATCCATATTGAGGATGATTTTCATCAACTACTCCAGAAACTCCTCTAAAATCATATACATCATCTTTTCTAGCAATTGCCATTTTTATCATTTCCCATTGTAATAAATAATTTGGCATTAAGTTTCTATGCTTGTTACTACTTGCACCATATAAATACCAAGTTTTATTTCCATAAAAAATAGGAATTACTCCTGAAATTGGCTTGTCCTCATAATATGCCATTAATAATTTCATATGATTTGGTGCTAATTCATCATACATCTTTTCGAAATATGATAATGGCCTTATTATAAATCCGTCTCTTGCTCCAGTTTCTATCATTATATCATGAAAATCTTTTAAGTCTTCTCTTGTTCCTTCTTTTATTACTACACCTTTTCTTGTTGCTAAACGTACATTATATCTTGTTTTTGAATGAAATCCTGCAAACACTTCATCTTCAGTTTTATTTTTAATGTCTAATCTAAATACATATCTTGGTTGTATCTCTTCCCTAAAGTTCTTTGCATCATCTTTTATTTTATATCCTAAATTTGTTACTACTTTTCTATATTCTTCATCACTGCTTAATATATCTGGTTCTGCTTTATATACTATTGCATTATATTTTTGGGCTAATTCTTTAATTCCATCTGTCAACTGTTTCATTACAGACATGTCATGAATGTCACATGTTGGTCCCCTTGATGAATACATTATGTATCCGAAAATTGGTATTTTTCTTATTAACACACTAACTGCTCCTATTATTTTTCCGCTAGAATCTTCTGCTAATACTACTTCATGTATCCAATTAGATTTTACTCTTGCCCATTCTGGTGATTGTTGAAAATTACATCTTTCATGTTTTTCTAAAAATTCTTTATATTCTTTTTCACTCTTTTCATCTGTTACAAATCTCATTTATTTTCTACCTCATTTCTTTATGCTTCTTTTTTATTATTTACATTTTGACTTTATTTTACACTAATTATATTATTTTTACAAGGGGTTTTGCTAACAAATTTGACCAATAATAATCCAATAGCTTTACATAACCGTATAATTGTGTTATACTATTATAGTCACTTATAAATTGCTTCTATATTCTTACTAGAAAAAAGGAGAACTATAATATGAAAAAAGGAAAGAAAAAAGAATTAAAAAAATTAATGAAGGATAAATCTATTTTGCAAGAACAGTTGCGGAAATTTCTGGATGACAAAACAGATCAACCAAATTATAAATCATTCTGTACTGTTTTAGCATTTATGGAAAACTTTTATTACGAAAGTAATTACAAAGGGTTTGATGAAGTCATTTTAAAAAGTACACCAATAATAGACTCTTTTGACTTTGGTTCAAGCTTTACTTTAGGTACTGGTATAGGTATTCTGTATACTGTAATAACATTATATCTTTACAATCCGGCAATTCCAATTGCACCAGTACCAGATGAACTAATGGATCATATTACAGATTTTAAAGTAAAACTTGAAAATTTTATATTTTATTATTAAAAGGAGGGCTATAGCCCTCCTTCTATTTTTATTTCTTTTCCTCTTTTACCATCTTATCTAAAGACTCAATCAAATCTTGAAGTCGTTTTAAATCAGACCCCATCATTTCCCAATCATTCCTATCATTAGATTCAGTCAAATTCTTATTAGCATCAATAATTGCTTGTATCATACCATCAACATCTTCTGTATTATTTACATCAATATTAACAGCAGATTGTGATAATAAATTTGAAATTGCCTCATTTAAAGTATCTCCAATTGCAACTTTAGTTCCAGATGCAACAATTACTTTTTTCAAAGTTGTTGGTTGGTTTGGTTCATTTGCCATAGTTTGATAAATTGTTTCTACATATAAAACAGTATTATCTATAGGGATTATTTTCATATCTTTAGAAATTTTACTTCCAGTAACATTTATGGATTCTAACTCTGCAGAAATATTTTCATCTTGTTCAATTTGATTATCTAACTGTGTTGGTCCTAAAATATTACTATCAGTTGGATATTTGTAAATCTTTAATTTACATTCAGTTCCATTACATGTTCCTACAAGATAAGAAATAATATTTGATTTTTCATTTTGTGTATACATTTGTACTAATCCATACTCAGTATTATCATCATCTTGATTTTTTACCATAGCATAATATGGACTTAATGTAGATGTTTTTGTTTTTGATGTTGCCGTACCATATTTTGGTAATGCCCAAATATCACTATTTCTATATAAAACATCTTCTTTTACATTATGGTATACCATAAGCATTTCTGATTGAACTTCATATAAAAATTGTGGATATTTCAATTGTCCTTTTATACCTTCTGGGAACTCTTTACCTGTATAATCAGCAAATATTGTTGGATATAATTTTAAGTATGCCATTATTACCGGATCATTTCTATCTGTTATATAAAATGTCATTTCCCCATTATATGCATTTATAATAACTTTTACTGAATTTCTTATATAATTAATATCACGTTTTGCTCCATCATATTCAATTTCTGTATATGTAGAATATGGATATTTATCAGATACAGTATAAGCATCAAGAACCCAATATATTTGTCCATTATCTGTTACTGTATAAGGATTCTCATCATATATTAGATTTGGTAATACTGCTTTTGCTCTTTTAATTATATTTCTATTTGTTAAAATTTTGCTTTCACTAGAAACTGAAGTTGACATTGCAAGTCTAATGTCTCTATTTTTTATAGCCAAAATTAATCTATCAAAAAATCCTACTTGAATACCAGAATTTCCATCATAATTATTTATGTGTTCTACACCACTATTATCTGTGTAATCATATTCTGATTTATTTTTTGTATTTGTAACTGCAACACTATTGGTTTCTACTCCATAATATATTCTAGGTTCACTTATTGGGTATATATTATCAGATCCTCCAATATCTTTTTGTAAGTACTCAACATTACCATCTTCTGTAACAGATGTCGCAGATGCTACAATTTGTCCAATTCCATGTGTATATTCATATGTTTTATTATTATAAGATATTGTATTATTTTCTGCTTCTCTTGGTGCTACATATACTAACTGCTTCTTTCCATCAATTTCATATTGAGTCAAAGAAACATTGTTATAAGTATAATATCCTGTTTCAGTTTGAGTATCTTTCAAGCTCTTTTTCACTAAATCTTCATTTACTATTGTTATGTTGTTTATAACATCATTATTTTGTTCGACTTCATTTTCTTTTATTGTGCCTGTATAATTAGTACTTGTTTCTTCAGCATTTATATTATATGCTTCTTGTGTTGACTTAATATTTTCTGAAATATATTTTCTTTCTTTATCAAATTCATTTGATTTTACAAATATTAAATCATAACCAACCATAACCAAAAATAATGCAACTAAATATATTGGTATTGCAACTACTGGATATACTATTTTCTTGTTCTGTTTTTGTACAAAGTATTTTACTGCCATTATTACAGAAATCACAATTATAACTGCTAATATTAAATAACCATATAATTGAATTGTTGATTCTACAATTCCAGCACCAGTTAACTCTGTTTCATTACTTAATGTTAAGAATTTTCCAGTCACAATATTTTGTGTATTTAAAGCAGTTTGTAATCCCACTCCTATTGATAGGATAATAGCATTCCTTAATAATTTTTTTATTAGTTTACTTTTAGCTAGCAATTCCCTATCAACTGCTTTAAAGTATAAATTAAATATTATTATGTAATATCCTGCCATATATACACTTATTGCAATCATTAATGTAACAAAATAATTTAACAAACCTTCGACCAATGGTCTAACAAACATATAATATGATATGTCCAAATTAAATATTATATCAGATTTGCCAAATGATGCATTGCTTACAAATAGCAATACCTTATCAAGTAAATGATTTGATATTACTACACTTGCTATTGCAGCAACAATTAATGTTATTGATTTATTTGGAAGCTTTGGCACCTCCCTTTTTTCCTGTTCAAAAAATGGCTTAAGTCCTTTTTTTATTCCTTTGTTTGTAAAATACAATATTATACTTAATAATACAAAACTAATTCCCATTATTGAATACTTATACTTTATATCTGTAAAGAATTTTTGTACATATTGATCACCTAATTCAACATACTCCAAATATTGTCCTCTTAAGGATATATATGTTCCAAGTATATATATTGCAATAAATGCTACCACTATTACCGCTCTTAACTTTTTACTAATCTTTAATTTATTTGTATCCATATTTTCTCCTTCTATAAAATTCTGTCAAATTATTTCTTTATATTATTGCCTTAGCGAAGTCTTTTGAATTAAAAATCTCCATATCGTCAATCTGTTCTCCAACTCCAATAAATTTAATTGGTATTTTATTTTCTTCTACAATTCCTACTACAGCTCCACCTTTAGCTGTTCCATCTAATTTTGTAAGTACTATTCCTGTAATATCTGCTTGCTCCTTAAAAGCTTTTACTTGTGATATTGCATTTTGCCCTGTTCCTGCATCAATTACTAATAATACTTCTTTTGATGCATCTGGCATCTCTTTATTTATTACTTTTTGTATTTTATTTAGCTCGTCCATCAAATATTTTTTATTATGTAATCTTCCAGCAGTATCACATATTAAAATATCTGCTCCTATTTCTTTTGTTTTAGCAATTGCATCATATACTACAGATGCTGGATCTATACCCTCTTCACGTTTTACTATCTCTGCTCCTGCTCTTTTAGCCCAAACTTCTAGTTGTTCCACAGCAGCAGCCCTAAATGTATCTGCTGCTGCAACAACTACTTTTTTTCCATCTCTTGATAATCTTGCAGCCATTTTTCCTATTGATGTAGTTTTTCCAACTCCATTTACACCTATTACTAGTATTACAGATGGCTTTGTTTCAAGTTTTAATGAATTATCTGAAAATTCAAGTATCTGTGCAATTTCTTCTCTTAGTACATCTTTTACTTGTTCTTCATCTTCTATTTTTTCTTTTTTCATTCTTTCTCTTAGATTGTTAATAATTTTTGTTGATGTTTCTATTCCTATATCTGACATTATTAACGCTTCTTCAAGTTCTTCTAAAAAGTCCTCATCTACTTTTCTAAAATTACTAAATACATCATTTATTTTATCATTAATTGATTCTTTAGTTTTGTTTAATCCACTCTTTAATTTATCAAAAAATCCCATAATTATCCCTCTTTCTGTTGGCACTTTTCTTCAATTAAATTAGCAATTTTTCTAGCTTTTTGTTCAATTAGAATTTTATCTTTACCTTCAATCATAACTCTAACAAGAGGTTCTGTTCCAGAAGGTCTAATTAATACTCTTCCATTTCCTGCAAATTCATTTTCTAATTCTTCAATTGCATTTTTTATTTCTTTATTATTCTCATATTCATATTTTTTACTAGAATTTACTTTAGCATTAATTAAAACTTGTGGATATTTTTCTACTGTCGCTCCTAATTCTGATGCCTTTTTTCCACTTTCTAATATTGCTTGGATTAACATTAATGATGTTAAAATTCCATCACCTGTAGGGTTGTAATCTAATAATATTACATGTCCTGACTGTTCTCCGCCTAAGTTATAGCCGTTTTTTAGCATTTCTTCCAAAACATATCTATCTCCTACTTTTGTTTGAACAAAATTTAACTTTTCTTTTTCTGCATATTTATTTAGTCCTAAATTACTCATAACTGTAGCAACAATAGTGTCTTTATTAAGTTTGCCTTGTTTTTTTAAATAATTAGAAATAATTGCCAACAATTTATCTCCATCTATTTCCTCACCATTTTCGTCAACAGCAAGGCATCTGTCACCATCTCCATCATACGCAATACCCAAACTCATTTTATTTTTTACAACATAGTCTTTTAACATTTCTAGATGAGTTGATCCACATCCATCATTTATATTAATTCCATTAGGTTCATTATTTATGATAACATGGTTTATTCCAAGTACAGAAAATACTTTCTCTGCCACCTTATAAGTAGCACCATTGGCAGTGTCAATAACTACTTTAAAATCTGGTCTATTAAATTTAGCAATATTATCATCAAAGTTTTTTCTAAAGAAATATACATACTCTTCTAACAAATCTGTTCTTATTTCAGAAACACCAATCTTTTCGCTTACAGCAGTTAGTTCATCAAGTTTTCCTGAATCCATTACCTCTTCTATTTCTTCTTCTATACTATCAGGAATTTTCATACCTTTATTACTAAAATACTTTATTCCATTAAATTCAAATGTATTGTGTGATGCAGAAATTACAACACTTGCATCAGCCTGAAGTTTTCTTGTTAAATATGCCACTCCAGGTGTAGGAATAACTTCTAATAATTTAACATTAGCACCATAACTCAAGAATCCTGCAACCATAGCACTTTCTATTAAAGTTCCAGAAAGTCTAGTATCTCTCCCTATCAATATAGTTGGTGCTTTATTAGCATGTTTTGACAAAACATATGCTCCTGCCTTTGCTACTTTATACACCAATTCTGGTGATAATTCTGTATTTGCAATTCTACGGATTCCATCTGTTCCAAAATATTTTCTCATTGTTCATTCAGTCCTTTCTTTATATTACTTCATCTCTACTAATCAGCTAATTTATTTAATAAACTGTAATACTCTGTCATTCTATTTAAATTAGTAAATTGTATTTTATCATCTTTAATTGTCCAAGAATCTGAATTTTTCTTTAAAAACTCAGATATTTTTTCTATTTGAGTAATTTTGTCATTCATTTTACTCTTCTCTTCTTTTAAATTTTCTTCTAATAAATTATATTGTTTTTTCATCGCATCACTAGTCATTATAGTATTATATAGTTCAACATAATAGTCGCTTCTAGAAGATATATTTCTTTTATTAATATTTTCTGCAATTTTCTCTTCTGTCAACATACTTTCAAGTTCTTTAGATGTATTCTCACTTTTTTCTTTATAATCATCAATGATATTAGTTACTTTCTTTAAATCTTTATCTTTCATATTATCTGCTGAAAAAATATTATTAGGATTTACTCCTGTTTCCAATTCATTCATTTCTTTATATATATTCTTAAGTTTAGAAACATATTCTTTAACAGCTTTTTCTACAACTGCATAATTTTTATCTGTTTTAATATTCATATCTACATTGTCTGTAATAATATCAGATTGTAATATTTTATTAGTTTCCTCTGTCAATAACTTTGTTTGCCTTTTACTAAAGCCTCCAAAGAAATACGTTCCTCCTATAATTGCAACTATTAAAATTATTACTACTATTATTGATATAATTACTCTTTTATTTTCCATTTTTCTTTTCCTTTCGTGTAAATGTTCCATTCAAGACCGATCATTTGGGACCGGTTCTTAAAAGATCACTTTATTATTTAACCAAGTTTCAAGTTCATCTATTTTTATTCTAATTTGTTCCATTGTGTCTCTATCTCTAATTGTTACAGTATCATCCTCTAATGTGTCAAAATCAACAGTTACACAATATGGTGTTCCTATTTCATCTTCTCTTCTATAACGTTTTCCTATTGATCCTGTTTCATCATAATCTGTCATAAATGTTTTTGAAAGTCTTGTATATACTTCTTCTGCCTTTTCTGATAATTTTTTAGACAATGGTAGTACTGCTACTTTATATGGTGCTAATGCAGGATGTAAATGTAATACTGTTCTTGTATCTCCTTCTGCAATTTTTTCTTCGTCATAAGCATTGCATAAAAATGCTAATGCTACTCTGTCTGCTCCTAATGATGGTTCTATACAATATGGAATATACTTCTCTCCTGTTTCTGTATCTGTATATGTAAAGTCTTCTTTTGACATATTCATATGGCTCTTTAAATCGAAATCTGTTCTATCTGCAATTCCCCATAATTCTCCCCATCCAAATGGAAATGCAAATTCTATGTCTGTTGTTGCATTACTGTAATGAGATAATTCTTCTTTACTATGATCTCTTAAACGTATATTTTCTTTTTTCATTCCTAATCCTAGTAACCATTCTTCACAGAACTTTTTCCAATAAGAATGCCACTCTAAATCTGTTCCTGGTTTGCAGAAAAATTCTAGTTCCATTTGTTCAAACTCTCTTGTTCTAAATGTAAAATTTCCCGGTGTTATTTCATTTCTAAAAGCTTTTCCTATTTGAGCTATACCCATTGGTAGTTTTTTTCTTGTTGTTCTCATCACATTTTTGAAATTAACAAAAATTCCTTGTGCAGTTTCTGGTCTCAAATAGATTTCAGCTTTAGCATCTTCTGTAACTCCTTGGAAAGTTTTAAACATTAGGTTAAATTTACGAATTGAAGTAAAATTGTGTTTTCCACAATCAGGACAAGGAATATTGTTATCATCAATAAACTTAACTAATTCCTCATCTGACATTCCATCAGCAATCATATCTTTTCCTTGATTATGTGCCCATTCTTCAATTAATTTATCTGCTCTATGTCTTGTTTTACATTCTCTACAATCTATTAATGGATCTGAAAATCCTCCAACATGTCCAGATGCCACCCAAGTTTGAGGGTTCATTAATATTGCTGCATCTAATCCTACATTATATTTATTTTCTTGAATGAATTTTTTTCTCCATAAATTTTTTACATTATTTTTCAATTCTACGCCTAAAGGTCCATAGTCCCAAGTATTTGCAAGTCCTCCATATATTTCTGATCCTGGATAAATATATCCTCTTGCTTTACATAAATTTACAATTGTGTCCATTGATTTTAACATAACTAACTCCTCCTTATATCTTTCTTCTACTTATATGCTAGAATAAGAATCTATCAAAAAATCTATCTTTTTTGATAACTTTTTTATATCAAAAAACTTCCGTTCCTAGCAATAAAAATATATTGCTAGGGACGAAAGTCTATCTTTCCGCGGTTCCACCCTATTTCTCGAATTTCTATAGCAAATCTCGAGCACCTTAATTTATATTACTCAAAAGCTCCCCTTATGTTTGTCTACTACTAGTATTCCACCATCACTAGCTCTCTGTTTGTATGTCCACATAATTTTTCTTTCTCTTCGCAACTATTTTATTTTTTCATATTATATTCTTTTATTTTCCCCTTGTCAATGATTTTTCATAAAAAACTGGTATTTTATAAAAAAATATGTTATAATACAAAACGTATCTCAATAAGGTTATTGCGACCTTTTAACTTTTTTATTAAAATGCAGGAGGATATAGCAATGAAAGACGAAAAAAATGTTATTCGGTTAACCTATGTAGAAAAAGGAAAAAAATACCATGGTACTATTGATAAAAATGATTTTTTTAATCAAATGAAACACATGGCAGATTGGTACCCAGATTGTAACGAAAATGCAACAAAATTATGTGAGTTGCTTCCTACAATCGACTGTATCAAAATAAACAAAGATATAATAGACACTCAGGATGTACCTTTTATTGAGTATCAAAATATAAATGATGATACCACAGGGTGCATGAAGTTTAGACGTTACTACACTATTATATGGAGTTTCTTTATATATCAATGCGAAGAAGCAAAAAAGAATAGCTAAAGTCTTTAAAGAGGATGATCTATATTGGTCATCCTCTTTTTTCTTAGAATGGTTTTACATTTAAAGTTTTATTATTTGTAAAAA
Source organism: uncultured Clostridia bacterium (assembly GCA_928721565.1). Lineage (GTDB taxonomy): Bacteria > Bacillota > Clostridia > TANB77 > CAG-508 > CAG-269. Next base: position 1,413,859 of record OV788638.1, read on the forward strand.
TAACCATCCCTGGTTTTGCACCATTCGGTTTTTTTACATATTGAACTTTACAATAATCTACTGGTACATTTGATGAATCTTTAGCTTTACTATGTTTTGCTGCAATTTCTGCACATTTAACTAAAACATCATCTGATATATTTCCATCTGCTTTTAGTATTACATGGCTTCCATGTATATCTTTTGTGTGAAACCATATATCTGTTTTATTAGCAAATGATAGTGTAAGCCAATCATTTTCTTTATTATTTCTCCCTACATAAACTTTATAACCATCAATTTCATATTCAATTGGTGCAAACTTTTGTTGTTTTTTCTTTTTACTAACTTTCTTCTTCTTTTCTTTTTTCTTTAATCTTTCTTTAAATACAATATTTTCACTAATCTCTTCAAAAATATCTTGAACATCTTCTATGCATGAACTATTTTCTAATTCATATACTACACTTTCTATATAATTTAATTCTTTTTCTGTTTCAATTTTCTGCTTAGTTACAATTTGAAAAGCATTTTTTAATTTAGAGTATTTTTTAAAATATCTTTTTGCATTTATATTAGGTGTAAATCTTATATCCATAGGAATTTCTATTTTCTTGTTATCTTGATAATAATTTTCCACTTCTATACTTTCTAAATGATTATTGGGTAATTTATATAGATTGGCTGTTATTAATTCTCCATATAATTTATATTTATCCATATCATTACATTCATTAAGTTTTATATTAATATTAGCTAAACGTTTATTATATTTTTTTAATGTTTCTAAAATCATTTTTAATATAGTATTTCTATAATTCTTGAAGTTTTCTGTTATTTCCTTTTCAAAATAAAAATCATCTACAAAAAAATTCAAATAAAATAATGAATTCTCAGTATCGCTGAGTTTTAAGATATAGTCTGATATTTTTTCATCTTTGTATATAAGTTCAAATTTCAAATTTTCCTTTCCATCAATAACTTTGCAAATATATTGATATGTTTGTTTTAAATCTCTTCCTCTTACTGCTGATTTAGCAAATGAATAACTAAAACCTGTAAATGTATTAGCAATAATTTTACCAATGTCGCCTTCCTCTGCTGTATCTGCATTTGAAATTTTTTCTTTAAATTCATCAAATGATTTTAATTTTGTAAAATCACTCTTGTCTGACTTAGGATATACATATATTCTTGATGGTAGAATTTCTCTATATGAATTTTTCGAATCTATATGTCTAATTGAATCTATTATTTTTTCTTCTTGATTAACTAATATTATATTACTATGTTTTCCCATAATTTCTACTACTAGTTTTTTTATTTCCACCTCATTAAATTCATTTATTGTTTCAATTTTTATTTCTACAAGCCTTTCTAACCCTAACATAGAAAAATCTACAATTCTTCCACCTATTAAGTGTTTTCTTAATAACATACAAAAATTTGGTGCTACAAGTGGATTTACTTTTTGATGTGTCGTTAAGTTCATTCTACAATTGTGTGAATCTATACAAATATTTAATGCATAATTTTTTCCATTTAAATATAATCCTAGTATTATTGTATTTTTATCTGGTTCATATATTTTATCTATTTTGCTTCCTATTATGTTTTGCATTTCTTTTACTATTGATTTTGTCACTATTCCATCAAATGCCATTTGCTCATCTCCTTGCGTATTATAATAACACAGTTTTTAGTTACTGTAAACTACTTTAAATAATCCATTGGATTCGCATATTCATTATTAACTCTAAAACCTATATGTAAATGGCAGCCTGTAGTCGCACCATTTGTAGGATTTCCTGTTGCATCTTTATAATTGTTTCCTACAACACCATAGACATATTTAGGTCCAACATTTCCTATTATTTCTCCTTGTTCCACCTTTTGCCCAACAATAACAATGTAATTAGGAGAAACATGACAATATGAAATTTTAATACCGTCTACTGTAGTTATTGTTATTGTATATCCACCTCCACCTAAAAAACCGATAAAAGTAATTTCACCATCACAAGTTGCAACCAATGCTGTTCCTTCTGGTGCTGGTATATCTGTTCCTTTATGGAATGTTGAAGCACCTGATGTTGGTGCAGTTCTTTTTCCAAATGGAGATGATATTGTCGTATATCCCGGTATTGGCCAAGCAAAATTCAAATTACCATAAAAAATTTTTTCACCTTTTTCTATTGGTTTTAGCTCAGTATCAGCAGACATTGTTGGTACAAATAAAAAACATATTATTATTACAAATACAACTAATCTTATTATTAATTTATTCATTTAGGATTCCTTTCTACGCATAGAGCAAAAAAGAAAAAGTTTAGTTCTTTTATAAAAAACTAAACTTTTACATAGCTAAAAACAGATTAAAATCTGTTCTAAGCCCCCTAAACTATAAAAAAATGGCAGGGGTAGTAGGATTCGAACCCACACAGGCGGTTTTGGAGACCGATGTGCTACCATTGACACTATACCCCTACATCAATTACTATAATATAGTATCATATTATTTTTATTTTGACAATACATTTTTAAATTTTTTTTGCAATTAATGCCTTTATTTTTATCCCTTGTTCACTAAACATCTTTTCATGTTCTGTTTCTATATTATTTTCCCAAATTGGTTCTGAATGTAAATCATAAGTCTTCTTTAAAATTTCAAAACCAGCTTCTTCAAAATACCCTAAACTACTATTAAACAAATCATCATCATCTGTCTTAAAATATATTTCTCCATTATCCATCAAAAATGTTTTATATTTTTCTAATTGTCTTGTATGTGTTAATCTTTTTTTTCTATGTTTTCCTTTTGGCCATGGGTTACAAAAATTAATGTATATTCTTTTTACATTATCCTTCTCCCCTAAAATTAGCATAATTCTTTCTATATCAAATCTAGTCAATAATAAATTATCAACTTCTTTTTTATGTTCCTGATAAATTTGTTCTACATTTCTTTTAGCTAATCCTAGCATAGCATCAACTAAATCTATTGCAATATAATTAACATCCGAATTTTGTACTGCTAATTGTGATATAAATTGGCCTTTTCCACATCCAAGTTCTAAATGTATTGGATTATTTTTATTTTTAAATTCTTCTATCCATTTATTTTTTAATTCTTCTGGATTATCTCTATAAAAGCTACTAGCTTCTAATTCTGGTCTAGCCCAAGGTTTAAATCTTATTCTCATCTAATTTCTCCATTCTTATACAATATTTTTCATATAATTCTTTTATGTTCTTTTTGGTTAATGTTGCATCAATTCCATTAGTACTTACTTGAGTAAATGTAGCAATTAAAAACTTATCAATCTGAGGATGTATAATATTCTTTACTTCTCTGTTCATATAATATTCTAACTGAGTACTTGGTGTCCAATTCTTTCCATTATAAATTATTCCAGCAGCAAGTTGATCACACACCATTTCTGCAGCATATTTATATGGCATTATTATTGCCGGTTCTGGTAAAGCTAAATCAACCCAATATTGGAAATGATGTTTATTTCTACCTTTATGGTGCAACCATGCTTCAGAATAACCTTTTTTTTCTTTACAAACTGTAATCGGACTTTTATGTCCATCATAATATTTTACACTTTCCCAAAATTCTATTGGAGAAAATTTTGACCAATCATGCGTGAATCCTCTCCATGGAATTCCTATTTTACAACATAATTTAAATACTAACCATTTATGATGAAATACTAAATTTATATGCTTAAAAATGTTCAATATTTTCATTTCTTTACCCCTTTTCTTATTTACAACATATATACTATATCATAAAATGTAGAATTTTGCACTATTTTGTAACAAAAATAACCAATCATTTTTGATCGGTTATTTTTAGCTCATCATTATTTTATATCTTTAAGATGTTGATTCTTTTTGTACATTACTACTGCAACTACTAATGCTGTAGCTATAGCAATTACGAATATTGCACTTATTCCTGCTTTAGGTATTACAGTATCAGCGATTGTAGGATCATTTTTTGTTCCTACTATAGATGTTGTTTTATCATCATTTATATTAGTATTTTCTTGATTATTATCTGCATTATTATTGTTGTTATTATTATTATTGTTATTATTGTTATTGTTATCTCCTGGTTGAGTATCTTCCTTTTCTACTATTATCGTTGCTGTTGCTGTTTTTCCACCATCAACTGTTGTAGCAGTTATTGTTGCTGTTCCTTCTTTTACTCCTGTTACAACTCCATCTTCATTTATTGTTGCAATTGTTTCATCACTTGAACTCCATGTTACATTTGTATTTGTAGCATTATCTGGTGTTACTGTTGCTACAAATGTAGTACTTTTACCTACTTTAACATTTTGACTTACTGGAGCTATTGTAATTCCTGTTACTGGAACATTAGTGTCATCTGGTTCTGTTGATTTTAATTTTATTTCGATTTGTTTGTCATCTGTTGCTGCATTTGCTTCGTCTCCTCTTGAAACATCACCATCTGAAGCTAATAAGTTAGTAAAGCTTACTACACCACTACCTGTTGGATTATCTTTTACTTTTAATGTGAATATTGCAACTGTGTCTCCTTCTTTAGCATTTCCACATACCACATTAAATTTTTCTCCTGATTCTCCACCTGCTGAAAATGATGTGTTTGTTACTCCTGTTACTAATTCAAAGAAATTTGTATCATATGTTACAACACCTTCTATTGCTCCAATTGAATCATCTTTGGCATTTGCCACATTTGTTAATTTAAATGTAAATACTACATTATCTCCTGCAGATACTTCTGTTACATTAGGTGTTATATCAATTGTTGTTTCTAATTGTGCAGCATATACAGAACTCATCATTGCTACACTCATTAATATTATTGTTAATAAACTAATTATAATTTTTTTCATTTTTTATTTCCTCTCTCTCGTATATTTATTTTACTTGTAACTTAGCAATTGCTGCTAGTTCAGTTAAATCTAATTTTCCATTTGTATTCATATCTATTGCAGACAATTCTAAGTCTGTTGGAGTTACTTTATTTACTTCAATTTTTGATATTCTAGCTAACTCAGTTAATGAAATTTGTCCATCTCCATCTAAGTCTCCCCATACAATTATTGTATAAACTTTTCCACTTTGCATTTTTATTTGGCAACCTGTTCCAATTTTATCAGTATCAGAAAGTTTTTCACCTTTTTTATTTAAAACTTCATATTCCATTTCTGATGTTATATTTTTCTTAAAATCTGACGTCAATGTTTTAGGATTTATTCCTTTTATATTAAGTTCACTTTCTGAAACATCTAATGTTGAAGATTTTATTGTATCATCTACTACTGTCATATTTACTTTAATATTAACTGTAGAACTATTACCTGCTTCGTCAACTAACTTGACTGTTTCATCTGCATCTTCTGAATATGTTTTTATTAATTTCATAGTTCCATCTTCATTTTCTATCGAAGTCCAACCATCAACATCCAATACTTTTTCATTTGTTGTTATTGTTACTTCTACTTTGTCACCTTTTTTTACTTGTGTAACCTGTCCTACTGGTGCTTCTTTGTCAATATTTTGTACTTTTGCTGTCACAGTTCCATCAAAGCCATATTTATCTGTAAATTCAAATGTAAATTCTCCATTTTGAGTAAATGTGTATGTATTATTTCCATTGTTATTTGTTATTGTAACATCTTCTCTATTAAATGTAACAGTTGCTACAACATCACTATTAGTTTTTACTAAATTAGTAGGTGTATAATTTATGTTTCCTTCTAATGGTGGTGCAATTGTTAATACAGTTCCATTTGCTTTTCCTCCATAAATTTCAACTTGTGCTACTTGTCCATTAAGTTCATCTACATTTATAATTATGCTATTTCCTGTTGAATCTAATTTACAATTTGTTAACATATATTCTGAATTTGTAAATAATTTATTTCCATTTTCATGGGCTGCCTTGAATATTTGTGGTAACTCTATTGTAACCTCTCCTGTTGAATCTTTTTCAAGTGTTCTAACAATCTTTTGTCCTGTTAAAGAAAGTATTTGATCTTGAGATATTTCTATATTATTAAGTACTGTTGCATCTTCAATGTTATTATTATTTGCTTTTAAATTATTAATTGTTCTATGTGAAGATAATGCTGAAATATCTTTTACTCTATTTCCAGAAAACTCTAACTCATAGAATGTTTTTCCTCTAATAGGTTCTATACTTTTGACTTGATTATTATTAAAATATAAATATTTCAGTTCAGATAAATTTGATATTATACTAATATCATTAATTTGATTTCCATTTATGTTCAATGTTGATAAAGATGTTAAATTTGCTATTTTAGCAATTTTCTCATCATTAAGTTTTTCATTTGCTATATATAATTTTTGTAAAGTAGTAATCTGCTCTATACCATCAATATTATTTAAACCATTATCAGAAATATTCAATATAACTAATTTCGTTTTCTGTTTTAAATACTGTGTCAAATTATTTATAGAGTCAATATTAGTCATTCCAGTATTTGACAAATCCAGATTTGTTAATACTTTCATATTTTGTATTGAACTATTGTTATTTCCCAAATTAGGATTATTAGCTAATAATAAATTTTGTAATTTTGTACATGTTGCAAGTGGATCAATAGAATTTACATTATTATCTTGTAAATACAATGTTACCAAATTATAAAAATTCTCCAATCCCGCTAGATTCTGTATCTTTGTATTAGCATCTGAACTTGTATGTTGCAAATTAAACTCTGTTACTTTAGAAATAACTGCCTGATTTATATTTATAATTCTAGGAACTCTTTCCAAGTATGTTATTGATTTTCCATATTTGGTAGTCAAATCATTATATATTGCCGCATCCAAATTTTCATCTTCAAATAACAATGATTCAATTTGGCATCCCGGATGTCCATTTTTTCCTATTGCAAACCTAAGGATAGTTCCATCTGCATTTCCACCTGTCAATTTTACTGATAGTTCGTCATCTTTGGTTTTTGTATAACTTATTATTACATTATACTGTTCAGGATTTGTATACTTTGGATTTAATGTTACACCTGTATATTGAAAGTTCGCATTCTCATCATATATACAACTTCCTTTTATCATACTATTTTTTAATATAGTCGGCAAAATTATATACTGATCTACTTGTGCTGTTTTCTTATATACTCCAAAAGTAATGTCTTGATTTTGCAAATATAATGTTTTTCCATTATCATTTTTACTACTAAAGTTATACTTGCTTATTGGTGAAATATCATAAATATGATTCCCAGATAAATCTAACCATTTAATATCACCTGGATAAGTTGCAAACATACTTATGTCAATAATTTCATTACGATTCAAATCTATTTTTGAAGCCTTTAATGTATTTTCAGTCATAAGTATTTTAACACCATTTACTGTTTTATATTGCAAAAAGTTATCTAACTGAGCTGTTTGAATTTTATTATTTGACAAATCTATATAATCAAGATTTTCTAATTTAGCTACATTCGATAAATTTGAAATATCATTTGATGCTAAATGTAGTTCTTCTAGAGTAGACAATATTGAAAGATTACTAAAAGAAATTGAAGGTCTCTTTCCTGTAGTTCCCATACTATTTAAATTTAATACTCTTAAATCTTTTAAATATGGTTTTTTTACTGTCGTTGTACCCTCTTTAACATCATATGTTGCATATATATCCGCAATTGAAGTTAGTGGAGTAATATTTGCTGCATAAAGTTTTTCTAGTTCAACTAACTCTGAAATTCCGGTAAAGTTACTAATTCCTGTGTTAGATACATTTAACTCTGTTAATGTAGTTGTAGCTACCAACTGTCCAAAACTTGTAAAACTTGTATTTGAAGAAATATCTAATTTAGTAATATTTTTCAAATTTTTTATTCCATCTAATTTACTTATATTATTATTTGCGAGTGTTAGTTTTTGTAAATCGACTAATGTCTTAAAATAATCTAACTGATCACCATTCATCTGTGTGTTTGACATGTCTAGTTCTGTTAGGCTTGTTAATTTCTTTATATTTTCAAGCATATTTGTGTTTACTACATTACCTGACATATTTAATTTTTGGATACTTGTCAGATTAGAAATTGAATCCATTTTTGCTACTGCATTATTAGATAAATTTAATTCTTCTAATTGATTAAAATTTTCTAATCCTGAAAGATTAGTGATTTTTGAATCATCTGATCCTTGCAAGTTTAATTCAGTTATGTTGGTAACATCATCTTGAGAAATTTCAATTTCATGTGATTCATTGTTTCCATTAATTTTTATTTTTTTGGCTCCTAATTGTCTCACCATTGCCACATATAATTTTTCATCCTCAAATGTAATAGTGATTGGATTTGTTATTACATTGTTATCAGCATAAAGAATTATTGAAAAACTTACTATTGCAATAATAATTATGAATGTAATTGCAATTTTTTTAGCATTAGTTTTTTTAATCTTTAACATTTTTATCCCCCGTATTTTTTTGTTTTTTTCTAGTCCAATTATATAAAAACGAACTTTTTTTGTCAATAAAATACAAAAAATTCTTCTATTTTTATCTTACTCTTTTTTCTAATTTAAGTCAAAGGAAAATTAAACCAAATTAATTGAGACCGGCTCCTTTTGGCGCATTGCGCATTTAAGAACCGGACCCAATTGACCACTTTCGTTTTTATTCTAATTCACCAACCATTCTATCTGCAAAAACAGCATACCCTATAGTCGGATCCTTTACAAAAACATGAGTTACTGCACCAATAAACTTACCATTTTGTATAATTGGTGAACCACTCATTCCTTGAATTATTCCGCCAGTTTTATTTAATAACTTGTCATCTGTAACTTTTATAACCATACTTTTATTATCATAATTATTATTCAAATACGTCTTTTGTATTTCAATATTATATTCTTTCATTTCGCCATCTATATTTGATAATATCACGGCTGGTCCTAAAACAATTTCTTGTCTTTGTGCTACATACATTTTCTTAGAATAATCTATATTTATATTCTCAGGATTTTTCACTATTCCATATATTCCATATGATGTATTTTTATATATACTTCCTATAACACTATTTTGTTTTATAGTTCCTTGTATCTTCCCTGGTTGCTCTTCTTGCCCTTTTATTACTGATACAATACTTACATTGTCAATTTCACCAGAAGAAGTTTGAATTATATCACCTGTATCTATATCTGTTATTGCATGACCCAATGCTGCAAATGTTTGTGTTTCTTCATTATAAAAACTTATTGTTCCTACTCCTGCAGCACTATCTCTAACCCATAATCCAATTTTATATTCTCCGTTTTTATCTTTTGTTGGAGTTATTTCACAATTTTTTTCTTGGTTATCTCTTAAATATCTTATTTTTACTTTTTCTCCTTCATATAAATTTACTGCATCTATTAATTCTTCTGTGTTATTTACTATAAGATCATTTACCGATATTATAGAGTCACCTTCTTTTATATCTACGTTTTCATAAGGTTTATATGTTTGTCCATCTATGCTTTCGATTCCTGATGTTCCAACAACTAATACTCCACTTGTATATAGTTTTATTCCAACTACTTCTCCTATTGGTATTACTTGAATATCCGAAATTTTTATTTCTTCACCTTTCACAGCAATTGTTTCAGGATAGTAACCTTTTGATAATATAAACATGTATATAAAAATTAATGTAAATAAAAAAAGAATTTTTTTGAGTGTTTTCATTATTTTTTTCACTCCTTCAATTTTATTATTGGTTCTAATTTTTCTTTTTATACAAGTTATTTTTTTACTTTTTCTTGATTTTTCCATTTTTTTATTGTATAATAATTCCACAATGTTAAATTGCTTTATTTCAAGTTTATTTTTAAAATTGTAATTGTTAATTTCAAAAAAAATTTATTAAAAAATTATAAAACCCAAAAAAAAGAATGATTATTATAAACTGTAAATAATCATTCTTTTATGTTGTTCCTGTTGAGCCATTTATTGCTACTGTTCCTGCTGATGCTGCCACTATAATATGTACATCATCTCCTGTTACATTATAGTAAAAACTTCTCAATGCCTGTGATAAGGTTTTACTACTATTTTTTACAGTAACAGATACTTGGTCTCCTTGTTTTAAAATTATTTTACCATATCTATTATTATTACCTGCTGTAGCTGATGATAAACCTATTTTGTCTTCTACTTGGCTTGTATATAGTGAATAATACGAATTATTTCCTATTTTTTCTGGATCAGCATCAGTTACTGTTTTTGATGTTGTTTCATCTAATATTTTAACTTCTAAGTCTATATCAAAAGTATTACCAGAAGAAAATAATGTTGAAGTAAATCTTTGATATGCATCTGATGTGATTGTACCATTTCTTGTTACTTCATTAACAAATTCTGCTGTAGCTGTTTGAGCTATTAATTGTGACACATCATCTGATTTACCAGCAATAATAAATAGTGGAACTAAAAACATTAATATAGCAGCAACAAATAGTCCTACTATATCCATGCTTGTATCTTCCATATCATTTTTACTCCTTCTTTAGTTATTTAATGTATATGTTATTACTCTTTTTTTAATCTTTGTAGCAGTAGTACTGTTGTTTTGGCTATTGCCATCATTACCTTCATAATATTCTCCTAAACTTTCTACAAATGTATGATTAGATAAAAATTCATAAAAACCATTTGGATACTCTATACTCATGAATTGGTTTCCATATTTTTTTTCATCTAGCATATTTTTCATAGTAGTCTTAGTAGGCTCAGTCTCATTTTTGACTTGTTCTTTCCACTTAGTTTTTCCTGCTAATATCATACTCAAATGTTGTTTTGCAGAATCCATATCACTAAAACTTTCTTTAGAAAGATCTACATAATCAACTGTTATTTGCTGACCACTATCATCAGTTTCAACTATACCATTTGCATCTGTTTTATAATATATTGGTAATGGTGTATTATCACTATTTTTAAAATATATTATTATATTTTCCTCATATGCTTGGTACATTGTTGGTACTATTGCATCTACTCCAACAACTCTAGTTAGCTGATTTGAAGGTCTTACATAATCATATTGTGCTTCATTATCATACATATTTGTTATTGCACTTACTGCTGAATTGGCTTGAGTTAAAGAAGATATACTCAATGATAGCGCCAATATAAACAATAATACTGCTCCTGCAATTTTTAAAGCTTGTACTGCGTTTTCCATAAGTATATCTCCTTTCTTTTATTATAATTATTGTTCTTTTACAGTAATAGTATCAACAAGTCCTCCTGGACCACCATAGTTAACCGTAATAGTGTACAATGCACTAGTGTCAGCTTGGGTTCCAATACTTGTAGCAGTATTTGCTAACGTTACATCTCCCTCTACAGTAACTAATTTATTGTTTTCACCTGCTGCATTAGCATCCCTATTTGCACTTAGAACTGTATTTAACATAGCATTAACTTCTGATCCTCTTTTATTTTGGCCATTATATCTTGTAAATTTTTCATTAGCTGATTGAACTTCTTGTTGTGACATATTAGCTTGATTTACTGTTTCTGCAGAAGAGTTATAAACAACTAATCCTAAAGAAATAATTAAGATAGCTACTAAAACTGCTGCTGCAATTAACAATGCTTTTGTTGCGTTCTCCATAGTTTCTCCCCCCTTTTTGCTTACTTTTGTTTATCAAATCGGCATAAAATCCGAACTTTATTAACTATTTTCTTGTTGTTCAAATAATATATATTTAATTCTGCCTGTTTTGTTATGATATTCTATTTTTGAACATTTAAATTTAATATTGCCATAGTACTGAGCAAATTGTTCTGTACCAGCATTATAAATTGTTTCCATTTTATATGTTGTTTCATTATCAGTCATATAAATTTCTATTTCAATAGAATTTTTATCATTTTGGATAAAATTTCCTTGATCATCTTTTTCTATTTTATTTTTTGTATTTTTATCAATTGCTTTGTTCATCATTGATGCAATTTCTAATCCATAAACATCTTGATCTTTATATTTATCAAAGTCTGCATTTTCTTTTTGAATATTATTACATTCATTTTTATATGAAATATATTTATATCCTACCAATGCCACAATAATAACAACAATTGCTAAAAAAATAAATACTTTTTTCATCATTTTCCCTCATTATAACATCTAATTTTTCAATTTGCAATAATTTTTTTAATTAAAAGTACTAAAACTTATACTATATACTTGACCAGTATTTTCACTTATCAAAACATCATTTGCTGAACATTGAAATGTAGTATCTTTATTAGTTTGTAATAATTCTACCATCTGCTCATTTATTGTTTGATCTATACGAGTTCCATTTAGTAAAACTTCTACATATAAAGAATTTGGAGTAGCCTCCCATTGATTAATATCAATATTATTTGATCTATTATTTTCATATGTTGCGCTTGCAATTGTTATAATATCTTGAATTCTTAAATCAAATTGTTTTTCTCCATTACTTATATTAATATAGTTAAGATATTTTGTATTAAAACTATTTACACTATTAAATTTTATTTGTTTATTTGTATTATCTACATATCCTTGTAAACTAGCATATAACACAGCTGCCAAAGATAAAACCATTACTGTTATTAATACACCTGCTGCTATATACAAGGCCTTAACTGCATTTTCCATATATGTATCCCTTTCGCTTAATTAAACTTAGCTTTTCCATTTTCTTCTACTATTTCAAATGTAATTCCATTAACTCTTCCATTTCCTGTAGTATTATGTTGTACTTCAGTACATCTAAACATTGCTCTTTTAAATTGCATATATTGATAGTATCTTTTAGTTAATGTTATCAACTTATTCATTTCAAAACTAGATTTAGATAGCTCCTCAGCTTTAGATTCTCCTAGAATATTTTCTAGCTTGTCATTTCTTTTCTTTTTTAATGCCTCTTTTTCTTTGTCTGTCAAATTATCTGCTTGTAATTGTTTATCAATTGCAATATTAGAAATCTCTGCTGCTAATCTTTGTAATTGAGTATCTTTAAATCCAGTATTTTGTGTAAATTCACTCGGTAAATTTGTGATTTTTTCCAAATTATCATCACTACCTCGATTTATAAGTATATTACCATTCAAAATTCCTGCAAATATACTTGTATCACTAGAATCATATTTAAAGTTATCATTAGCATCATTTTGATATCCTTTAAAATTAACTGACATTATAACTCTATCATAATCACCTTCAATTCCAACTATTGAAGTATTATAATTAACAACTTTATTCATAATAGAAATAAGCTCATTACCTCTTATTGTTTGTTGATTATAATTTTCAAATTTTGCATTAAAATCAGCATTTTGTACAGCTATTTTAGAGTTATGTTGTTCAGTATAATATCCTGATAATTGCCCCCAGAATACTACTATCAACGATAAAATCATAATTGCTAGTAATATTCCTGCAGCAATAAGTAATGCTTTTGTTACATTTTCCATTTAAACCTCCATGTGTTTTAAGCATTTAATTGACTAAATGTACTTGTCATGCTTGTTAATCCTATTATTACTAATGGTATTATCAAATACCCAACAAACAAACAAATCATTGGTGCAAAGCCTACACCTTTACCTATTAGACCTTTCCTTGATACTAATTGATCATTTGTATCTTTTCTCTTTTGTTGATGATAATCTCTATCTGCGTCTAATTCATCAAATGCTTCTTTAATTGGAATTTTTTCTACAGCTGCTTGTAAACTTTCTACAATTCTTATCATGTCCTGATTTGTTACAGAATTTTTAAGTTCTTCTAAAGCCTCCCATGCTCCTGCTTCATAGTTATTTACACATTTTGCAATTGGCTCTTTAAATATATTTGCATAACGTTCTAACCATTCCAAAATCATTTCTACACTTATTCTCTCTATTTTCATTAACATTAATATAATTGTCTGGAATTGCATTACTTCATTTTCCATTTCAAGTTTTCTCATGAATTTTTGGAAATACATCATCCATACTGGTGCCATATATCCTATCAATGCAAATCCACATGACAACAATACTTCGAACCATTGCATTTGATTAGAATTTACAACTTTTAACTTGCCCATAATTCTTTCTGCATCTTTTTTAAGATATTCGTCATCCTCATCATAATATGGAGATTTTATCATTTCTTTTTCAACTTTATCTTGAGTTATTTTTAAATCCCCTTTTAGCCTATCTATAAAGTAATTATCCTGTTTGGTTAACTCATCCGCATTTTTTTGTTGTTTTTCTGACAAAGATCCTAATACTTGTTGTCTAGTAGTCGGATTTGTATATACATAATTTATAGCCACATTATGTAATATAATAAAGAATATTATTGAACATATAAATGTTGCTATTGTTAATGCTAACCTATTTATATATATCCATTCCATTTTCGCCTTTGATGCCGAGTCTTTCATCAGCTCTTGCATTTTTCTATAATCTTTTGTTCCTGGCTTTGGTATAAAACAATTTATGGCTTGTTTTAAAACTGGAACTTTATATACTTTTTCTTGCCATGGGTGGTCATTATGAGCTATATCTACTTGAACACCACCATTATCCTTTAATTTTCTTGTAATTATGTAAGATACCACCGTTAATAGTACAATTAATATTTGTGCTACTAATCCTAATTTATCATTATAAAAGCTCGTTGTAAATGCAAAGTTTTTAACTGCCCATGCTTTTAATGGTTCTAGCAATAGTACGGGTGCAATTGAGATAAAAGCTAAACTTTGGAATACATAGTTTAATTTATCTCTTTTTAATATCTCTAACTGCATTTCTTGTGTAATATTATCTACGTTTTTTAGATATAATGAAGATCCATCGTCTCCTTTTCTATCACCAAATTCTTGTGTTAAATATGATATACCCGCAAATTCTTTTAAATAATCATTTGGCGCAACATCATAATATTTTTCTAGTTCGGTCTCAGGGTCATCAGAACACAATATTTCATATATTCTTTCACCCTGTTTAGATACATTTTTTTCGTCATCAAGTGATACTTGGTATATCGCTTCTTCTACCATGTTATATTCATGATATGCATGTCTTATTTCTGCAAAAAAGTCAATTTGTTCTTTTAACAAATTATTATCTATTTTGTCAACCATACCTTGTACCATTGTATCTACAATAAATAATTCAAATATTAACAATATAGACATTAATAACCAGTTATTATGAGTAATAAGAATTGTTATTATTGCAACAAACAAAAATATTAAGATTGCTTTAGTCATAATTTGTGCTGCTTGTTTTCTTGTCGTATATTCATCATCTATATTAACTATTTCTAGTCTTCTTCTTAGTTTAAATAAATATCTTTTTAGAAAAGGTGTCCTAATAAGCCTGATATATATTTTTTGAAATAATATGTCAGATGAAAAACTATCTGCCCTTGTTCCTTCTTGCAATTTTTTCATCTTTGCATATTCTGATTTTCCCATTATTTTCTTTAAGATAATATATGCTATAATAATTCCTACAAATAATACAACTGTAATAATCATTATGTATTTTAGCATTTGAGTACTCATGTTCAAAGAACACCTCCTAATTTGTTACTTTTGTACTTTAGATTTTTTCTCTTTTCTAATTTGGTCTCCCCAATATGTGTCAACAAAATTATCAAATTCTTCTAGATCGGATTCATCCATATTAGCTCTCATTTCAGCTAAGTTTTTGTCTGTTATCTTATTTGTTATTTGATATTCACCATCAACATATTCCAAAACATTTTGGTATCTATATAAATTTTGTTCTGTTACTTTTGAAAAATATGTTGTTGCATTTTCGAAGAATTTTTGAACTTTTCCATCCATAGTCTTTTCACCTTTATAGTCATGATCATATGTTGTTCTATCTACTACTGGAATACATTCAGTTACTCTTTCTATGTATCTTCTTCCTCTAAAGTCTTTTTGTAAGTGTATATCAAAATTTAATACTTGTACTACCTGCTCTTCTGCAGTTTTTTCGTTTTTGAATACACCAGCTCTTAACATTGAGTTACGTAGAGCTGTTACTAAGTCTGGGAATGTTTTTGCGTGGTGAGTAAATAATGTAAATTTAGATGCAACCTGTGCAGATTGAATCATCCAAGAAGCTACGGGGTCTGTTGCAACCTCACCTATGATGTTTACAGAACCATCAGTCTTTTTCTGTACGTCCAAACACTCTTGACCTGATATTGTGTCTGTCTCACGCATTGATAAGATGTTTCGTGTTGGATAAACTTTTCTTAAGTGTAACTCGAAAGCAGTCTCTGTAATACGTAAGTTCATCGTCTCATATATGTTTTCAATCATACCCATAAGTAGTGTTGTTTTACCACAACCCTGCTCACCAGTGATTGATGTAATTCTTGCTCCTTTTACTAAAAATTTTAATAAATCAATTACTTTATCATTTCCAGGCATTTCTCCTGTCCACTGTTCAACAGTTGCCCTTTTAACGTCAAACTTTCTTACGAAGAATGCCCATGTTTCTGACATTGATGGTCTTACTACAACAACACGAGAACCATCTTTCATTTCATTAATCTTATAACCATTTGTATCTGATAACTGTCCTGGGTTATTGTATTTATAAATATTTTGACATACTCTTTTTAATTCTGATTCTGTTCCAAATGATAAAAATCCTAAACGAATTGATTTACCTTGGAAAAATATCCAAATACTGTCACAAGCTCTTGGAACTTTATGCTCAGCTACTTGGTCTAAATAATCTCCATCTGTTTGTGCTACTTGGCTTAAGAAACTTTCTGGTAGACCAGATACACCTCCAGATACACCATCAATATTCATATCTCTAATTTCATCTATTGAGCTATATCCTTTATAGTGTTGATATATTCTTTGTACTACAACTTCTAGTTTATCTTGGAATGATAATACAATTTTTTCTTTTTCGAATATTTGATCTATTTCATCGTCAGTTATTACATAACAAGGTTTTGTTTCTCCTTCTAGATATTTTAAAGTTGCTAGATTATATCTTTTTATCAATTGTGTTAACGCTTCATATCCAAATTCTTTTTTGTATACATATATTAAAATATCAAATTTATCTTGTGATGTAAGTAAAGATGGCATATCAAATGGTATTGCACTTGATATATTTGCTTCATTTACTCCATATTCTTGTGCTAATAAATCTGAGATAAGTTCTTTAACATATCTCTTATCATTAACATCTCCATATGTACATCCTTTTAATGCCTTTTTCAAAGCATATTTTTTACTTTTTCTACGTTTTAATTCTTCTTCTGATAAACCGATATCATACAAGTTGACTTTTGTTATTTCGTCTAATCTTTTCTTTACATAGTCTCTCATTGCATCTAATGTATATGTCTTTTCGTCTTTCTCAATTTCTTCTTCAACTTCTGCATTTTTATTTCTTTTTACAAAATATGCTATACCGCCACCGGCAAGTATTATAACAACTATTGTTAATAATATATTAGTTAATGACATTTTTTCACCTCATTCTCATTTGCAATTCTTGCAATCTTTTTATAATTTTTTCCATAAGTTTTAGCACATCTTGCATAAAAATGTAATTTTCATCTGATGTGTCCTTTACATTTTTTAATTTCAGAAACAAATCTGGTACTCCAGATTCTTCTGCTGCTTCAAAATACAGCATGTTAAATGGAATTACATTTATTTCTTTTCTTTCTTCTAAATATTTCATTATGTTTTTTATATTGTACTTTGATTTACTCATATATTTTCCTACAACCGGTACTGTTTTAGGACTATTTATCTGTTTATTATTTTCTCTTAATTCTTTATATCTATCTAAGCTTTCCTTTTTTTGTGAAAATACGATAACATTTAAGTTTGAAACTTCAAGTATTTCTTGCGTTACATCTAATGGCATATTCTTGTCCAAGTCCACTAATACCATATCATAATATTGATTAGCCATTTTTATTAATTCTATATAGTCTTTTCCTATTTTTTGATATTCTAAGTAATTAGTTTCTACAGATGCATTTTTTATTCCAGTAAATCCACTCAAAGCTTCTAATCTACCTCTAAAAATGACTTTTGTATAATCAGTTATTGTGCTTGGTGTTAATTTATTTGCTGTAATTAGTTTTGACAATCCTTCCATACCGTTTTCAACAGCTATATTATTCATTTTTCCACCAAACATACTCATGTTTCTTTTAACTTCATTACCCCAAAAGCAATTTTTTAATGTTGGGTCTTGTAAGCTAGTTGATATTAATAAGATTCTATAATTACGTTCTATAGCCATACGTGTTGCAACAGCAACTGCTGTCAAAGTTTTACCTGATTGTTCTCTATCATCATTCCAAAATGTTACTATTGACATTATTAACTCCTTCTAAAATTTAAAGACTCTTTATTATACTTCTAACTTTTTTGTTTCCTATCTCTGGTTCTATATCATTTACTAAAAATGCTATGTTAGATTTATATTCATTGCTTAAATTTTTAAGTTTTATTTTTGATATGCGTTGATTTTCCATTATTGATGGCCAATCTCCGTTTTCCAACGCAAAATATACTTTTTCTTCATTCCATATTGCTTTAGTTCCTAATACTAAGAAATCAAAATATTCTTCTTCTTCTCTTAACATATCTTTTGAATAGAATATTCTAGTCATTTTAGTTGGTACTCCTAGCTGGCTCAATATTTCTGCTCCCTTTTTTAAGGAATACATATCAAATGATGTCACAAAATATGTTTTATCTGCTGCTTGCAATCCAAATTTTAAAACTCCATTAAAGTTGTCTGTATCTACAATTATATAGTCATATTGCAAATTTTCATTATCCTCTAATCCCATATATTGTTTGATATTTTCAAAACTCTCAAATCCAACCGCAACATCTATCCCTTCAAAAGTTGTTATATATGATCTTGTTGGGTTTATAACTGGTACTACATATTTGCATTTTTGAGTTATTGTATTATCTATTACTAAAACTTGTTTTCCTGCCATTGCAAGAACTTCAGCCACACTTAATATTACATCTGTTTTGTCATAGGCGCCTATAAACCCTATTTTCTTCATATGTTTTAGTCTCCCTTTCTTGCATTTAATGCATATTTCGTTTCATATTCAAAGTCCTATAGCAAGGGCAGAGTGGCCCTTGCTAATATTATTGCTATTTTTTAGAAGATGAAGATGATGAAGATGATGATGTTGATGTTGTTGATGATGATCCTAAGTTCTCTAAGTATTTTTGTCTTGCTGTATTTTGGTTTGTTATTTTTTCATCTGCTTTATCTTCTATATTTGACATATAATCTTCTGAAGAATTTATTAAAGATTGTAAGTAATCATTTCTACTCTTCTTAGCAGCCTCTGAATATCTTGATGCTAATGCTTCACTTGCAACATTTACTATATTAGGGTCAGATTGTATTTGTGCTGTTACCGCAGCATTTGGTGTATAAGTTGGTAATGCTGGTTCTTGCATTCCTGCTTCAACATATTTTGTTGCGTACAATTTTGATCCTACTAATCCATAAGCTTCTACAATTGCACTAGACATTGATAATATATCTTCTTCTTTTAGATTAACTCTTACTGTGTCTGTAACATATGTTCCATCTGCATTCATTGGGATATCAGCCTTAACTTTTGATACTACAATAAAATCTTGTCCAGCAGGTGTCATCAATCTTATATCAATATAGTCATTTGTCATTAAATCAACTGGTAATACTACCATATTATATTCTTGTTGTCTTACATCATCTGTTACTACTTCATTAGATTGTACTACCAAATATGGTGTAACTACAGTATTTTTATTCATTGCTACTTTAGCTACAACTGGTACATTTTGTAATGTCAAATACTCTTTTGTTCTAGCCTTATTATTTGAAGTTGTCATTGAAGATGTATCTATTTTATATACATAGTATTCTCCTGTTTTTGCTTCTTGATAAACTCTTGTTATTTTATCAGAGCTATTTGTTGTGTCTATTATATATGCACCTTCATCATCTTGTAGTACATCCTCTCTAGCAGAAACTTCTGTAAGATCATTTTTGTTTCCTGTATATTTATCTGTGCATTTGTATTTTTTTCCATCAATTTCAACTACTTCAATTATTGAATCAGGTTCATTTATATATAAACCTTGTTCTGGAATATAGCTTTCTGGCTTATATGCATCTGTACTAAAAGTTTTTCCATCTTTTGTTTGTACATACCATGAGCTTATTACTGAAGCTGTTGCTGTTGCATTGCTTGGTATAGCATCTTGATTTACCTGTTTAGTTGTAAACATATCTTGTGTTACAACTTGTCCAGACTTAACATCTTGATTTAATACATACACATTTCTTTTTGCATTTGCCTCAGCCTTTAATTGTTCTGTCTTTTGTTTTAGTTGCACAAATAATAATGCTATTATTACTCCTGCTATTAATAATGTAATTATCACTCCTAATAGAAATGAATTTCTTGCTTTTCTTTGCATTGGATTTGACGCCATTTTTATTCCTCCTTATTTTCGCATTTTTATGCTATCTTTATTAATTTTACCTCTTTTTTTTCTTAAAATCAACATTATATATATTTTGTAATATAAACTTAATATTTTTGTAACATTTCTGTAATATTCGAATAATTCGGATAATTTGGGATCATTAGGGACCATTAGGGACCGGTTCTTAAATGAACATTTGCTCATTTGGGACCGGTTCTTGAACGAACACTTACAATGAATTTAGGATATCTGCTACTCCATCATTAAAATTAGATTCAGTAATTTTATTAGCAATTTCTTTTATATGTGGAGAACTTTGTCCCATTGCTATGCCAAGCCCTGCATTTTCAATCATTTTTTCATCGTTCATATTATCTCCTATAGCAATTATTTCTTCTTTTGATATTTTTAATTTTTCTTTTAGCACTTCAATTGCGTTCCATTTATCAACATTTTTCGCAGAAATTTCAGTATAAAAATATTCAATAGGAACTTCTTCTGTTCCTTGTCTTATCATTTTTCTAGACATATGTGACACTTCTAGCACTTCTATATCATCAATTTCTTTTAATTTTCTCATTATTGAATTGAATATTGACTGAGTATTATCACAAACTGTTATTTTTAATATTTTTTCGTTTCTATTAAGTATATAATTATATACATCATCCATAATATTTATATGTGTCTTGTCTTTTTCTTCTTTATTTAAATTTTCCTTATTATAGTACAGTACATTATATTGTAAACTTTTAGCAAGAATCTCCCTTTCTGTATATATATTGTAGTAAATGCTATTCTCTTCACAAATTTTTATAATGTCCAGTACTTTTTGTTTTTTTAATGTATTTTCGTATATTATTTCGTCATTTGCGATATCATATATTATAGCTCCGTTACCAGATATAAAATACTTTTCACTTTTTATTTCTTTTGCAATCGTTTTAATTGAGTCTATTGGTCTCCCTGATGCAATAACTACTTCAATTCCCATTTGTTGAGCTCTTTCAATTGCTTCTTTTGTTTTTTGCGTTACAACTCCGTATTGATTTAACATAGTTCCATCTAAATCTATAGTGGCTAATTTATACATATTTTTCCTCTTTCTTTTTGTGCATTTGGGACCGGTTCTTAAATGAACATTTGTGCATTTGGGACCGGTTCTTTAATGAACACTTTTCAATTTTTTCAAAAAATTTCCTGTTTATTTTCTTAAAAATTGTACATCATAAGTTTAGAAAAAGCAATAGTTTTTTCTATAAAATGTTATATATAGCAGGAGGTGAAAAAACATGGCAAATACAAACAATAGTAATAAAAAATTAGTTCCAGAAGCTATGAACGCTTTAGATAAATTCAAATATGAAGTTGCTTCAGAAGTTGGTGTAACTTTAAAAGATGGATATAATGGTGATATATCAGCTAAAGATGCTGGTAAAATCGGTGGAAATATGGTTAGAAAAATGATACAACAAGTTGAAAATAATATGGCTAATAAGTAATTTTACTAGTGCGAATTTATTTTACTAACAATATTTTATAATTATAAGTATATTTATGCTAGTTTTGCATATAATATAATTAATGGCAGAAGTATTTTTCTTGATTTTATATATGATTTTATGTTTTTGGTTTAAGCATATACTCATACATAAAGGCAGGAGATGTGCTCCTGCCTTAGTTTTATATTCTTTAAATTATTTATAACTATCAAAAATGTCTTTCCCATCAATAACCTTTTGGGCATTTAAAGTAGTAAGTTCCTCTAATTTTTCTTTAGAAACTAAATGTTCTAGTTTTCTTAAAATTTTAGGTATCTTTGGGTAAACTTGACCAATTTTATGCACATCTGATCCCAAGAAACTAATCAAATTATTTTTCAATAATTTTTTTAGAGTTCTTTTTGCAGAACTGCCATACATTCCAATAATGCTTCCATAGTTAGCTTGAAATAATGCTCCCATACTTTTCAATTCTTCTGCATAACTTTCATCTTCTTGTACATAGCTATAACGTTCTGGATGAGCTATCACTGGAACATATCCATTTTCAATCAATTCATATATTATGTCTTTTACATATATCGGTTTTGACCTCATTGGCAACTCAAATAATACATATTTTGAATTATTTATAGTTGAAGCCTTTCCTTCTTTTATAAGTTTTACTATTTCTGGTGAAATATAAATTTCGCTTCCCAAATATAACTCTAGTCCCCCTACGCTATTATTATCAATATTCTGTTTTACATGTTCCAATAATTCTGTTCGTTCTTGTTCATTATATTCATAATAATTTTGTAAATAGTGAGACGTAGAAATTATTGCTGTAAAGCCTACTTTTTTAGCTTCTTTTAATAGTTCTACAGTCTCTTCCATATTTACAGAGCCATCATCTATATTAGGTAATATATGTGAATGAAAATCTATCATTAAAAATTCCTCTTATCTATATTTTCTTTTTCTTTTTGCAAATAGTCATTAAACTGTTTTAGCATTTCAGCCGCCCTATCTTCTGGTGTTTTTTCTGATATCACATTCTGATTATTCTTTTCTTGATTCTGCATTTGTTGTTGCTCCAGTTCTTTTTTCAGTTTTTCCTGTTCCTTTTGCTTTTCAATAGCATTTTTTTGATATTCTTCAGGATTTCTATCCCTATTTAGCATTTCATTAGTCCTAGAGCGTTGCATTTGGCGTCTTTTTTCATATTCTATTTCTTGTTGCTTTTTAGAATTAACTTTCATTGGTGCAGAAGCATAATAATATGTTTCATTTGATTTTTTGTTAGAAACCGGTTTTTTATTATATACAACACCAGCAATATTTCCTCCAACATTTTTTATATCCCTCACAATTTTAGCAAGATCATCTTTCTTAGTCATATTATGACCTGTAACTATTATTGTAGAATCAACTATTCTTGATAAAATAACTGCATCAGTTACCAATTTTGATGGTGTGCCATCAATTAGTATTAAATCAAAGTTTCTTTTTAATTCATCAAGCAATGCACCCATCTGCGGAGTAGTCAATAATTCTGATGGATTTGGTGGAACATTACCAGATGGCAATAAAAATAGATTTGGCACTTCTGTTTCTCTTAAATAATTTTCCAAATTATACGTCTTTTGAGGATTGTCATTTATTCCAGACAAATAATTTGATAGTCCTGGACAAGGTGCCACTCTAAAAATATTATGCAAGCAACACTTTCGCATATCTGCATCTATCAGCACAACTCTTTTATCTGCCTGTGCAAAAGCAATTGCTAAATTTGATGAAATCCAAGTTTTGCCTTCTCCTGGTAATGTTGATGTTACTAATAATGTTTCAAGATTTTTATTTGAATTCATAAATTGTACATTAGTTCTCAGTGTTCTAAACAGTTCAGATACATAAGACTTTGGATCTTCATGTGCTATTAGTTCTCTCTTCATTATCTATTTTCTCCTCCTTCTTTTGTATTCTGTACCATCATATAGTGGCATTGTTGCTAAAACTGTAAGTTTGAAATTTTTTTCAATCTCTTCTTCAGATTTAATAGTTGTATCTAGCATATTAGTCAATAATACATACATGATAGCAATTGCAATTCCTATAAACGTAAATATTATCACATCTTTTACATGGTTTACATTATAAGGTTCTTGTGGAATTTCTGCTGCATCTACAACATGAACATTTTCTACCCCATAAAATTCTTTGATATTATCAATAAAAACTTTTGCAATTTCATTTGCAATCTTTGTTGCTATTGCAGGGTCTTCATTTTTTACAGTTATTTCTATGACTTCAGTATCTTCTGCAGCTGTTACACTTACACTTTTTTTCAGTTCTTCTTCATCCATTTTTAATGATAAATTTGAAATTACTGTTCTTACTAATTTATTGCTTTTTACAAGTTTACTATATGTAGAAACCAACTTTGAATTTAGCGTAACATCTGTAGTTGTAATTGAAGAATCTGTTCCAGTATTATTAGGAGCAGAATTTGTTGCTAATAGTAATGTTGTTGAAGCTTGATATTTAGGTGTCACTAATGTCAAACTGTAGACAATGCCTATAATAGCAAATATTGCAACAATCATTATAATTTGCACTTTCTTTACCCAAAATATTTGTAATAATTCTTTTAAATCTAGTTCTTCCATTATATTTCCCTTTCTGAGTGTAGATTTTCTTTTGTCTTTTTATTAACTGATATCACAACATATATTGCTATAAATATTATAGCAACAACACAAGTTCCAAGTGCTAATGATTTTACATTTCTTAATACATCTTGAATTATTGTTACCAAAGTTTTTGAAAATGTATCATTAAAAATCTTTATTCCTTGTATATTTACCTTTGCTTCTATTATTTGACATACTGATAATTCAAAAACACCAGTAGCAAAAAATGTAATCCCTAAATGTTGAATATCTTTTAAAACTTTTTTATTATTTATTATTATAATGGCAATAAAATCAACAACAGCCACTATCAATATAGCATTATACACTTTATTTAATTCATGAACAGCTTTTTTATACACCTCATTTATTTTAGATTCATATTTTGTATGTAAAACTGTATCTGCATATTCATCACAAATATGTGTCACAAATTGATTTATTGCACTTTCATTTTGTTTATTTTTTATTCCTAATTTATCTATATTTGCATTCAAATTATCTGCAATCTCTGTTGTATCTATGTTCTGCTTTTTCCCATCATATATATTGTCCAAAATTATATTAATATCTTTTTTTACCTTTTCCTGTGTACATATGTTTTTAAGTACATCTTCATCTAATCCAGATTGATATATATAATTCTCAAAGTTTGATTCAACTAAGTTATATGTATCTGTATAAAATCCAGTTTCTTCTAATTTTTGAATTATATAATTTTTATCTAAAATTGTTGATGACGCAACCGTTATTACACCTATAGATATTAAACAAACTGTTAGTATTGTTATAAATATAAATTTTAGAAGATTTATTAATACTTTCATTTTTATTTTCCTTTCTTGTTATGAAATTATTTACTTTTCTAATTCAGCATATACAACATATCTTTGCGTTGCATATCCCACATTATTAAATGGATAACATGTATATACCATCAAGATTTCTTTGTCTCTTTGGATTGGTAATTGATCCAAGTCTGTTTCTTTTATTAATTTCATATCATAAAT
The DNA here is from genome assembly GCA_928721565.1 of uncultured Clostridia bacterium. Taxonomy (GTDB): domain Bacteria; phylum Bacillota; class Clostridia; order TANB77; family CAG-508; genus CAG-269. The sequence goes on from OV788638.1 coordinate 1,439,572, forward strand.
TTTATATACATATTCTCCATAAGAAGTAGTAACTTTTATTTCATTTCCTTTTTGCAATTCAGAAAATCTTCTAAACATTTTTTTAGAATTATGCCCCATATATATTATTGATCCACCTTCTCCTGGAAAATAACTTCCGCTAGAATGTCCTACACCTTTTTTTAGTATATCTAATGTATCTCCATAATATACTGGCAAATTAACACCTATTTTGTCTATTTCTATTGTTGCATATTGTGTTCCATATTCTGGATAGTTTTTTATTGTCGCTTTTTCTGTATTTTCATCTGTACTAATTGTTGTTTCTGCAGGTTCTGCTTTTGCTTCTGTTGTAATTGATACTTTATTTACTAAAGTAAAAATCTCATCTATTTTTCGCCCTAAAAATAGTTTGATGCATAAAAGCAATAATCCTGAAATTAATAAAGCAACTATTATACTACTAATAGTTGCTTTTACTGATTGTACTAATTTATTTTTCATGTACAGTTCTCTTTGTTACAACAGTGATAGCAAGGGCAATTACTGCTATTACAGAAGTAGTTAAAACAACATTAACGTTATTTCCTGTATATGCTAATTTTCCATTATTTTGTCCAACTGTTTCTATTAATTTTCCTGTATTGTCATATATTTCTACATAACCATTTTTGAATACTAGTTTTACATTTACTATATCAGCTGCTGAGTTTGCTATTGCTTTTAATTGTTCCTTTTGTGCTGATGATAGTTTATTATAGTCTGTTGTTCCTGCTTTTTCCATTACTGCTATTGCCTCATCTGCTTTTGCAATAATTGCGTTTGCTTGGTCATCTGTTACTGTATTTTCTGATACATATCTTTCTATTTTTACTTTTTCTGCTGTTGTCATTCCGTATTTTTGTCCTTTTGCATATAATTCATCTGCTAATGTTGATGATGTTGCTGCATTTACTATTGTTGCACATGCCATTATTATTATGGCTGTTAATATTGATATTATAAAACTTTTTTTCATTTTATTTTTCTTCCTTTCTTTTGTTTTATTTTTTACATTTTGATTATAACATTTAATACTTTTTTGTGCAAGAGTTTTTTAAAAATTTTTTAGTTAAATTTTATGTTAAAATCAATTTAGACAATATTCATATTTCTATAATATCGTTAAAAGCTGATAAATTCATTATTAGGTCAACCTTTTTCTATATTATAATTTAAATTTGCTTTTTAACAATTTCATGCCCTCCTTAACTATCTTATCTTTTAGAATTAATAACAATACAAAATATACAACTCCTGAAACTATTATTTGACAAATAATTGAAATAATACTATTGTTTATAATTTTTCCTACTATTAGACTAATAATAAGCATTACTATACTTGCTATTACATATTTTTTCATAATCTTTATGATTTCTAAGCTATTTATTTCTTCTCTCACCATATAGCACTGAACTATTGTCACCGTAAATTCTGCAATAACAGTTGCTATTGAAGCTCCCACAGCTCCCCATAATCTTATGAAAATCATATTCAAAATAAAATTTACAACTGCTCCTGCAGTAACTGAAATAGTATATTCTTTTTGTTTTTTTGTTGGTAATAAATATTGTGTTCCTATAACATTACTTAGTCCTATTGCTAAGACGATAGGAACAATTATATTTATTAATATAATAACTTTCTCATAACCACTACCATAAAAAATTGGTACAAATTTATTTGCAATACTTATCATTCCAAACATTAGTGGAAAAACAAGCATTAAAACAAATTGAAAAGATCTATCCATATATTCTCTTAGTTTCTTTTTATCGCCTTTTGCAAATGTACTCGCCATTCTTGGTACCATAACAGTTCCTAAAGCTGTAGATATTGTTATTAATAATTTTATCATTTTTTGAGCTTGTTCGTAAAATCCAACTTCTGATTTGTCTTCTACAATAGAACCTATCATTGTCTTATCTAATACGGTATATATTTGAACTGCAACTTGAGGTATAAACAATGCTATAGTTGGTTTTAAATGTCTAAAAATCTGTAATTTTTTTATTGAAATTCTTTCTATGTATTTAGGTATATACATCCACAATGATATATTTCCTAAAAATGTTGATAATACATATATTAAAAAATATTTATTTAAATCATTAGAATTCTTTACAAATATAAAAATACATATTACACTAACTACTTTTACAATTGTATTTCTTATAACTGTCTTTTTGAATTCTTCAATCCCCTGAAAAAACCAACTAATATCCAAAGCATTTGCTATTATCTCTAACATTAATATCCTATAATAAATGCCATATTGTCCCTTCATTGCAAATGTAATATAGAATATTATCATTGATATTCCTAATGTAATAAACCTCATTAATAATATTTCATAAAAAACTTTACTTCTCTTTTCTTTGTCTTCCTGTACATATGCAATTTCTCTTTGACCATACATTGCTACACCCAAAGAACCAAATAATATAAAATATGTAGTTATTGAAAGTGTATAACTATATATTCCAATTGCTTCTGCACCTAATACTCGTGATAAATATGGAGTTGTTATTAAAGGAACTATCATTACTAAAATTTGATATGTTAAGTTATAAATATAATTTTTCTTTACACTTTTAGCCATAAATCTCTTCCTTTACACATTTTAATGCTTCTTCTATTACTTTGTCCATATCATAATATTTATATTGTCCTAGTCTACCACCAAATATAACTTTTTCATCCTTATCCGCTAATTCTTTATATTTTTTATATAATTCATTATTTTTTTGATTATTAATTGGATAATATGGTTCTTTATTTTTGGTCCATTTATCTGAATATTCTCTTGAAATTACAGTCTTAGGTTGTGTCCCAAACTCAAAATGTTTATGTTCTATTATTCTTGTATATGGAACTTCATATTCTGTATAATTAACTACTGCATTTCCCTGAAAATTCTCTTTATTCAATATTTCTGTTTCAAATCTTACACTTCTATATTCTAGTTCTCCATAACGATAATTATAATATTGATCTATTGGTCCTGTAAAAATAATTTTTTCAGCTAGTTTGTCCAATTCATCTTTATTTTCAAAATAATCGCAATTTAGTTTTAAATCAATTCCATTAAGCATCTTTTCTATAATTGGTGTATAACCACCAATTGGAATTCCTTGATATTTGTCGTTAAAATAATTATTATCATATGTGAATCGAACAGGTAATCTTTTTATAATAAAACTTGGCAATTCAGTTGCTTTTTGTCCCCATTGCTTTTCGGTATATCCCTTTACTAACTTTTCATATATAGTTTTTCCTACTAATTTTATTGCTTGTTCCTCTAAATTTTTAGGCTCATCTATATTAATATTTTTCAGCTCTTCATTGATTTTTTGTTGTGCTTCTTCTGGTGTAAATACTCCCCATAATTTATTAAATGTATTCATATTAAATGGAAGATTATATACTTCATCTTTATATCTTGCAATTGGTGAATTAGTATATCTATTAAACTCAGCAAATTGATTAATATAATTCCATATTTCTTTATTGCTTGTATGAAATATATGTGCACCGTATTTATGAACATTTATACCTTCAATTTTTTCGGTATATATATTTCCTCCAATATGTTGTCTTTTATCTATTACCAAGCACTTTTTTCCTTTTTTATTCGCTTCATATGCAAATACTGTTCCAAACAAACCAGAACCTACTATTAAATAATCATACATAACAACCTCTTACCTCTTCATCATTTTTTATTTTTTCTATTGGATATTTTGCCATAAAAATATAAATTAACATTATAGCAAAAAAGTCAACAAACATATAACTTAATACAAACAAAAATCCACATAATAATATAATCAATGTATAATAACTACTTTTATGCTCTCTTTCAGTTATTGAATTATATTGTTTTTTTAATAAGTCTTGCAAATTATATATAAAAAACATATACAAAAAAAATCCAAATATCCCCCAAGCTAAGATAATATCTAAATATGTATTATGCGCAACCATATCCTCAAAGAATTCGTTTCCAATTTCATGTCCAATACCTAATAAGTGATTATATTTAGAACTACTTCCAAACATTAACCTCATTGGATTATTAAGCAAAATATTAATATAATATTTTTGAATATAATCCCTTCCTGTAAATGCTGATGTTGTTGATGTTCTATATAAGTATTTTTCAGTAATATAATCAAATTTATTTGTAGTAAATACTATGCCAATTATTGCACAAACTATCCAAAACGCACAAATCATATTTTTTATTTTTAATTTACTTTTACTTATGTTTATACATGTTTTAATAACAAAACCAGCTATCAGTAATATTATAAAAGTTTTTGATATAGATAAAACCCCCGTAATCACAAACATACATTCTAATAGTATTTTTAGCCATTTTTTTTCTATATATATATCTGTCGAAAAAATTAAAATTAAAGCATCTACACAATAATAATTAGGGTCCCTTAACAATCCAATGAATCTATATGCTGTAGGTATGTTATTGATACCATACTTTGTAATTGGATAAATAATTGCACACAAAAACGCCAAAGCATACCCTGTTGCAAAATATTTATAAACTTTCTTCTTATCAATTTTGTCTTGATGCCCTATATACAAAATCAAAACCAGATACGAAGAAATCCAAGAAATCATGGATAGTATTGAAACATCTATTTGACCATTTATTCCCATTAATATTATATCATATACAACAATCATTAAAAATATCGAAAGTATCCTCTTATTGAATTTCCATCTATAAACAATTACCAGTTTTAATAAACAAATAAAAATCCCAAAATTAAAAATATATTTAAATCCGATATCATCATATAAGGCTGAATTGGGATGCAAATAGAATAATGTCGCCAATAATGTTTCTTCATCAGCAAAAAATATCACAATTAAATTTACAACTACTAATAATATCTTTAAATTTAAAAAGCGAGTTCCTAAACATGCAATAAAAAAATTGGCCAAATTAATTATTATTAATATTTTTAATATTAAATCTTTTTTTTTCATCTTTTTCACTCTAAAAAATTCCCTTTACTATTATATTATTCAAATCTTTATCAAATTTCAAATTGCTTTAATTTCAAAATTGTTTTTACAATTATATTATTTATTTTAGACTTAACTTTATTACTAAATCTTTGTTCTGTATTTTCTACATTATAAACATAAACTTCTAAGTTATTTTTTTCTATCCAAACATTAAACAATCTTTCGGCTAAAAATCCAAAAACTCTTTTTTGATAGTCATTTCTCAATCCAAGCTCAATTCTCTTTTCTACATTACTTAATATTGTAAATAACCATTCACAATATTTATCTATCAATTCTTTTTTTGCAACAAACATATTTAATGTATGAACAGAATGACCTTTCATTATTTTATCAAAACTTTCTAAATATTCTGGATAAATTTCTTCTATTACTTGCCTACACCTTTCTAGATCAGAAGCAATATGACTTTTTTTATATACTTCATCTACTGTTAAAATAGTATACCATTTAGGTGGTAAAATTATATCTTTCTTTTTATTATTTAATATTTTTAAAATATCATTTTTAGTTAAATAACCATTATTCTTTTTAAAAAATCTTCTATAATGGCATAATCCTATATATTCACATTTTATATTTTTCCAAATCCAATATAAACCAGTTAATTCACAATAAAACTTATTTTTTTCCGATATATTATCTTTAGTAGAATCGATTAATATGTCTTTTTCATCAGTACTATTTTGCCCAACTAATAGCCTTTTATAAATTTTATCTAATTTCATCTTTTCTAAATTAACACTCTTATGCATTACTACAAATATTTCAACATCATTTTTTTCATTCATCAAAAATTGTCTCCTTTTTTATCCCATTAATATATTTGGTAAGGTTTAAATATTTCGTACAAAATAACATATCATCTTCTACAAATCCAGATTTACTATATTCTTTTATATATATAGATTCACTCTTAGTGAAATTATTATTTGCCGTAAAAAATATCTTATTTTTATAAGGTAATTTATTAAATTCATCAAACTCTTTATATTCACAACCATTTTGGTCATTAAATTTAACAATAAGATTTTTTAAATTAATTCTTTGCTTTCTTCTATTCCACTTTTCATATGCTTCATTTGAAGACTTATAATGTAGAAAATGTATTTCTATATCATTTAGTTTACCTATTGGATAACTCCCAAATCTTTTATCTTTAGAAGAAATATATTTCTTATATCTCGAATCTTCAGGCTTTATAAATTTCATATCCATATTAATATATTCTTTCAAATTTTTTAAAAATATAATATAGTCACCTGGCATTATAAATAATCCAACTGTTGGAGTTCTATATTCGATGCCATATCTTCTATAAACCCATCCAGCCCAACAGTTATTAGATATTATAGAAAAATCACTATTAAGTATTTTTTTTCTTCTAAATCTTGATATATACTTTTCACTAATTCCTGTCGTTGTTTTTGAGCATATCTTTCTTATAACAATTTTATTCATTTTCTATATTCCTCTCATCACAAAGGCTTATATAAATTCTTTTTAACTTTTGTGCTTCTACTTTTATATTAAACGAGTTGTTATCAAAATATTTAATTTCTTCTCTTTTGAAATACTTATTACTAATACCTTCTTTCCAGCCGTCCAAATTTTTTAAAGATATAAATTTAACATTATCATTTATTTTTACTTCTTTTGTTATTGTATCTGAAAATAAGCATGGTAGCCCATTGCATTGTGCTTCTATTCCAACAACTGGTAGCCCTTCATATAACGATGGCAATATGAACAAATCAAAAGCACTATAAAATTTATATACATCATTTCTTGGATTAATAAAAATAACATTTTCTTCTAAATTATCTTTTCTTCTTTGCTCATGTAATTTGCTTTCCAAAGGTCCTGTTCCTATTATAAATACTTTGTATTTAATTTCTTTTTTATCCAACTCATTAGCAATATTTAATAAATATTCTTGATTTTTTTGATGTACAAATCTGCCTATATTTCCAATTAGGCATTCATCGTTTTCTATGTTAAACTCATTTCTAATTTCTTTTCTATACACTTCATTAAACTCATATTTTTCACAATTTATTGCATTATTAACAACATAATATTTTTTATTTTTAAACATAGCTCTTCCAGCTTTATCTGAACATGCAAAATAATTAGTAGCATTGTGTATCGTTAATGGCAATATTAAATTATTTCTAATTTGTTTTATTTTCTTATCACTTGTTACTGTAGCATGAGAATGAATAATTCTAACCTTTATTCCATATTTCTTTGCATAATATAAAAATATTGCTCCTGCATTTGCCACATGACAATGTATAATATCATATTTATTGGCATTTTCTTTAAAAAATTTTTTTATTTTATATATATAATCAACAAAATTTTTTGATGAGTTTTTAGATAAATTATATATCTTATTTCCTTTTGCATTTATTTCTTCAAAATAATCAGATTTTGTATCTAAATTAGCTATAACAAAATCCATATCAATATTTGAAATATTTCTATAATAATTCATTGCATAACTTGCAACACCATTTACTCTACTTAGACTTGGTACAACTTGTAATATTTTTATTCCTTTCACAGTCCTATTTTCCTTTACTTTTTAATATCATTTATTTAAATGCATTAATAATTTTTTTGAATTTTTCTTGTCCAAAACTTCTCTTTATATATTTTTTTGCTCCACTCATTACTGTTGTTTTTAAACTTGTTGGCCTACTTAACTTATAAAATTCAAGTATGTTTTTTGCATCATCTTTCATTTCTGTAAATACTTCAAAAAATATTGGCTTATCTGTTTTATTGTTTAAAAACTTTTTTAAGTTTTCATCATAACTCTTCTTGTCATAAGCTGATAAATATTCAAATCCATTTGATTTCACCCAGCCTTCTGCTTTTGTATCATGTCTAGCTGTTGTATGTTTATCACTCAGTTCATTTATCCAAGTATGATTATAATAAAATTCAGATCCCCCATGATTATTTATTAATAATATATGAACGTTATTATTAATCATATTTACTCGTAATGCGTTCATATCATAAAAAAACGCTAAATCTCCTATAATTAAATAGCTTTGCTTCTCTTTGCTAGCACATGCCTGTCCTAAAAAAGAAGAAAGACATCCATCAATCCCATAAGTTCCTATATTAGCATATGTCTTAATATTCTTATTAAGATTAAAATAATTAGAAATTCTAATACTATCATTTATACTTAAATGTAAAATTGAATTTTCTGGAATATTTTCAACAACATTTTTTATTGCATAAATACTTGAATAGTCATATTCTGGATAAATGACCATATCTGAATAGCTTTTAAATTTAGTATAATATTCTTTGTTATTACTAATCCCTTCCACATTATTCATATATTCAAAAAAATATTCTGCTGAACATTCGAAAATATTAGTTAGCCCTTTAAATAAGTCTATCACACTTCCATCTTCTTGAATTAACCAATGTTCAAATTTTCCATAATTATTCTTTAGTTGTCCTTTTATTCCTGAAAATACTTGTCCACCAAAAGAAATTACGATATCTGGCATTAATTGTTTCATTCTATCATAGTCTATATAATCAGATTCCATACAAATAATACTGTTTATTCCTTCTTCCAAGTTTAAATTTGACATATGATCTAATATTACTGCTGAATTATATTTTTCAAAAAACTCATGAATATCTTCGTTCAATTTTGATGATGTATTACTTTTTTGTCCACATATAACTAAAATCTTTTGAGCTTTAATTAGTTTTTCTTGTTTTTCTTTCCAAATTTTTTCTTTATCAAATAATGAAACTCTATCAATTTTTCTAACTTCTGGCAATTTATTTACATTAAATGTTATATTATATGAATTTGTTGGAATATTTATATGAACAGGTCCAGTAATTCCATTATGATCAAGTTCTAATAATGCTTCATTTATTAGTCTTTGGCAATAAATTTCATCATTTCTATTATTAATAATCGGCAAATTAACTGATTTCTTCACGTGCCTATCAAACATCCCTACTTGATTGATCATTTGGTCTTCTCTTTGCCCTAACATTTGTGGGTCTCTATCACTTGTTAAAATAACAATTGGAACTCCTTGATAATATGCCTCTGCAACAGGTGGCCAATAGTTACAAGATGCTGTAGATGCAGTACATGATATAACAACTGGCTCATTTAATTCTTGTGCTAAACCCAAAGCAAAATATCCCGCACTTCTTTCATCTACAACAGAATAACATTTAAAATCTTCATCTGCTTCAACTGAATGTACAAAAGGTACATTTCTAGAACCAGCAGACAATACACAGTGTCTTATGCCATATTTCTTTAGTAATGCAATTAAAATTTGATAACTTTTTATTTCTGTATACATTTTTTTCCTCTAACTTTCTATACTAATTAATAACTTAAATCTGACATTTTTATATGTCTATTTTAGTACATTTTCCAAATACTCATTTGCTCTTGTTCTTTCCATTTTCAATATTTTATTAGCTTCCTCAAAATTAACTTCATTGTTTGCTAACGAAACATCATTATAATCATCAACAATTCTTGATTGTAAATTAGTAATTTCTAAAATACTTTTTACCCTCGTACTATATTTTTCAGGAAATACAATCATAAATTGTGTATTAAAATTAATAGAAAAAGCAGTTGCATGAAAAGAATCTGTTACAACATATGTTGCATTTTTAATTAGTGAAAGAAAATCTTCAACTTTAACATTACATTTCATCTTTCCTTTTTTATAAAATTCATGTAATGCATATGAAACATAATATATATCTAAATTCTTTTCTTTTGCTAACTTTTCAACATATGCATCGATTTTTTTATTTCTATTCAAGTTATATACAAATATATATTTCTTATTTTCATATTTTTTTGAAGCTACTTTTGACCATTCATCTCCACTTAATAACAGTGTTGGGTCTAATACATTAATTCCACTATGTATTCCTAGATTTTCTAAAATTTCAACACCTGATTTTTCACGCATTGCAATATCCGAATATTTCATTAATGATTTTTTTGTTTCTTCTTTTTCCCAATCTTCTAATTTTCCCTTTCCAAAACTTGCAGCATACGCAAAACATTTTTTACCATTTGTTTCAAAATCCAAGAAAAATGGACGGTCAATTTTTTCATTCCAACCAGAATTCCACACTTGATCACTACCAGTACAATAAAAATCTGCTTTAGGAGGATTTTTTATAAAATCTTCCTCATTTTTATATATTCTATCACTTAAATTAAGTTTTTTCTTTATAAATCCATGAAATCTTTTAAATCTTAAGCCATATGACGGAAACATTATAATTCTGGCAACATTCCTAATTATAAAACTCTTTTTGAACTTATCACCTTTATTCTTGATTCTTTTTAACATTCCTAACATATGCATTCGTTCTGGATAGTAATCTATGAATTCAACATCATATCCTTTTTTTTCTAAAACTTCTTGAGTAGCATATGCCTGTAATACTGAGCCATAATTTACTATTCTATGTAGTGTAATTACACTTATTTTCTTTTTCATGTATTCTCCCCTTTTTATTCTGTTTCTTTCTTAAAACTTTTCTATACAATAAATCTCTAATCTGGTTCGGCATCAAGCACATTATAATATGAGCACATGAACTAATAACAAAATCCTTTTTGGAATAAAAACCATTATGTAATTGTTCCTTTTTAAACTTCAATATAGATTTTAAATATTTAAGTCCTCCCCTACGTTTATAAAAATCCGTGCTAACTCTCATGAACACTAAAATCTCTTGAAAATTATAGCATCTTGCCTCATGTTCTATCATTCTTATCCACATATCATAATCTTCTACCAAATAATAAGAACGATAATTTCCTGCTTCTAAAACCTTTGATTTTCTCAACATTACTGATGGATGTCCAAAGGGATTTCGTCTCCTTGCAAATTTCTTTATTTCTTCATTAGTTTCTGGCAGAATCCTATATGCCTGTATATTATTTGTATTATCTATGAATTCTGCAACACTTGAACCAACTATATCTAACTCAGGTTGTTCTCTAAATTTTTCCAATTGTCTTTCGCATCTATCTTTAATTGAAATATCGTCAGAATCCATTCTAGCAATCAATTCATTTTTGCATGCTTTTACGCCAATCGCAAGTGCAGGTCCCAATCCAACATTATCTTCAATCTCTATAACATTTAATATATTGGGATATTTTTTATAATACTCAGATATAATATCATCTAATTCTTTTGTTAATTTTCCATCTTTAATAATGACAAAATCATTGGTCATCATTGTCTGATTAAATATACTTTCTATACTTTCTCTTAACCATTCCGCTTTTTCCTTATAGTAAACACTCATCAAAACACTATAACTTTGCAAGTTTTCAGTCATCAGATTGCTCCCTCTCTCTTAATTACCGCTTCAATCGTCTTAAAGAACACCTTAACATCCAACTTTAAAGACAAATTATCTATGTAAAACAGTTCCATTTGCATACGTTGTTCATAGCTTGTACAGCTTCTTCCGTTTGCAGCCCAAAATCCTGTAAGACCAGGTGTAACACTTAAAAATTTTTCTATGTTTGATCCATATCTTTTTAATTCTTCTGCAACAACAGGTCTTGGCCCTATTATTGACAAATCACCTTTTAATATATTTATTAATTGTGGTAATTCATCTAAACTTGTTTTTCTTATAAATTTTCCTACTTTAGTTACTCTAGGGTCATTTGATAATTTATAATTTTCTTTATACTCCTTCATCTGTTCTGGTGTAAAACTCTTTATTAAATCTTCAGCATTATCTACCATTGATCTAAATTTGTATATTTTTATAATTTTTCCATCTTTTCCTATACGTGTATGTTTAAAGAAAACTGGTCCTTTAGATTCTAATTTTATTGCTAATGCTATTATTAAGAATACCGGTGATAGCACTATCATTCCTACTAAAGCTAGCATTATATCCAAAAATCTTTTTATAAATTTATATGATTCTAATACATCTAAAAGCTTCCTATAGCTTTTAATAGGCATTTTTAATATCTCAATATTTTCTAAAGAATTCTCTCTAGTAAATTCTGTATTCACTTTTGTTCCCCCCTCTAAAATTCTTTAATTATTACACTAGTAACAACACTATATTTTAGTTTTTAATTCTTCTGTATCATTTCTCGAAACTCGTTCTATGCATTTTCTAAGCACTATATAAATTCCAATTCCCGTAAGAACTCCCAAAGTATCAATTCCTATGTCAAAAAATCTAGCACTTCTTCCTGGCACAAAAAATTGATGGAGTTCATCTGTCACTGCATAAAATGCCCCAAAAATCAAACTTCCACAAACTTGTTGCCTTCTAGGCTTGTCTAATGTATATGAATAGCTCATTATTAGAATCCCACCAACCGTATAAATACTATAATGTGCAAGTTTTCTAATAACTTTTTCTAAATTTGCAATAAATTGTTCATTTTGAGCTTTCGAATTATTTCCTACCATATCTATAATTACTTTTGTTACTTTTTGACTTGTATTACTTGATTTAGTTCCTCCTTGGTTTGAAAAACTAAATATAACTACCATCCATATTACTATCAATATTATTTTAATTATTTTTATTTGTTGCTTTTTGTCGTTTTTTTTCATATCATCTTTAATATATCATTACTAAAACTTTTTTTCAATAGTTTTTATATATTTTAAATAGTTAATTTCTGCTAATACGTTCTTACTAAACTCAGAACAAATAAGAAAAATAGCAAGAATATTATACTTAACATTCCTGCTATTTTCTTTCAATCTATTATATTACTTTGCCTTAAGCCTCTGGCTCAATTAAACCATAATTTTTACCATCTTTTAATTTGTGAATAACATTAACTTTAGAAGTTTCAACATTAACAAATGCTAAGAACATTTGAGTTGGTCTTTCTTGTAATTTTAGTTTAGCATCTTCTGGTGTCATAGGTTTAATGTCATAATATTCAGTTTTTAAGATTTCATCTGTAACTTCATGAACTTGCTCTTGAACATCTAAAGATTTTAAACTAGCTTCTTTCATCATTTTGTCTTTTTTAGTTTTTGATTTTCTAATTTGACCTTCTAATATATCTATATCTTTATCTATTGATGCATATAGATCTTTATCTTCTGTTATAGCTCTAAACATTTCTCCATTTGCTGATACTTTAATTTCTGCAATTTGTACATTTTTTTCTACTTTTAGCATTACATCAGCAGTAGCATCTTCAAAATATTTTGCTATTCTGTCCATTTTTCTTTCTACATAATCGTTTATTGCTTCTGTTACCTTTAGTTCCTTTCCTGTTATTTTTATTTGCATAAAAATCGCTCCTCTCTTCGTTATATTTTTTTAGTATACCTTCATTATACCTTTTATTACTATTTTTGGCAAGGTTTTGTTGAAATTTTCTCATTTTTGTGTGTAGGTTTGTCAAACATATGTCACACTTTATTGATGAATCTAGTGTTTCGTATACCAAATATGATATGTTGGCTCTACAATGCTTGAAATTCCTCATATTTCTCATTTGGACTTTTCCATCCTAATGGTTTCATTGGAAAGTTATTATACTCTCTTGACCAATGCCTTAATTTTTCTTTAAAATCTTCAAAACTTACAAATATTCTCTTGTAATAAAATCTTTCTTGATCCTTTCTATGACTTCTTTCTACTTTTCCGTTATGTCTTGGTGTCCTTGGTTTTATTAGTTTATGCTCTATTCCCATTTCTTCCATTCTCTTTTCAAACATTGTCTTCTCTTTTGCTTTTCTCGAATTTAGTCTATTTGTAAATTCAAATCCATTGTCTGTTTGTATACATTCTATTTTATATTTGAATTTCTTTATTATTATTTCTAAAAATTGTGTTGATGCATAGGTACTATGTTCTTTGCTAGCCCATAATACTCTCTGCCTTGTATACTCATCTATTGCTGTATATTGATAATATTTCTCTTCTAGCTCTTTCAATTCATTTGACATACATTTCTGTGGCACATATTTTACATCTATTTGTATTCTTTCTCCTGGATGACTCATTTTCTGATATGGTTTTGGTTCATATTTTTTCTTTTTACTTGGTGCTTTTTTATATATTCCTAGTCTTTGCATCACCCTATACAAACTCGTTATTTGCCTTGTATATCCGTTTCTCATCAATTTTATCCACAATACCACTAACCCTGCGTCTGGGTTTTGAGCTTTATATTTCTTTATCATTTTTATTTCTTCCTGTGTATGTTGATTTGGGTGTGAATGTGGTCTTCTTGATTTATTCACTAATGATTTTCTACTTCCATCATATTTTTCTCTCCATCTATATATTGTTTTTCTATGCTGTTTATATCTTTTCGCTGCTTCTGTCACTCCGTGTTTTAATGAATATTCTACAACTGATTGCTTAAATATTATATCTTGTGTTATACTATTCATAGGAAATACCTTCTTTCGATATTAGTTTTGTGGTAAAAACATTATATCATATTGGTATTTCCTTTTTTTACTCTTTAGTGTGACATATCTATTGTAAACCTATATTGTTGAAATTTTCTCATTTTTGTGGCATAATAATGTTGTTAAATAGCCTAAAACTTATGGAGGAATCAAAATGAATAATAATCTGAAAAAATTAGAATTTGATAAAATATTAGAAAATATATCAAACTATTGTAAAACATATATAGGAAAAAAATACGCACAAGAATTGTGTCCATCACAAGACAAAGTAGAAGTACAGAAAACACTAGACGAAACCAGTCAAGGTGTAATTTTAATGCAACGAAACAGTACACCTCCTCTTGGAGAAATTGCTGATATCACAGTATATTTAAAAACTTTAGAAGGCTGTGGTTCTCTTAGCATAAAAGCTTTGTTGGAACTTCAAAATATTTTACAAATGTCAGCTGATCTAAAAGAATATCTTTCAAAAGACTTTCTTTCAACATCCGACTTTTCTGCTATTGAACAATACTTTGCAGGTCTGTATGTAAATCCTAGTATTGTTTCTACTTTTGCAAAATCAATTGTTGATGAAGATACTATTGCTGATAGCGCTTCTGCTAAATTACAAGACATTCGTAGAAGAGAACGTAGAATTGAACAAGATATCCGTGCCAAATTGAATACCATTTTACATTCTTCTACTTACTCAAAATATATGAGAGAAAATCTTGTAACCATTCGAAATGGGCGTTTTGTAATACCTGTAAAAGAAGAATATCGTAGTTGTGTAAAAGGATTCGTTCATGATATGTCAAGTAGTGGCTCAACTGTTTTTATAGAACCGATTTCAGTATTTGATTTTAATAATGAACTTTCTAATTTGCATATTGAAGAAGAACTTGAAATTGAAAGAATTTTGCAAAATCTAAGTGGTTTGTTATTTCCGTATACTAAAGAACTTGAAAATAATGCTAATTTAATTGGAAAACTTGACTTTATATTTGCCAAAGCTCATTATTCTTTAGAGCTACACTGTACTACTCCAAATATCAATAATGATAAACAAATTATTTTAAATAATGCACGTCATCCATTAATTGATCAAGAGAAAGTTGTTCCTATTTCTTTAGAATTAGGGAAAGACTTTTCAAGTTTAATTATCACTGGTCCAAATACTGGTGGAAAAACTGTATCCCTAAAAACTATTGGGCTTTTATCTGCTATGGCTTGCAGTGGGCTAAATATCCCAGCTGATGAACATTCTTGTATCTATGTATTTGACAATATTTTCGCTGATATTGGTGATGAACAAAGTATTACTGAATCTTTAAGCACTTTTTCTTCTCACATTAGCAATATCGTCAAAATTACCCAAACAGCTACTGCAGATAGCTTAATTCTTGTTGATGAACTGGGTTCTGGTACAGATCCCCTTGAAGGTGCACATCTTGCAATTAGTATTTTACAATACTTTACAGAGCTTGGTTGTCTTACTGTTGCTACATCTCATTATCAAGAATTGAAAAAATATGCTTTAGTTACTCCAAAATTTAAAAATGCAAGTGTTGAGTTTGACATAGAAAATTTAAAACCTACTTATCGTTTATTGATTGGCATTCCTGGTAAAAGTAATGCTTTTGCAATAAGTAGAAAATTAGGTTTAAACGAAGCTATTATAAAGCGTGCCTCTTCTATGATTGATAAAGAAACTGTTAATCTTGAAGATTTGCTTAAAAGTATTTATGATGAAAAATCTAAAATTGAAGATGAAAAACGCCGTATAACTCATGCTTTAAATGAAGCCGAAGAATTGCGTCAGTCTCTAAAAAATCAACATTTTGATGTTTCTAGTAAAGAAAAAGAATTGATTGCAAATGCAAAACAAGAAGCTAAACAAATTTTAATTGATGCAAAAGAAACTGCTAATTCTATCATTCGAGATATGGATCATACTAATTCAACTTCTAAAGCCAATAAACTTAGAAATAAATTAAATGATGAAATTTCTTCACTTTCTGTTGCCAGTAATAATGCAACAGATGATATTGAATTACCAGATAATCTACTTCCTTCTATCAAACGTGAAAATATTAAACCTGGTTTGAATGTATATGTAGATAATTTGAGTTCTGATGGTGTTGTTATTTCTAATATCTCTAAAGATAACACTGTTCAAGTGCAAGTTGGAATGATGAAAATGAAAGTTGATATAAAAAATTTGTATGAAGCAAAATCAAATGGAAATTCTAATAAAAAAGCTACTATTGGAAGCTCTGGCAAAGTTCTTGGTGGAACCAGTTTTAAAGCTCAAACAGTAAAACCAGAAATAAATGTTTTAGGTTTAACTGTTGATGAAGCTGTATCTATAATTGATAAATATATAGATGACTGTTTTGTTGCAAAGCTTTCTCCAATCCGTATAGTACATGGTAAAGGCACTGGTGCTTTACGTAATGGAATCCATCGTTATTTAAAAACAAATAAGTTTGTTGATAGTTTTCGCCTTGGTACTTTTGGTGAAGGAGAAATGGGAGTTACTATAGTTAGCTTAAAAATAAAGTGAGTCATTTGGGACCGGTTCTTAAATGTGCAGATGCACGTTTAAGAACCGGTCCCAACCGTCCCATTGTCAATTTTATATTTCCATTTGACTTCCTAGAAAACTGGCTGCTGATTGAGCTACCTTTTTTTCTACTTCATTCATTTTAGTGTTTGACTCTTTAGATAATAAAATAACTGTCCCTATTGTGTCTCCATTTGAAATTATTGGATAAACTACTTGTGAATTGTACTTTCTTTCATTATTATCATTTTTTGTAATAGGTACTGAAACATCACTATTTTCTTTACTTGTATATACTTCTTTATCTTCCATTAATTGTTCCAATTCATCACTAACATTTTGCTCTAAGAATTCCTTTTTAGGTCCACCTGAAATTGCTATTACTGTATCTTTATCTGTTATACAGGCTATATGTCCTGTTGTTTTTGATAATGTTTCTGCATATCCATTAGCAAATTCTGATAGTTCTCCTATTGGAGAATATTTTTTCAATATTACTTGGCCTTCTCTATCTGTAAATATTTCTAAAGGTTCTCCCTCTTTTATACGCAATGTTTTTCTTATTTCTTTTGGTATTACTACTCTACCTAAATCATCTATTCTTCTTACAACTCCTGTTGCTTTCATAATCTTCCTCCTTTTTTGTTTTCTAAGTATACTCTTATTATGACAAAAAAGGAAAAAAATATACATTTGTAAATCAATTTTTCAATTTTAAAAACTTGAATTTATAATTAAAATATATTATAATATTTAATGTATATGGGGATGTAATGGTTTCGACATTGCATTTGAAGCACAAATAGCGAGTAGTGGATTCTCGTTTGCCACTTTAATAAACGAGAAACTAAAATATAAACGCTGATAATACAGAATTAGCATTTGCTGCTTAGTTGCGGCAACGCCTGTTAAAATATCCCCACATATTTTAATTTGGTGTCATTTAGTGGGAAACAAAGCTGTTTTTTCTGCAGAAACAGTGGGTATTTTTGCAGATATATCTATCAATCGTTTGTTTATTAATGCTTGCTAGACGAATCTTAATAATAAACTGCACTCGGAGAAGTTTGTGTGAATTGTGTTATGGACAGGGGTTCGACTCCCCTCATCTCCACCAGTATTGACTTTTTTATGTAAATATTATATAATATCCATGATGAAATATTTTTATCATAGCACTATAAGAAAGAAAGAAAAAGGAGGATATCATTATGATTCTAAAAACAAAAAGAGGCAAAAATGTCCTTACAGGAACTGAAAAACGGATTGTATTTCCTATAAACGCAGAAGGAAATAACAATTTTTGCTTTGCTAGCAATATCGCAAGAAAATTTTGGCCTGAACTTTTACACATGGGCGACCTTAAAGTAGGAACAGTCCTTACAAAAAAAGTTGATGACATTGGCATTACTTTTTTTGCCATTTGTTGTTATTCTCTTGAAAAAGGCTGGGAACACCAACAAGATGTTATTCGCCAGTGTTTTGATTCCATTCCTGGTACAGAACCAGTAGCCACTATTGATATTGGATCTGACTGGCTCAGCAAATCAACTGGAGCCAATCTTTCTCAAATAAGAGCAGGAATGCAAACCTCACAAAAAGAGATAGTTCTATATCTTTCTTAATGCAAATAAAACCGGTGTCTTGTAAGACATCGGTTTGTTCTTATTAATATATTACTCCTCTTTCTTTTTTATATTCTTCAAAAGCTTGTATACATTCAGTTCTATCCATTTGTTTTAAATTGATTAAATCTTTATTTTCTCCTCTTAAATATTGATAGATAATATCATCTCTAAATCCTACATTTCCTGCATCTTCTTTTGTGCATCCATAATATACTTTTTTTATGTTTGCCCAAATTATTGCTGATAAACACATCGGACATGGTTCACATGACGTATATAATATACAATCCGTTAAATCATATGTTTTTAGTTTTTCACATGCATTTCTTATTGCAACTATTTCTGCATGTGCTGTTGGGTCATTACTACATAATACTCTATTATTCCCTTCTGATATTATGTTTCCTTCTTTGTCTGTTATTACTGCTCCGAATGGTCCTCCTTCTTTGTTTTTGAACCCTTGAACTGATTTATTTTTTGCTATTTCCATGTATTTATTCATTTTATCTTCCTCCATCTTCATATTTATATCACATTTTTATTTTTTTGTCATATATTATTACAGTTATTATGGCATTTTGTTTATAACAAATACCAAGAAATGAGGTTTTTATGGACGATTTCGTTTTTAGTTCTAATCTATTATATGAAAATTTACGTATTCTAAAACAATCTTATCCTTTTATTCAAACTGGGTATATTGGAAAAAGTATTATGGGTAAGGACATTCCTTTTGTTAGAATTGGTCGTGGGCAAAAAGAAGTTTTTTATTCAGCTAGTTATCATGCTAACGAATGGATCACTTCTTTGGTTCTTTTAGAATTTATGTATGATTATTGTAATGCTATTCAGACTAATTCTTCTATCTGGAATTTTTCTGCTAGACGTTTGTTTGATTCTGTTTCTATTTATATTGTTCCTTTAGTTAATCCTGACGGAGTTGACTTAGTTACTGGTGCTCTTCCAACATCATCTCCTTCTTACAAACAAGCAGAAAAAATTGCTTATGGTTTTGCAACCATTCCTTTCCCTGATGGATGGAAAGCCAATATCCGTGGTGTAGATTTAAATCTGCAATTTCCTGCAGAATGGGAAAAAGCTCGTGAAATAAAATATGCACAAGGTTTTACTCGGACCTGCTCCCCGTGATTTTGTTGGATATGGTCCTCTTACAGAACCAGAAGCACTTGCTGTTTATAACTTCACTTTACAACATAATTTTAGACTTATACTTGCTTATCATTCTCAGGGCGAAGTTATTTACTGGCAATTTCAAAATTACAATCCACCCGGTGCATTTGCAATTGGAACTCAATTTGCAAATGTTAGTGGTTATTCTCTCGAACCTACTCCTTACAATTCTAGTTTTGCTGGTTATAAAGATTGGTTTATTCAAAACTATAATAGACCTGGCTATACTATCGAAGTAGGATTGGGAACTAATCCTCTTCCTATGACACAATTTAGTAAAATTTACAATGATAACTTAGGAATATTAGTGCTTGGAGCTATTCTTTAAGCAAATATTTTGCACATTTTAGTCCATCAATTGCAGCAGTCATAATTCCTCCTGCATATCCAGCACCTTCTCCACAAGGATATAATCCCATAACATTTACAGAATTCAAATTTTCTCTATTCCTTGTGATTTGTACTGGTGATGAACTCCTAGTTTCTACTCCTGTTAGAACTGCATCTTTATCTGCAAATCCATGCAACTTTTTATCCAATTCTAGTATTGCTTCCTTCATTGTATCTGACACAAATTGAGGCAAAATTTCATTCAAATCTGCACCAGTTACACCTGGCATATATGTTGGTTTTATCTTGCCAAATGCCATAGTCCTATTCCCATTTATAAAATCTTCTACTCTTTGAGCTGGTGCATTATAATTTTTTCCACCCAATACAAATGCTTTCTTTTCTAGTTCTTCTTGAAAATACATTCCATCTAATGGAGAATTTTTATAGTAATCTTCTACAGTAACATTTACAAGTAATGCACTATTTGCATTTATTCCATCTCTCGCAAAATTGCTCATCCCATTTGTAACAATTGAATTTTCTTCTGAATTTGAAGCCATCACTTGTCCACCAGGGCACATACAAAACGTATAACATGTTCTTCCATTTTTGGCATGATAAACTAATTTATAATCTGCCACAGGTAGCTCCAAACATGTTTTTTCTCCATATTGAGCTCTATTTATATCTTTTTGCAAATGCTCTATTCTAGTTCCTACAGCAAAATTTTTAGGTTGTATTTCAACTCCTAATTCATATAGTCTTTTAAACGTATCTCTTGCACTATGTCCAATTGCTAGAATTACAGCATCTGTTTCAATTCTATTATTTTCACAAATAACAGCTTTTATTATTCCATTTTCAATTTCAAAATCTGTAGCTTTAGTGTTAAATAAAACTTGCCCACCTTTTGAAATAATATACTCTCTTATATTTCTTACTATTTCTCGCAAATTGTCTGTACCTATATGAGGTTTAGCCATATATAAAATTTCTTTAGGAGCACCAAATCTAACAAACTCTTCTAAGACTTTTCTAGAATACATATTAGACGAATTACCAGTATTCAATTTTCCATCTGAAAATGTTCCTGCTCCACCTTCTCCAAACTGAATATTAGAAACTGTTGAAAATTTTCTTTGTTGTGAAAATTCCTCTACATCTTTTATTCTCCTCTTCTACACATTTTCCTCTTTCTAAAATTATTGGTTTTATTCCATTATCAACTAATAAAAGTCCCGCAAACAATCCCGCCGGTCCCATTCCTATAATTACAGGTCTATATTTACTATTTCTTTTAACTTCTACTTCTTGCCCATTGCTCTTCTTTTATTTTTCCAAATTTTTTTTCTCGTTTTTTCGCTATTTAATTTAATATCAATTGAATAATTATAATATATATCTTCTTTTATTTCTTGCATCTATAGATTTTTTATAAATATGCCATTCTTTTACTTCTTCTGGATTAATTCTATTTTTACTAATTGCTTTTTTTAATACCTCTATATCACTTAGGTTCTCTCTAACTTTTATATTATTTAATCTTATCATATACTCTCTCTTTTCTAACATTTACTAAACATAATTATAATAGCATATATTTATTTCTTTTGCAATATTTAATACATTATGCTATAATTGTATTCGTATATTTTATAGAAAGGAGATTTACATGGACACAATATTAAATTTTTTCAATTCATTTGGTTTCCAAGCAATTATAAAATTAGTATTAGGTTTTATGTTAGCTGGAATTATAGGTTTAGAAAGATCTTCTTGGAGTAAACCTGCAGGTTTTAGAACTCATGCTCTTGTTGGAATAAGTGCAGTTTTGATAATGTTATGTGGTGAATACATGTCACGAGCTTATGATATCGACCCTTCAAGAATTCCAGCACAATTGTTTATCTGGAATCGGTTTTATTGGTGCAGGTACAATTTTAAGAGATGGTTTTAATGTAAAAGGACTAACAACTGCCGCAGGACTTTTAGCTGTTACATGTATTGGATTAAGTATTGGTGCTGGATTTTACTTAGGTGGAATTGTTACAACTCTTATTGTATATGTAATACTTTCTTATTCTTATAAGATTTCTGATAAATTAGATCATTTTGACTTATTAAATTTACAAATTGAAATATCAAAAAACTCTGATGAAGCTTTAGCCAAAATAGAAAAACTATTAAGTAACTCTAATATTGATATTAAACAAATGAAAAAGTTAGAAGAAACTGATAATAATGAAAACTCAACAATTCTAAAAATTGTTGGACATTATAATAAAAAGGGATTTAATAAAAATTTACTTTTAAAAAATATTTCTTTAATAGAAAATGTTTCTGAAATTATAGAAGATTAATTAGACATGGGTCATTAGGGACCGGTTCTTAAATGAACATTGCTCATTGGGGACCGGTTCTTCTTTGCACTTATTGACCGCTTTCTATATTCAATAACTTCTATATTACTATTTTTACTTCTTTCCACCATACAATTATAAACTTGATCTCGTAAATCGTGTTTTTGTTCTTGTAAACTCAATCCATCTTTTGGAAAAAATGGGCCATCAATATAAGTAACTACCCTGAATTTATTATTATTTTTTCCATAACTTTGATATGTGTTAGTCATACAAAAAGTAGGCTTTTTATATTGCACAGGATATTTAAATGATACAGCTTTAAATGGTCTTATTTTAGTATAAAATGGCCAAATATGTGCTTCTGGATAAATTGTTATTGGATGTCCTCTATCAATATGTGTTTCAATTGCATTTATAAAATTTTTCATTCCACTTTTATTATTAGGAATTGGTATTGCTCCAAGTAATTGAATAGAATTTCCTAAGAACTTCATTGAAACATTCTCTGGATTTACAATAAAATGATTTCTTTTAGGATACATTGGTAAACTTGGAATAAATACATCTGCAAATACTTGTGTATGATTTACATATACAAAATAAGAGTCCCTTTTATACGGTTTTAATTTTTCTTTTCCTACATATTTTATTTTTAGTTTGAATTTTCCATAAATAAGTTTTATTGGCATACTTAGTACATTTTGCAATAAAAAAGAACAAAAATCCCACAAAGGATTTTTGTGGATGTATTTATAGTTTTCATCAATAATCCTTGGTGTGATTTCTGCTCCTGAAAATTCATCATTTAATTCATCTTTATAATAATAAATTTGTTTAGATTTCTTCATTTACTTCCTCTTTTATTGTTGTATATTCTAATGGAATTCCATAAAATTCTTCATATATATTTTTCCAAACTTCGAAATTTTCATTTTTCATTTTTTCTACATTTTCTTTTTCAGATAATGTTACATCTGGATAGATTGGCTTTTCTATATGTACATAATACTCTTTTATAGGAAATCCATCTTCACCAATAATATTACTATCTTTCATTGTTATAAATATTGGTATTACTGGTACGTTGCTTCTTGTAGCTATTTTATATGCACCATTTTTTAGTGGCTTTGGTTTTTCGTAATTCCACCACAAGCTTTGCTCTGGATAAATTAGTATAAAGTCTCCTCTTTTTAAGATTGTATCAGCTGCTTTCATAAATTTTATCATTGTTCTTGTATTTGAACTTAATGGCAATGTATCTGCATTTCTGAATAAGAATCCATAAAATCCTGGAAAATTTGTATAATTTCCTTCTCTTATGACTTTATATAATTTTTTCTTTTTTCTTTGGCCAGATAGTGAAAATATTTCTTCAATTGTAAATGAGTCAAATGGATTAAAATGATTACATGTAATTAATGCTCCATTTTTCATTTCACTTAAATATTCAAGACCTTCTACATCTTTGATTATTAGCTTGTTATCTTTTATTATTGCATCTAAAAATCTTTCACCTAATTTGTTAGCAAATTTATTTTTCCATTTATTTGTTCTTTTTGTTTTTAGATAATCTACATTTTCCGGTCTTAATTCTATTGTTGGTGGATCATTTTCTGCATCAACATCAAATTTACCTTCTTTTTCTAACTGTTTTATTTTTTCTAATATTTCTATTCTTTCTTGTGATTTTTCTGTCACCTGCACATTTCTATACATTCTGTCATCTCCAACGCAATCTGATTCTTTTTGTGCAAGTTCTCTTAATGCAATATCTGCTTCTCTATCTTGATACTTCATTTCATCTGTAAATTCTTCTTTAATTTTATTAATTACTTCATAATATTCTGTTTGTTTTGCCAATTCCCAAAAATATTTTCCAAATCTTATATCATCATAGTGCCATGGTTTGTATTGATAGTTATAATGTATTAATTTAATATCTTCTTCTTTCATATCATCACTTGCTGTAGGCATTAAATTCCATGCAGTATCTATAAGCTTTACCCTACCTTTACAAATTCTGTTTAAATAATCTTGGTCTTGGACTACAGAAAATTTTACATTTTCTAGCAAATATAAGAATTTCTCTTGAAACTGAAATTTTCTAAGTTCATCCAAATTCATTACTAACATTCCTGCATTAAAATATGTCTTGTAACTAGCTACTCCTACTACTTTTTCTACATACTCTTGAAATACTTCATTTTTTTGAATTATATCATCAGGTACTGCTCCTAATAAATTATCTTCAATGTCTATATTATATAATTCTGCTATATCTTTTAATAAAACTATATCACAGTCTAAATATATTGCTTTATTATATTGCGGATATAGATTTGATATAAATAGTCTAAAGTATGTTGTCATTGAGAAATAATCTCTTGTATATAACTTACTTTTTATTTTTTCTATATAATAATTTAAATCTACATATTCTATGTTTACATTTTCTCTTGTATATTTACTAATTTTTTCTTTACTTTCTTCGCTCATATTAGTATATAATATTTTTATTACATAATAATTTTCTTGTGATGCATTATTTACCAATGATTGCAATGTAACTGCTAAAAATGGTACATATTTATCATCAACCGCAAAGAATATTGGTATTATTTCTTGATATTTTTCCATTTAAACTTCCTCTTTCATTCTTGTATTATATTCTTCTTTTAATTTTAAATATTCTTCTAAATCTTTGTCAAAATAATAACATTTTAGAACTTTATGAACTTCTTCAATATTCCATTGTTTAAAGTTTTCTGTATGTGGATATGGTAAAAACATTAGCCTTTTACAGAAATGACAGATTATAGTATCTTTTTTATTAAATTTTGATTGTTCATTATATATTCTTGGTATAATTTTCTTTTTAGTTGTTGACCAAAATATTGCATCTTGATCTGCAAATAACATCTTTTTGTTTTTTATTCTTTCTCTTGCCTTTTCTAAAAGCTTCGTTTCTTTTATTTTCTTCATATTTAATAATAACATTCCAGCATTTATATAATCTGGTCTTATTAGCCAACATCCATATTTTTCTTTTACTGCTGCATATTCATATTTTGTAATATCTATGTTGTATAACTTAGAAATATCCCCTCCTGCCATCATATCTATGTCTAAGTATAATAATTTTTCTGGCATTTCTGGTATTAAATCTGCTAATAGTCGTAATAATGTATATGGTGTGCAATATGCTCCTTCATTTGCACAATTTTTAAATTGCTTTTCATATACTTCTGTTACATCTATTCTTTTTACTTCATTTTTTGAATTTTTTTGTTTGACCACTCTGTCTAAAAATTCTACTTGCTCTTCACTTATTGCTGTATATTCTGATTTTATTCTTGTTAATTCTGCTGTGAATATATAACATTTTATTGTTTCTTGTGTCCTATTTTTTATTGATATTAGCTCTGTTAAGGCTCCATCAAATACTTTTTCATTTCCACATAATAATAAGTTTATCATTTCATCCTCTTCTTTTAAATTTTTTCACTCATTAATTTTAACATTTTGTTTAAATTTTATCAAGAATTTTTTTATATTATTTCTTTAGATTTTATTAATTACATTATTCCAACTCAAAAGCTCCAGTATATAACTGGTAACACTCACTTTTTTCAGCCATTAGCCCTTAATATTTACATAAAAAAGACGTTCTATTATAGAACGTCTTTCTTATGTAAATCATATACTATATCTACATTATCACAAACATTTTGAGAATGTGTGACAATTACAATACATTTATTCTCATCTTTAGCAAGCCTTTTGAAGATTTTTAAAATTTCATTTTCGGTATCTTTATCCAAATTTCCTGTTGTTTTTCCACTTCCACTTTTTCCTTTAATTGCATATCCATTCCACCAGGCTTACCAAAGTTGTTTGACATTTCTTCTTGTGTGCTTTGAGTTGACTCAATCTCACTAGCTAATAACATATTTCCTACTGGCTTTGCTAAAAATGCCCCAATTATTGCTCCTATTATTAATGACATTGTTGAAATAATAAGTAATTCTAATACAAATTGCATTGTTAATTTTAGTTTACTCATCCCTATTGTTCTAAACACACCAATTTCGTATTTTCTTTCTCTAATGTTTATCATATTAATTACAAACAATACTAAAGAAGATATTATCAATGTTATTATTAAAAATGTTGTTGCAAAAGTTTTCACATTTTCAATTGATTCTGTTGCACTTGTTATTTCCTCTAAATTTGTATTAACTGTGTAATATTCATTTAATCCTTTTTCTTTTACTTCTGCTGTAAATGCTTCTATATTTTCTTTTTGTGCATCTTCTCCTCCTTTAAAACTTTTTCCTAATTGTCCTCTATCAAATGATATTGTTGCTATTAAATCATGTGATTCCTCATAACTTTTTACTATTGTGTCTGCTGTGTTTCTTATGGCTAGAGTTACCGTTGAAGCACATGCTATTGTTAAAATTATTAAGCCTATTAGTATGTTCCTTCCTTTGTTTCTAAAAATTGAAATTAAACTGTTTTTTAAAATATACATATTTTTCCTCCTAATAATATTTACATTATTCATTTCGAGTATTAATATAATATATAAAGATTGAAAAATTATTGAAAAAAATAATTTGATATAAAAATTTGATTTTATTTACATAATATGATATAATCTTTAAGATTAATATTAAAATGATAGAAAATAATTATATCTATCTACAAAAGGAGGACAAACTATGAATTCCAAAAACAAAATTATTTACTCAGGTTCGGCTGTAACTGATTTAGGTGTTCGGATTGAATATTCAATGTCACAAACTGAGTCTAAAGAACCAATAATAAGGATCTATAAACATAATCCTAATGCAAGAATTTTTGCAGTCTATGGTAACATTTGCAAAAATATATCTAATGTAAAATTGCTTGATTATAATGCTGACTATTTCTGTATTATAGCCAAAGGTAAACATTATAATGTTATTAAAATCCAAAAAGTATTAGTAAAAAAACATGAACAGGAAAGACTAGAGTTCAGATGTACTTCTAACAATGACATTAAGAAACTAGGAAATACCTTTCGCCCAGAAATCTTAGAGGCTGTGCAAAAACTTTTGTAGTTTAAAATAGAGGAACCATTACAAGGTTCCTCTTAATCTTTTATTGGCAAAGTAACTTTAAAACATATAACTCCATTTTTACAATCAACTTCTATTTTACCTTTATATTTTAAAACCGTAGATTTAGCTATAGCTAGACCTAAACCATATCTTTTTTCATTTCTATTTCTCGCTTTATCTATTCGATAAAATCTTTCAAAAATCTTATCTTTTTGATCTTCTGGAATTGACTTTCCATAGTTTTCTATTTGTAATACTATATTGTTTTTTTCTTTTCCTAATTTAACATTAACATCTTTTCCATCTTCTGAATGTTTTATAGCATTATCTAATAAAGTTGATACAATATGTTCAATGTCTTGTTTATTCCCGTTCAATTTTATATCTTTTTGAATATTTGTAATTATTTTTACTTTCTTTTCATATGCCATACTTTCAAAAACAGATGCACACATTTCAACTTGATTTGATACATCAAATATTTCATGACTTTTTATATCATCTACATTTTCTATTTTAGCAAGTACTAATAATTCATTTTTCTCCATCTGTTTCAACTTTTACAGAAAATCCTTCTTTACTCAATATTTCTGATATTGCATCTGCTAAACTATATTCATCTTCTATTATTAATACTTTCATTTTATCATCTCCATATATTTATTATATAGAACTTTTATTGAAATTATAATTCAAAAATATTGGCTTTCAACATCATTTGAGATATTTTAGTTTTTTCGTTAAATGGAAGTTCCCAACAGCTTCCTATTATTGAATTTCCTCTAACATCTTCTCTTTTTGGCTTTCCTAAAACTTTTTTTAATTGCTTTTGCAATCCTATTTTATTTGTATATATTACTATTAATTCTTCATCATATAATACATTTATTGTAGTTTCTGTTTCTTCTTTATTTATTTCTTTATATGCTCTTCTCATTATTACACCCTAATCATTTAATATTGCTTTTACTACTTCTCCAGCAATTATTAAACCTGCAACAGATGGCACAAATGAAATGCTTCCTGGCACTTGATTTCGAATAGTACATTTTCTTTTTGTTCCTGGTGGACATATGCAATTATGTTTGCAACTATTCTCCTCTGTTTCATTTAATTTTACTGGTTCTTCTTTTGAATATACTACTTTTAATTTTTTAATTCCTCTACTGCGTAATTCTTTTCTCATTACTTTAGCAAGTGGACAAATACTTGTCTTATAAATATCTGTTACTTCAAATCTTGTTGGATCCAGCTTGTTTCCTGTTCCCATACAAGATATTATTGGAATATTTAACTTTTCTGCTCTAACTACTAATTCTATTTTAGCTGTTACTGTATCTATACAATCTACTATATAGTCTATAGAATTATCAAGTATTCCTTCTGTTTCTGGCATAAAGAATTCTTGGTAGATTTCTACATTGGCATTTGGATTTATATCAAAAATTCTTTGTTTAGCTACTTCTACTTTAGCTTGTCCAACTGTTTTTCTTGTTGCTAATATTTGTCTATTTAAATTTGTTAAACAAATTTTATCATCATCTATTAATACAAAGTTTCCGATTCCAGCTCTAACAAGTCCTTCTAAAACAAATGAGCCTACTCCACCTAAACCAAATATTGCTACTTTTGCATTATTTAATTTTTCTACTCCTGCTTTGCCTATTACTAATTCTGTTCTTGAAAATTGGTTTAACATATTTTGCCTCCTCCTAATACAATGTCTCCTACATAAAATACAGCTGATTGCCCTGGTGTTATTGCTCTTTGTGGTTCGTCAAATATTACTTTTACTTGATTTTCTCCATTTTGTTCAATTGTTGCTTTTGCTACTTTGGAAGAATATCTTGTTTTTACTTCTACTTCTATTGGTTCTTTTATTTCATCTATTAGCAATAAGTTGACATCTGTTACATTTATTTGTTTTTGATATAATTCGCTTTCCTCTCCAACTATTACTTCATTTTTTAATGGATTAAACCCTATTACAAATAAAGGTACTCTATATGATATTCCTAGTCCTTTTCTTTGTCCAATTGTATAATTATATAAACCTGTATGTTTTCCTAAGATTTCACCTTTGCTATTTACTATGTTTCCTTTTTTAGGTCTTAAGTCTGAATTATTTTCTAAGAATTTTTTGTAATTTCCATCTGGTACAAAACAGATATCTTCACTATCTGGCTTGTTTGCAACTTTTAAATTATTTTCTCTTGCTATTTCTCTAATTTGCTCTTTGTCTTCAAAATTTGCAAGTGGAAATACTACATGTTCTATTAACTCTTTTGGAATGTTCCATAATACATAGCTTTGATCTTTTTTTCCTGCATTTGATTTTTTTAGTACCCATCTGCCATATTTTTCACTATATTCTGTTTTAGCATAATGCCCTGTCGCAATATAATTGCATCCAAGCTCTTTAGCTTTTTTCCACATATATCCAAATTTCATATATTTATTACATTCTATACATGGATTTGGCGTTTTGCAATTTGAATAACAATCTATAAAGTCTTGTATAACATGCTTTTTAAATAATTCTTTACAATTGTCTGTAAAGTGTGGTATTCCTATTGAATTACATACATTTTTGGCGTCTATATATGTGTTTATATTACAACAACTACTTCCTGTAAATAGTTCTAATGTTATTCCTATTGGTTCATATCCATTTTGTTTTAATAATAAGGCTGACACACTACTGTCTACGCCTCCACTCATTCCTAATAATACTTTTTTATTCTCCATTTTTTTACCTTTTCTTTATATTTTAATTAATGGCAACAATTTATTGTTCCTTTTCCATTTTTGTCATTTTTGTTTAACATATCTTCTATTGTGTGCCATGCTAAAAGTGCACATTTTACTCTTGCTGGCATATTTGATACATTTTTAAAAGCTATAGCATCTTCCAATTTTTTTAATTGTTCTTCATCTGTTGTTTCTCTTTTTATCATTTCTATAAATGTTTTTATAATCTCTTTTGCTTCTTCTATTGTTTTTCCTCTTAATGTATCTATCATTATTGATGTTGAAGCTTGTGATATTGCACATCCATGTCCTGTAAATGCCATATCTTCTATTTTGTTTCCATTTAATTTTAATTCTAGTGTTATTTCGTCTCCACAGTTTGGATTGTGTCCTATTTCTGAATAATCTGCTCCTTCTAACTTTTTCTTGTTATATGAATTCATGCTGTGTTCCATTATTAAGTCATTATATACATCTGTTAAATCTTCCATCTTTTTACCTTTCTTTCTTGACATATTTTTTTTGATGTGTTAATATATATTTATAAAAAGATAAAGAGGTTAGACCTCTTCATCTAAGTGTGTTTTGTTATGAGATTTGTCCTCGTTTGGATAAATCTCAATTTTTCTTTTTTCAGAACTGTATTTAAATATGTATTTGTTTCTGGAACAAATATGTATCAAAAATCCTATTCCTCCAAAAGAAATCAATTTCATTAATAGATGCTCTATTAACTCCATAGTAGAGACACCTCCTTCTTTTGTAATTTACATTTAAGCCATAATTAGCATAAATGCATAGATTAGCAAGCATATAGCATAGTTGCTCACCAATCTATGCACTTATGCCAGAATTCGGTACTCCTTTATTCAAACACACTACACGAATTATATCATCACTGGTAGTAATTGTCAATATTTATCGAACTTTTTTTCGCTTTTATAAAATTTTGTCTCAATTCACGGCTAAATTATATGTATTTTAGAAAATTAATAATATAGTTTTTATGAGCCTTGAATTGTAATAAATTTCTTAAACATATCATATGCTTTATTTAAAGCATGGACAAGTCTATCTACATCCTCTCTTGTATTGTAAAAATAGAAACTTGCTCTACATGTTGAATCAATACCCAAAAATCTCATAAGTGGTTGTGCACAATGATTTCCTGAACGTACACAAACATTTTCTGAATCCAAGATACTAGCAACATCATGTGGATGTACTCCTTTAATATTAAATGAAATTACACCTGAATGATTTTCTGAATTTGGAGTTAGATACAATGTTAAATAATCTAATTTTGATAATTCTTGTCTTGCATATGATACTACATCATTTTCAAGTTCTTGTATTTTATCATATCCAATTTTTTGAATATAATCAATTGCTGCACCTAATCCTATAACACCTTCTACATTTTGTGTTCCTGCTTCAAATTTATTTGGTAATGGTGCAAATGTTGTATCTTGCTCATACACATATTCTATCATGTCTCCGCCCATTAAAAATGGTGTCATTTTATTTAATATTTCTCTTTTTCCATATAATACACCAATTCCTAAAGGTGCTAGCATTTTATGTCCTGAAAATACTAAAAAGTCTGCATCTAGATCTTGTACATCTATTTTCATATGTGGAATACTTTGTGATGCATCTACAACTACAACAGCACCTTTTTTATGTGCACATTTTATAATTTTCTTTACATTATTTATTGTTCCTAAAACATTTGAGACATGAGCAATTCCTACTATTTTTGTTTTATCTGTAATTTTACTTTCAATTTCTTCATCTGAAAGTTCAAAATTTTCATTAATATACATATAGTTTAATTTACTTCCTGTTGCTTTTGTCATTTTTTGCCATGGTACTAAATTTGAATGGTGTTCCATTATGGAAATTACTACTTCGTCATCTTTTTTTAGGTTGTCCATTCCATATGAATATGCAATTAAATTTAAACTTTCTGTTGCATTTTTTGAAAATATTATTTCTTCTCTATGCTTTGCATTTATAAATTCTGCAATTTTTGTTCTTGTATTTTCATATTCTTCGGTTGCTTCTATACTTAATGTGTATGCTCCTCTGTGTGGGTTTGCATTGTTTTTTTCATAAAATTCTTCTACTGCCTTTATTACTTGTATTGGCTTTTGAGTTGTTGCCCCACTGTCTAAATATGCTATATCTCTATTTTCTAATAATGGAAAATCTTTTTTTATTTCATTGATATTCATTTTTCATTCCTTTCTTTACTTTATGTTGATTTTATGCTATACTATTTATGTGAAACTTTTAGATTAAGAGTATGTATTTTTTATATACTCGATTGTTTAGAAATACGGAGGTATTTATATGATGTATTATTACTTTGTTTCAGGTGTTATGTCGGCTGATGGCTATTCGCAAAAATACTTTAGTACAGAAATAAGTATGACTGATAAAATTTCCTCATTCGAAGAAGTTTTATTATTACGTAATAAATTTGCTCTAAGCGAAAACATTGATCCTGAAAATGTAATAATTTTTAATTACCAACTGTTAAGAATTGAATAGTTTCTATGTTTTTGAAAGAAAAGTCTGTAAGGCTTTTCTTTCATTTAGAAATCTTTTCTTTTTTATTTGACATTTATTTTTATTTGTGTTAATATATTTATATAAAAGAATAAGAGCTTACGCCCTTATTCATTTGGTTGGTTATTTTGAGATTTGTCCATATCTGGATAAATCTCGATTTTTCTTTTTTCAGAACTATATTTGAATATGTACTTGTTTCTAGAACAAATATGTATCAAAAATCCAATTCCTCCAAAAGATACTAACCAACCACTTGAATAATCATATTATTTTATAAATATTTTTCGTTTTTTAATCTAACCTCTTATCAATCTCACTTAAAATTTCATCTTTCAACTCTTCATCTAAAATTCTCTCAATAATCTTATTAAACTTAGACTTAACAATCAATTTAACCGCTTCTTTGTAACTAATACCTCTAGTCATAATATAAAATAACTGTTTTTCATCAACTTTACCAGAAGCAGTAGAATGATTACCTTCTACATCTTCTTCAGTACATAAAAGCATTGGTAATGCAATAGATTTAGCCTTATCAGATAAAAGCATGCAATATTCATTTTCATTTCCCTTTGCTTTTTTAGAACCTTTTTTGAAATCAATAGTTCCTTTAAAATTCTTCTTAGCCGAATCTTTTAAAGCACCTTGAACATCAATATCTATATTAGTTTTTGTCCCTCTTAATTCTGCAATATAATTGATATCTTTTCTTTGTTCACCGATACCTAAATATATTGATTTCAAATCATTATCTGCATTTTCTCCAATTACATTTGAATAATAATTAGAAACACTAATTTTTCCACCAATATCAATAATTGTATATTTTACTTTCGAATTTTTTTCTAATCTATTTTCTATTGCTTCAAAATTATCTGAATCTTCATTTAATAGATTTACAATTGTTACATTAAGTTTTGCATTTTCATTTGCAATTGTTCTGATAATTCCATTGTGTAAACATTTTTGAGCTGTTTGAGATTTATATTCAATAATTACATTTGTATCACCATTTGCAATTATTTCTATTTGATTTATTAATTTTAAATTATTATCATCAAAATTGTATCTTATTCTAATATTTTCTTTTTTATTGCTTGTCTGTATTCTTATCTTGCTATTTGCTGTTTCATAATTTAATTCTTCTAAAATTTTTCCTGTACCGTAAGTTAGTGGTGTATTTGAAATTTCACTATCTATAATGCTTTTGTCATTAATAATTTCCACATTTTTGAATTCAGCAATCTTTTCTGGCAAATCAAGTTCAACTTCTATGTTGTTTATTTTAAAATTTCTTGCTGTTCTAACTGGTGTATCATTTACTTTTAATTTTTCCATTATCCAATTGCCCCCTCTAACTCTAGATTTATTAAATTATTCATTTCAACTGCATATTCTACTGGTAATTCTTTTGAAATTGGATATGCAAATCCCCTTACAATCATTGCTTTTGCGTCTTCCTCTGATAATCCTCTTGACATTAAATAGAATATTGCTTTATCACTAATTTTTCCTATTTTAGCTTCGTGTGAAAATTCTACTTCATCTGTTCTAATGTCATTAACAGGTATTGTATCAGATCTTGAAATATCATCTAACATAAGTGATTCACAACTTACACTACATTTTGAATTTTTAGCATTTTCATTTATTCTTACTAATGCTCTATAAGTACATGCTCCACCATCTTTTGAAATTGATTTTGAATTTACTACAGATGATGTATTTGGTGCATTATGGATTACTTTAAATCCAGTATCAAGGTTTTGTCCTCCACCAGCAAATGTTATTCCTGTATATTCAGTTTTTGCATTTTCTCCATTTAATATGCTCATTGGATATAACATAGATACTTTTGATCCAAATGAACCTGTTACCCAATCTATTTGTGCATTTTTTCCTACTATTGCCTTTTTAGTATTTAAGTTCATCATATTTTTTGACCAATTTTCTATTGTTGAATATCTTAAATATGCATTGTCTTTTACATATAATTCAACACATCCTGCATGTAGATTTACTTTATTATATTTAGGAGCAGAACATCCTTCTATAAAATGTAAACTTGCACCTTCATCTACTATTATTAATGTGTGTTCAAATTGACCTGATTCTGGTGAATTTAATCTAAAATATGATTGTAAAGGAATATCTAATTTCACTCCCTTTGGCACATATACAAATGAACCTCCTGACCATACTGCTGCATGTAATGCAACAAATTTGTGGTCACTTATTGGAACACATTTCATAAAATGTTCTTTTACTATTTCTGGATAATCTCTTACAGCTGATTCCATATCTGTATAGATTACTCCTTGTTTTATTAAATCTTCTTTCATACTATGATATACTACTTCTGAATCATATTGAGCTCCAACACCTGCTAATGATGTTTTTTCAGCTTCTGGTATTCCTAATTTATCAAATGTGTCTTTTATTTCTTCTGGCACATCTTCCCACGAATTATTTAAATTTGTTTTAGGTTTTACATATGTTGCAATTTCATCCATTTTTAGTTCTGATAAATCTGGTCCCCATGTTGGAAGTTCTAATTTTTTGTACATTTCTAATGCTTTTAGTCTTATTTCTAGCATCCAGTCTGGTTCATTTTTTCTTTTTGATATTTCTTCTACTATTTCTCTGCTTAGACCTTTTTGCATTTTGAATTCATAGTCATCTTGATTTTTTATGTCATATATATTTCTATTTATTTCATCTATTTGAGTTTTAGCCATTAGTTTTTCCTTCCTTTATTTTTTATATTGTGCATATCCTGTTTCTTCAATCTCTTCAGCTAATTCAGCTGTTGAAGTTTTTACAATTTGTCCATTTACTAAAACATGTACATAATCAACTTTTAAATGATTTAATATTCTTGTATTATGAGTAATAATCAATACTCCATTATCATCATTTTTAAACATTTCGATACCTTTAGAAACTATTTTTATAGCATCAACATCAAGTCCTGAATCTGTTTCATCTAATATTGCAAGTTTTGGATTTAATACAAGCATTTGTAAAATTTCATTTTTCTTTTTCTCTCCACCAGAGAATCCAACATTTAAGTTTCTTTCAATTAATTTTGGATTCATACTTAATTCTTCTGAGTATTTTTTTACAGTATCTTTAAATTCAAATATTTTAACAGGTTTTTCTGTTACTTTATTTTTTGCATATTTTAAGAAATTCATTGTTGAAATTCCAGGTATTTCTTCTGGTAATTGGAATGACATAAAAATTCCTTTTTTAGCAATTTGGTCAGTACTTAAATCATTTATATTTTCTCCTTCAAATTCTACTGAACCACTTGTTTTTGTGTATTGTGGATTATTTAATATAACATTTGCAAGTGTTGATTTTCCTGCACCATTTGGTCCCATTATTACATGAACTTCACCTTTTTTAATATTTAAGTTTAATCCTTTTAAAATTTCTTTTTCTCCTGCATTAACATGTAAATCTTTTATTTCTAATAATTTGTCACTCATCTTACTATTCCTTTCTTGTTTTTGATGTTCTTTTTACACAACATCTACATTTTTCTTGGTTTATATCATAATTACAATTTAATTCTCTAAATCCTAAAACATTATGCACATATTTTGCTAATTTATTTATGGTTTCATCTGTTATTGTAAGTTTTATTTTTTCTGCTTCCTTTTTTGCTGATTCTTCATCTAAATTTAGTACGTCTTTTAAAAATAAATAAACAATATCATATGCTTCTAATATTTTTTGTGCTAGACTTTCTCCATCTTCTGTTAATTCTATTGTTCCATAAGTTTCATATTTTACTAACTCTTCTTCTTTTAAATTGTTTAATGCTTTGTTTACACTTGGTTTTGAACAATTCATTTTATTAGCAATATCTGTTACTCTTATGTTTCCATTTTGCTTTTGGAGTACATACATTGTTTTTAAATATTCTTCTAATGCTTTTGATATCATATCTTTCTCCTTTTTCTGCAATAAATTGTCATATCGAAATAATTGGACTTTTTGACAACTTATAGCAGATGTTAACTACGGTTAACATTATAATATGGAAATAACATTTTGTCAATAGATAACATAAAAAACTAGAAGTTTTTACCTCTAGTTTTCTACTTTATCAATAAATTCAAAAATCTTATTATAATAAATCTCTGGCTCTTTATATTTTGAATCTGTATGCCCAGCACCACTAATAATTAATTTATCTTTTATGCAATTAGCAGAATTATACAAAGACTCACACATACTTTCTGGAACAAAATCATCTTTGTCACCATGTATAAATAAAATTGGTATTTTACTATTTTTTACTTGTTCTAATGCAGATGCCTTCTTTATATTGTAACCTGCTCTTACTTTTGCAACAACTTGAAACATATTCAAAACTGGAAATGATGGTAATCCAAATCTTGCTTTTGCTTCTGATGCAAAAATATCCCAAACTGAAGTATAACCACTATCAGCTATAATTGCCTTTACATTTGAGGGCAATTCATCTCCAGATGCCATTAATACAGTTGCAGCTCCCATTGATGAACCATGTAATATGATTTTGGCATTAGGATTTTCTGTTATAATCAAATTAATCCAACATTTCAAATCATCTTTATCAAGCCAGCCCATTCCTACAAAGTCTCCATCACTATCAGCACAAGCTCTCATGCTTGGAATTAATACATTATACCCTTTGGCTGAAAAATGCTCTCCTATTGTCAACACTGATTTTGGCTCTGCCCTATATCCATGTAAAATAATTGCCCAATTTCCACTATCTTTGTCTGTTATATATTCTGTTCCTCTTAAAGTAACTCCATCATTAGCTTGTATTTCAACCTTTTGATTTATTATATTATTAGCCCAATTTTGAGCAGATTCACTTGCTGATTTTCGATTATCTTCTATAAGTTGCTCATCTTCACCTAATACTTCTATTTTAGAATCTTCTTTTATTTCTCTATTTCCACCATCACCACTTCTTGCAATGGCATAATTAACAAAATAGTTTCCTATTCCCACTGTTAATAACACTCCTATTAAAATAATTGCAACTATTATTATTGCCAATACTTTCTTTATTCTGTTCATATTAAATTTCCTCCAATTCCATTTATATCATAAAATCAGAGGAAATATAACTAAACTGACTCTTTATTCCAATTGTTTTATATCATCTTTAGATGCTAACTGATTTATTATAGTTACTGTTCCACATACAATGTTAAGCAAATAGAAGTTTATTCCTCTATTTAATAGTACAGCACTTTTAATCATATTTTGCGGATAAATATTTCTAAATATTTCGATAAATGCACCTTCTGTAACTCCAACAGCTCCTGGAGATGGTATTCCAGAAACAGTTCCATATAGTACTGCTTGCATTGTTACTATTTCTATTATATTATGTTCTGCAAATCCTAATGCTCTATATGTGCAATATGTAACACTATAATATGCCATATACTGTACTAGTGTAGTAAGTATTGTTCTAAAAATCAATCGTTTATTATTTTTTATATAATCTGCACTGTTTTGGTATTTTGACAATGTATCTTCAAGCTTTTTCTTCTTGTCTTCTATATTTCTTATTCTAAACAATTTTAATATTTTTATTGCAAAATTTATTAAAGCTCTTGACATTTTTTTTGAGAATATTCCGACTAGCAATAATGTTAATGCTGTTAAATTTAATAATATTCCTATTGTAAATAGAATAATTAATGTTTTGTTCATATATTGATAATTTATCATTACACTAAATAATGCTAATCCAATTGTTACAATTTGCATACTTGTTAAATTTATCAATAATGCTAATGTTGAATTCGCAACAGATATATGATTTTTATGCATATAATAAATTTGCATTGGCTGACCACCACTTGCTGCAGGTGTAATTGCACTAAAGAAAAATCCTATTAGTGCATATTTTATATTATTTACAAATGTTGATTTTTCACCTAATGCTTTTAATGTCCTTGATATATTTATGGCCTCACATATTACATACATTGATACACATAAAATTCCAATTAGTACAAATTCTATTTTTGCTGATTTTATTATATCAAATACATCTAATAAATTTTGGTCTTTTAATAATATATAAAATGTTAAAACAATTAAAAACATAAATAGCAAAAAATTTAATATCATTTTTTTTTGTTTCTTCATTTTTTCTCTCCTCAATCTTTATCGTATTTTATCACATTCAGATAATAAGTACAACACAATCTATATATCTTAATAAAATTTTAAACTTTTATTGACTAAATTATAATATGTTTGTATAATATTTATATAAACGAAAGAAAGGTGATACTAATGAGTTTAATAGACAAGATTTTTAATAAAGAAGAAAAGAAAAAAGAAATCAAACTTCAACAAGGAGTTAATACTGTACAAACAGTTATAGAAGAAAGTGAGTCTCAAAAAGAAGCTGCTCGTAAAGCCGTAAATGCTGCAATAGAAGAAATTCAAACTCATCCTGAAATGCCAGTAGGTGAATTTATGAAAAGACTTCAAAAAAATACGGATTTATCTGATGCCGATTTAGTAAAAATAATAAAACAGCTACCTGATGTAAAATCTGAAGAGGCAACTGTTGCTGCAGTAGAAGCAACAGATTTATCATCTCCTAAAATAGCAGAAATTTTAGAAGAAACACCTATTAGTCCAAATGCAGCCCAAAAAATTGCTAAGCAAATTCCTGATGAAGATATAAAAAAAGAACAACAAGCAAAAATCGAAAAAGAATTAGAAGAGCGAGAAAGACAAAAAGCTATAGAAGAAGAAAACAAACTTCTTAAAGAATTATCTCATATTTATTCAACCTGTGATGATATAAGTGACTCTAATTTAGCTCCTCAAATACAGAAATTTAATATTACTTTAGCTACTTTAACACCAAATATAAAGTCTAAATTATTAGATATAATAGCCAAAAGAACAGCTTTAGATTGTATGAAATATGGTGGACCTAAAATATCAACATTATCAACAATTATGTCTGTAAATGAGGATTTATTGGCTGATATGTTTGATGCAAATTTACCAAAATTGGCTTTAAAAGAATACAAAAATCTAAAAGAAAGCTATGATCAAGAAGGTAAACCATACCATGAATATGGTCAACTTCAACAAAAATATGTGCAAGAACAATTACTAAATTATCTTGCTAAAAAATCAGCACGAACATTTGATGATATAGGTGATTTTAATATTCCTCAAACAGGACGCTTTTCACAATTAAGTACTGAGGAAAGAAATTTCTTTATAAATAAAATTAAAACATTTTCAAAAAGCTCTCTTGATCAATCAGATGAGTCAATGCTTATTAGACAATTAAATGGTAATTCTACATTAAATTTACAAAACTTAAACAAAATATTGGAAAAAATGTCTCCAAAAGAAAGAGATATTACAATGCAACGAATATCAGATTTGTTAAAATCAAATCAAAATGAGCCTAAATCTAAGTCTATGGCTCAAAGAGAAATAGATCAAAACATTGAATATATGAATTCTAAAATAAGGCAACTACCTTCTTCTCAGCAATTGATTGCAACTAAAGCTATTTGTAATGCTCTTGATCAACAACAAGAATCAATTAAACTTTTACATAAAAATACTTCTGCTCAATCTAATTCTACAAATTCAAGTAATGACGAATTAGATAGATAATAAAAAAAGTCAACTGTTATTTATTATTTTACAGTTGACTTCTTTTTTATTTTTTATATATTTTGGCTACGAAAAATCCTTCATATAATTCTGTTGGCGCAATACAAACAGTTCCATCAATTCCTACTGGTAAAGTTGGTATCTCACTATTTATTTTTATTGGAACAATTTCAACTTTTCCAGATTTTATTATCTTTTTCAATATTTCTTCGTTTTCCTGTTTTAATATAGAACATGTTGAATATATGATTTCTCCACCAGATTTTAATATTTTTATTGCTTTTCTTAATAATTCTTCTTGTGTTTTGCTTGACCTTTGCACCAATTCTTTAGAAAATCTATCATCAAATATATTTGCTGTTCCGCTTCCACTACATGGTGCATCCAATAAAATTTTGTCAAACGAAAAATAATCACTTAATTTTCTTGCATCTTCTGCCATAATGTTTACACAAGTTACTCCTTGTTTTTGTAAATTATATTTTAGTCTTTCTGCTCTTATTTTATTTTTCTCACAAGCTGTTATAAATGCCTTATTTTCTGTTATAGCTGCAATTTGTGTTGTTTTTCCTCCTGGTGCAGCTGCCATGTCTAATATATTTTCTCCTTTTTCTGGTTCTAAAATAATTGGTGGCAACATTGATGACAAACTTTGCAAGTATATTTCTCCATTCTCATACATTTCTGTTTTTCTTATTTCGTCTTCCCTTGCACTTTCTATTATTATTGCATCTTTATACCATCCTATTTTTCTAAATTTGATATTATTTTTTATTAATTGTTCTTCTATATCTTCTACTCTAGTTTTTATTTTATTTGCACGTAATGTTACATATTTTTGCTTTGTATATCCATCTAATATTTGTTTTGTTATTTTTTCTCCATACTGTTCTGTTAACATTGTAATTAAAAATTGTGGTATCTGTTTCTCCATTTGTCCTCCTATTTATATATATTAAACATTTGTTAATCATTATGTATTATAACATATTCTGACAATCTTTACAATATGGACATCTTCTGCATTCTCTTTTGTTTTTCTGACTAGTTAGGAAGTTTGATTTTACTATAGAAAGTATAACTATTGCTAATGCTATAACTATTATCAAATTAATTCCTAATTGATTTATAAGTGTTGCTAAACACCATGCCAATGTTATTTGAAATGCAACTACTCTTCCAGTTTTGCAAGCACTACCTAGTTCTTTTCTCATAGCTCCAATTGCTCCAAAACATGGTGCGCTAAATAAATTAAATACCATAAATGCATATGCTGATGATGGTGTAAAAAAATTAAATATCTGTGACTCTAAAAATTGATTTCCACTTTCTACATTTTGAGAAAAACCTGCAATTACTGACATCGAAGATATTACCTGTTCTTTGGCAACTAATCCCTGTATAACTGAAACTGTTGCTCCCCAACTATTCACTCCTAGTATTGGGTAAAATATCCAAGATATAGTTTTTCCAATTAAAGCTAATATACTATTTTCTATATCTATTCCATATTCTAATTTTATTGAAAATGATAATAAAAACCATATTATTATAGAACATATAAGTATCACACTACCAGCTCTCTTAAAAAATGCAAATGTCTTGTCAAATACATCTCTTGCTACATATTTAGCATTCGGAATCTTGTATTCTGGAAGTTCCGAAATATATGTACTACTTGTATTTTTATATATAAATTTTTTCATTAAAATTGCACTTGCTATTATTATTATTATAGATAAAAAATATAATGAAACTGAAATGAGCCCTGAATTCTGCTTAAAAAAGCAGCCTGAAAATAGTGCTATTATTGGTAGTTTTGCACTACACGGTATAAATGGAGCAAGTATGGCTGTCATCTCTCTTTCATCTTGATTTTCTATTATTCTTGTCCCCATAATTGCTGGCACACTACATCCTGTCCCTACTATAAACGGTATTAAACTTTTTCCGCTCAAACCTATTTTTCTAAATATCTTGTCCAAAAGCAATGCAATCCTTGACATATAACCTGTTGTTTCTAATATAGCTATGCATGTAAATAATATCATTAATTGTGGTACAAAACTGATAACAGTCCCGACTCCAGCTATTATTCCATCTACAATTAAACTATTTAACCACTCTGCTATTCCTATTTTTTCTAACAATTCTTTTATCATTTCTCCAAATATTTTAATATTTTCTCCTATAAAGTCCACTGTAAACTTTCCTACTACACCTACTGATAAATAATATACCAAAAACATTATAATAATAAATATCGGAATCGCTAGCCACCTGTTTAGAAAAATTTCATCTAATTTGTCAGATATATTTCTCTTAGGAATTTGCTGATGATGGTTAAATTCTGAATCTTGATTAAATTTACGAACAACTTGAGGTTTTATTTTTTCAATAAATGCATATCTTTCTGTTGCAATAACTTCTTCTAAATCAGTATCATATTGTTTTAATAAATCATCTAGAATATTTTTTATATTATTAGCACTAAAACCTATAAAATCAGATTTATCAAATCTGGCATCACATTCTAACAATTTAATAGAAACAAATCTTTTATGTCTGCTGTTACTTATTAAATTGTTTTTAATTTCAGATATAGCCTGTTCTAATTTTGCATCATAAATATATAAATCACTTGTATAATTACCATAACCAGTTAATAGACTTATTCCATCATTCTTTATATCACTAAAACTAGGCTGTCTATGTAACTCTTTAATTAACTCATCCACCCCCTCCCCATTTAATGCAGATATTTTAACAACTCTTGTCCCTAATATCATTTCCAACTTATGTTCATCAATCTCAAAGCCCTTCTTCTCTAGCAAATCAATCATATTTAATGCAATAATAACTTTACAATCTAACTCTAGCAACTGAGTTGTCAGATACAAGCTCCTCTCAAGAACATTAGCATCAACAATATTAATAATAACATCCGGATTTTCATCAAAAATGAACTTTCTAGAAACCTCTTCTTCCACACTATACGGACTTAGAGAATATATACCTGGCAAATCTGTTATCTCACAAGCCTCTTTCTTAAACTCCTTTATTATACCAGTTTTTTTCTCTATAGTAACTCCTGGCCAATTACCAATTTTAGCATTCATTCCAGTTAATAAATTAAACAACGTAGTCTTCCCACTATTTTGATTTCCAACTAAAGCAACTTTCATATTCTACCTCCAGATCATTTGGGACCGGTTCTCTTTTGCGCCATGTTCATTTGGGACCGGTTCTCTAACGATCACTTTCACAAAACTTTTACTAAAATTTTCGATAAATCTTTTTTACATATGCACAATTCATAATCTCTTAAGTTAATGTCTATAGGATCTCCCAATGGCGCAATCTTCTTTATCTTAACCTCTACTCCCACTGTCATTCCCATGTCTAACATATGTCTTCTTATTTTCTTATTTTCTTCTTCTAATTTTAATATTTTTCCTCTTTGTCCCACCCTCAGTTGTGCTAAAGTACAGCATTCTCCCTTTTTTTTCATATTACTTTTTCCTTTCTTCTATTTTGTGTCATTTGGGACCGGTTCTCTTTTGCACCATGTTCATTTGGGACCGGTTCTTCATTGACCATTTATTGCCCCCAATGTTCTTTAGGGACCGGTTCTCTTCGGGACACGCCATAATTATATTTTCTTTTTCATGACGAATTCAAGTGATTCTTGTAACCTGAAATAAAAAAAATATAAACTTTTTATGCTATTTATTCAAAACATAAAATGTTTATATTCTTAACTTATACTTCTATATTTTTATTGATAATGTTATTGGTTATTTGTGTTTATTTCATGAGCTTGCGACGTAATTCCCTCTCCTATATGTGGATGAAATTGTGAGTATATACTATCTGAACAGAATAACAGTGCTAATATTGTACACACTGTAACCTTAAATTTTGTAGTAAATCTTTGTAATCTTCTTTCTAGAAATGGTGCTACAAAGTATACACATAAGCATCCTCCAATCCCAAAAAACATACTACATTCAAGACATACTCGACCTTTTATATTCATGAACACTCCTGTGTAATCCCAATACATTATGCCAGCAACTTTTTCTATATACCAAGATGTAAAATACTCTATTATTGTGCATAATGCCATAATTATTCCAAATGTTACCAATGGATTTTTTAACATCTTTCTAAATGATTTAAATTTTGTTAATAATACTA
The DNA here is from genome assembly GCA_928721565.1 of uncultured Clostridia bacterium. Lineage (GTDB taxonomy): Bacteria > Bacillota > Clostridia > TANB77 > CAG-508 > CAG-269. Next base: position 1,484,503 of record OV788638.1, read on the forward strand.
TTAATGTGCATCCTACACCATATATTGGTAACCATGGTCCATACATCATTCCTCTATTTACTAAGATTCCATCTCTAAATAGATATAACCCTACTTCCCACAACCATCCTATAAATGAGAATATGAAGAAAAATAATATTATTGATGTTAGTTCATATTTTTTGTTATAGTCTATTTTTATTTTCTTTCTTAATATTTCGTCAGGATCTGGATATTTTTCTAATTCATTTTCTTCAAATAATTTTTCATCATTTAAAGCTTCAAAATTATATTTTTGCCCATTAATATATTCTTCTCTTAAAACTCTATATAATTCTGCAATCGTTGTTGCATAGTATGGTGTAACATACAAACCTGCTATTCCCAATGTAGCATATTGTAATATATTCCAGCCTAAAAACGACATGTCTAATTTAAATGCTTGCCATTTACTTCCATTCATCATTTTTCTTGACATTTTTATTGCATCTTTAGCCTTAATGTTTGGATTTTCTGCCACTATGTATTGTACCATTTTGTAAGAATAGTTTTTGATTATTCCTCCTACTATTGTTAAATTCCACAACATCTTATATATTTCTGCTAAAAAAATTGTTTTTACTGTTGGTAAATATCTTTCTTTTTTGAATGCATATTTTAATCTTTTGATTCTTGTTTTTCTATAATTTATACTTTCTAGATATATTCTTTTTTCTCCTACTTTTAAAGGATATGATATAAATACTCTTATTAACATTCCTCCTATTGATGCAATTATCAAAATAATACTTGCCATAGCTTCTTTATCTTTGTAATTTGCTATTGAATTAAATATATTTTGCACTTGCGCTTGGCCTTTTGTATATATATTAAAGATTGAAAATATTACTCCTTTTGTAATATTGTGCTTTTCATTATAATAATTTATCGATTTAGTCATATTTCCTGTAAATAGTTGAGATATGGCTTTATCAGCATATTCATTTATTAATATTTCTTGTGGTGATAATTGCTGTTCGCCTTTATTTTGTATATATTCATATATAATTTTTATATTTGAATATCCATCTTTATTTACTAAATATTCTCCCACTATACTTGTCATGAATAAACCTAAAATCATTAATGTCCATATGTTTCTTTTTAAAGTTTTTCTTGCTTTTTCTTTTATCTCTTTAATTTTCCACATTTCTTGTTCCTCTTTCTTTATTATGCTGTAATTATACTATATCAAAATTAAATTGACAAGCAAATTCGCATTTTATGTTTCTTTAGCCTTAACTACAATTCTCTGCTTTGAATCAGTTGTACACGTAATTAGTGTAACCTCTCTTTCGTCTGCAATAGATGATGTTAGACAACTTGTATCTTCTGGAAAAACTTTATAAATATCAAAGATTTCATATTCCACTTTTCCAATCTTTTCATCAGTCACAAACAACTTATCTCCCACATTAAGTTTCTTTAAATTTCTAAACATATTTTTATTTTTGAAATTGTGTCCTGCCACACAAAAATTTCCAATTTGATTTGGATCTACTCCCCAAAATTTAGTTGCTGAAACATTAAGTGCTGATGTTGAATAGTTTTTCAGTACATTTGTTACTAATGAAATTGATGGTATTTCTAATTTTGCACATACATGATATCCTTTATAAGTTTTCTCAATTTCTACTTTAGGATATTCTTTTGTATTTGCTTTCTCAACCTTTTCTGAATCCGCATCTATATGATCTTGATTAATTTCTTCAATCTGCGTCACTAACTTTTTTTCTGTAGAATCTCCAGTCTGTTGTACAATCGATTCTGATCGTATTTTTGCTTCTTCTTTTTTAGATATTCCCATACATATTATCAATGTTAGAAATGCTACAAATAATATAATATTAATAACTCTTTTAGCAATCTTTTCCATCTACTCTTCTCCTATGTAAAGCTAAAAGTATATTGTTTTTAATATACTTTTAGTTTTATAAATATCTTTCTTATTAATCGTGAAATATAACCTTATTTTTTCTTATTTATATATATTCCTAAACCGATTACACTAAATAACACTACAGACATAATAACATATTCATTATATCCTGTCTTAGGCAATTTATTTGGAGTCTCTTGTTTAACTGTTTCATTTGGTTTAATTTCAGTTGTAGTCTGATCAGGCTTTTGTGTAGGTTGTTCTGTTTCTTCTGCAGGTGGAGTTATTTCTGGTTGACTTGGTTTTTCTTCTTCTGGTGGTGTTACTTCTTTTTCTGCAACTTTATATTCGAATGTTTTTTGTGCAATCACTGTATCAGAATTATCCCTATCGATTAATTTTAAAGTTATCGAATAGTCTCCAACTTCACTAAAAAGTGCCCTTACATTTAATGTTTGTGAAACATCTTTTCCTCCTATTTTGTATCCTTGAGGATCACCCCATCCACTTTGTATAATATCTGTTTCAGCCTTTGTCACTCCATCAGTTGCTAATAACTTTACACTTGCATCTTTAGGTGTAGTTGCCTCTGCAATTAATCTTGCATGTTCATAATATCTTCCCATACTAGAAGAGTAAGTTAATTTCATTTCTTTTTCTACATCTTTTTCTATATCACCTGCATGTTCTAATGTAATTTGATAATCTTTATATTCTGGCTCTACTGTTAAATTCTTTACAAGTGGTGTTGTTATATCATCATAAGTTTCTGATGCATCAGAATTTGATAGTCCTTCTGCAGTTGCTGTTAATTCTGTTGGATTTGATGTTGTTATCCCTTCTTTTGCTTTAAATGTTACACTCATATTTTCTCTTGGACTTGTCCCTCCTGTAGAATCGTGAAATGTAACTTTTACTTTGTCTGTTGTATCATTTGCAGTACCTCCATCAACTGATACATACTCAAAAATATTGTTATCATATTTTACTTCAACTGTATATGCTCCTAATTGTTTTCCAAAATCAATTGTTGCTTTCACTTCTTCTCCTGGTCTTACAACTGTTTTATCTACGTCAAATTTGACTGTATCTAATGATACCGCATAACTTTTTACTGTAAAAAGAAGCATTGTAATCATTAATATTGTTATTATTAAACTTATAGTCTTTTTCATTTTAAACCTCCATAATTTTATTTTATAACTTTATTATGGCTTTTGGTTTTATTTTTTATTAGGAAGTTTTATCGTAAATAAGAAAAATCTGTAAAATTGCACATTTAAGAACCGGTCCCAAATGTGCGAAAATACAGTCTCTCAATAAGTTCAATCTCTTTTAATATTTTTATAAGTTAAAAATCCAATTATAATAGAAACAACAATAAATACATCAACAGCCATCAATAAGTAGTCTTTTTTATTTTCCCTTTTTTCATTTTTAACTTCATTGTTATCATTATTCATCGTCTCTCCACTATTATCATTTTCAGAAACTTTCTTATTTACAGAGTAAGCTTCTTCAAGTCTTTTTTTCACTTTATCAACTTCTTGATTATAAATTGTTTCCTCTTGTTTATTTCTTTTATAAACATTAATTTCATATATTCTTTGAGTAAATCCATTCGGTGCTGTAACTTTTATTTCAATTTTATTATTTCCTTCATTTAGGTTATTATTTCCTAAAATCTCTACTTTTCCCTTTTCATTTTCTGGAATTGCTAAAATATTCAATTGATTTATCTCATTTGCTACTTGTGTATTATATCGAGTTATTTGCTCATTAAATTCAGGTGACAAAATTGCATATTCTATAGCAAGATTTTCTAAATTAGTATTTGCCATTTCTAAATTCTGTGTTTTAGTAACTTTTATTTTATATTCTTGGCGTTTTTCCTGATTTGTTACTACTACATTTATAATATTTAGTCCATCTTTTAAATTCTTATTTCCAGAAACCTCTATTTTTGCATTCTCATTTTCTGCTATTGTTTGAACTTCAATATCTTTTATTTCTTTTAATTGTTCAGGTAAAGTTAAACTATAATCATATATATCTGTTTCAAAATCTGGTACAATTCCTTCCACATTTAATCTTAATGACTTTAATTGAGTACTATTTTGATTTTGTATAGCTCTACCGTTAACACCTTCAGCAACATCTTGTTCTAGAATTTCAATTTGAAAATTTTCAAAATCAGTTTGCATCAAATTAGTATTTTCATCAAAAAATTCTCCATTCACATCAAAATCAGCTATCCCTGGTGCAATTGATTTAAATTTTAATTTTTCAAGTTCTCCCTGTTTAGCTTCTGTTCCACCATTTGTATCATACCAAACAATTTTAACTTTATTACCAATAACATTTGAATTTTCAGGTCCAGAAACAAATTCTAATTTTGTTGTATCAAAAAATATTTCTATAGAATATACTGATGTGTTTATTCCTTTTAAATTAAGACTAACTTCAAATTCATCTCCTATAATCACATTATCCTTATCACTTTGCAAATAAAATGTTGCATTTTCTAATGCTCTACTTTTTAAAGGATAACTAAATAGAATTATCATAAAAATTGTTATAACAAAATATATAATCTTTTTCATTTTATTATCTTTCCCTAAAAATTATTGTTTTATAATCTGCAAACCTAAAATATGTCTTTGAATTAACAGTAAGTCTACTGATGATGGTTTATTTCCATTTTTTCTTATATTTGCAGATTTTTGATAAACGTCATCTAAAGTTTCAATTTCTAATATATGTCTTTGTAAAACTAACAAATCAACACTATTGATTTTTCCATCACCATTGACATCACCATATACTATAATTTGGTATTCTTTTAAAATCTTTCCATCTTCTTTAACCTGAATTTTATTTCCTGTTCCAATTATTACATTATTTGATAAAACTTCATTTTTTGAATTAACAATCGCTATTTCTAAATTAGAAATTATATTGTTTTTTATATCTCCAACTGTATTTTGAGTATAATCTATTCCACTCACATCTAAATTATTTAAAATTAATGGAGCAGTAAATTGAACCTCCGCTTCTTGCATTTTTCTTACTACTGTTATTTTACATTTTGCTTTTATATTTTCATTTTCTTCAGAAATTGCATAAATAATTGTTTCTCCTTCTTTTTGTGCTGTAATTACTCCATTTTCGTCTATTGTAGCAATTTTTTCATTACCACTTTTAAAATTTATTTTAGTATTATTTGCGTTAGCTGGTTCAATATATGCATTAATTTTTAAATTTTCTCCTATTGAAATATATAATTCTTCTTTATCTAAATTAATTCCTGTAACCTTATTATATGCAGGCATTTCTGTTACATAAGTTTGAAAAATATATCCAACCATACCATTTTCTAACTGAACTCTATCCCATCTTTCTCCATTACTTATACTTTTTGCAATTCTAGTCATTTTTGCATCTCTGCTAATCATCGTTATTACTTCATAAGATGTACTTGGACCTGTTCTTACATTTACACTCGTGGCATTACAATAAACTTTAGTATTATCTTCTATATAATTGTTCGAATTAATATTTGGACTCTCTTTTTGAATATCTGGCATACTATTATAAACAGGAATAATAAATGAAATTGGCAAATCTAGTATCCCACTTTTCTTATATCCATTATAGATTGATTTGGATTCCTGATATGGAGCTAATACATTTGTCATATATTGATGTGAAAATAAATTATTTTCTCTATCATCATTTACATCAAATTTTTGCAAATACACTGTATTTTGTCCAACCTGTATATAACTTGAACCTATAAAAATTCCTCCACCTGAAATCGCTTTTTCTTTATTATTCCATGGAATCAAATATTTATTTTTAGTTGCTTGACTTGCACCTTTTCCATCTTTTGCAAATTGAAGTCCATTTTTTATTGCCCCCATTGGCTCTGTAGAACTTGTAGCACCTATGTTATAAAAATTGTATAATCCTTCATATCCAGATACCTTTCCACTTATAGAACTATGTGATAAAAAAGGACCAACTTCTTGCTTTATTCTTGATGCTAAATGATATGTGCTTACAGCTGATTTTTGTCCTCCTCTTAATATTAATTCCGAATATGTTTCATTTGTATTTATCATATTTCCTTTATTGTCTAAGTATGATACTTTGTTTTGATAAAATTCTGTTCCATATAATATTTTTTCAATACTATTTATGCCATTAGCACTAGAATTATATGATAATGTTTCGAATTGAAAAATTCGCACTTCATTTAAAAAATTTCTCGGATCCATTGCATATTTCACGGCCAGTTCTGAAGAATCTACCCATCCACTGTCAACTTCTACATTGTACTGCCCAGGTGTTGTATTTTTCCAGTTATCAGAATATGTCTTTGGTACTAAATTTTTTCCAAATTGACTTTCTTGTTGTATTACATTATTCCAATCTAGATTCGTATACAGCGCGATAAAACTCCAATTAGGATGATTCTTTTGTATTTCTTTTAAATATGGCTGATAACTACTTGGAAAGCTTTCTATACCGTTCTCTTTTTGTTGATGCTTCTACTCTGTTACAAAATATCAAACTTATAAATATTCCAATTATGATAGTTATTATCTTTTTTGTCATTTTTTCCTCTTTTTTTATTTTTTGATATTTTCTCCATTTCTTATTGAATATATACAAAAAATACTAGAGCAGAAAATTTTCTACTCTAGTATTTAGAAAAGTATTAAATTTTTATTCATTTTCCTTCTTATTATTGTCTTTATCACTTTTTATCTATTTGAACAACTCATCTTTACTAAACTTTATAGTTGTTGGTCTACCATGAGGACAAGTAAAAGGATTCTTTAATTTTAGTAATCTTTGAATTAAATTGTCAACTTCTTGCCTACTCAAATCCATATTAGCCTTTACAGCTGCCTTACATGCAACTGTAGCAATAAATCTTTCTTCAACATCTTTAATCGCAGTTCTCTCAGTTGTAAGCATCTCATCTAATACATCTAAAAACATTTTATTTTTATTGACTTTATACTCAATATCTGGAATTCCACTAATTTTTACAGAATTTTCTCCAAACAATTCAATATCAAATCCTGTATTTCTAAAAAGTTCAATATTTTCTTTTACAAATTCAATTTCTTTATGTGATAAATTATAAACTTCTGGTATTAACATTAATTGGCTATTATTCTGAAGATGATTTTTATAGTTTTCTTTTATCTGCTCATACAATATTCTTTCATGTCCAGCATGTTGATCAATTAAAAACATATCATTTCCAATTTCTATTATTATAAAAGTTCTAAATAAAATTCCAATATATTTGTATTCGATTTCTCTTTTATTCTCTCTGTTTATCAATTCTACTGGTTTATCATTTTTAAATTTATTGGTTAAAAATACTAATTCATTTTCTATATAATTTTCTTTCTTTTGTTCCTTTTCATCATTATCTAAAAATTCACCATTTAGCATTGAACTTTTTATTGCATGATAAAATACTTTGTAGAGTTTATTTTCATCATTAAATCTTACTTCCATTTTAGTAGGATGAACATTTACATCATAGTAATTTGCTGGCATCTCTAAATTTAAAATGAAAAAGCCATATTTTCCAATCCCTGTTGCACCTTTAAATGCTTGATCTGCACTATTGGTTAAAATTTGATTTTTTATATTTCTTTTATTTAAATACAAAATTTGACTTTTCCTATTATCTCTTGCTATTGTTGTATTTCCAATTACTCCTGTTACTTTTATTCCTTCACTTTCATAATTTACATCTAACAGATTTTTTTCAATCTCTTTTCCATATAACAGGTAAATAATATCTCTAATATTTCCGTTTCCATTTGTTTGAAATACAATTTTTCTATCATTTATTAGCTTAAATGCTATATCTGAATTTACTAAAGCTGTTTTTTGAACCCATTCTCTTATATACCTAAATTCAGTTGCATCATTTTTTAAGAATTTATATCTTACAGGAGTATTAAAAAATAACTTTTCAACCATAATAGTAGTTCCTACTGGAAGTCCCATTTCTTCTACTTCGATTATTTCTCCCGCTTCTGCTATAATTTTTGTCCCATTTTCTTCTGCAGTTTTTGTCATCATTGTAAGCTCTGATATTGATGCAATACTTGCTAGCGCCTCTCCTCTAAACCCCATAGAATATGTATGTTCTAAGTCTTCTATTTTTCTTATTTTACTTGTTGCATGCCTTTCAAGTGATAGTGGAATATCATTTGAAGATATTCCTTTTCCATTATCTACTATTTTTACTAAAGTTTTTCCACCATTTTTTATTTCTATTATTATTTTTGTTGCTCCTGCATCTATCGAATTTTCTACTAATTCTTTTACTACATTTGCTGGCCTTTCTATTACTTCTCCTGCCGCTATTTTATTTATTGTTAAATCATCTAATAGTACTATGTTTCCCATTTATTTCTCCTTTTTCTATTGCTAACTATATCACAATAAACAAAATAAAACAACCCTACATTGTAGAGTTGTTTTATTGGATTTTAATCTTTTTTTAATGCGAATACATAATAAAGGACATTAATATTTTCATCTAGTCTCACAGACTTTATTTCTAATTTTTCAAATGCTGGTATTTTGTATTGTGCCACTGACTTTTTAGTTGCTATTTCTTCCAGAATCATCTTTGCAAGATTTTCTTCATTTTCTGCTACATATTTTGCTTTGTCCATTTTCCATTCGAAAACAATATTTGCATCGACATATATATAATCATATGCCTTATTACTTCCAGGTTTCTTCACAAACTTTGGTTTCTGAATTTTAGTTACAAATCTATGAATTTCATCTGGCTTTTTCCTTTTACCATATTCTACATCATTCTTACAATAATCAGCAAGTGTTTCCAGTGTATCACCTGGTTTTAATCTAGCAAATGCTCTTTGAAATACATGATAGTCTCTAAAACCTAACATGTTTCCAAGACAACTTGTATTATATGGCCGACAATTAATTGCCTTTCTACCTTTTTCAATTTTTACTTTACGTATTGCTATATCTTTTGGTAATACATCTTCTATTTTTTCGCATGTATATACACCTTTATCATTGAAATAATAAAGCTTTCCTTGAAAAACTTTATATACAGTATTAGTTATTTCAAGATTTTTCTCAGCTTCTCTGTTGATTTCTGTAAATCTAAGAATATCTTTTTCAAGTTTCTCAATTGTATCACCAATTTCTAGACAAGCAATTGCTCTTGCTTCTGGACCAATGATATCTTCACAATAATTCTGTTTTCTTTTATAATCATATTTCAATCCTTCTAGTTTCATTTTCTGGGCATCTTGTCTTGATACACAAGTATAAACTCCACCAGCATCAAAATAAAATATTTGCTGTCTTATTACCCGTAACGCTTTAAGTTTTCGATGTTCATCCATTTTTTCTTACCTCCTAAAATTATACTAGAGGCTTCGAAACCTCCAGCAATATACCTTTGGTTTCCAAAAATATCTTTTAAATTATAGCATATATTTATGTAGAATGCAAATTAATATTATATACTTTTCCTTATAAAATCAACTACATCATCAATATTATCTTTTTTTCTATATTGATTTTTTTCTTTTTCTGTTAAGTCAACTAAATATTTATTAAATTCAGGAATAATACTAATTGAATCTAATGGGTAACCTGGATTTCTATTTTCACTTGGTGTATCTACAAAATAAAAATGCTCCTTATTCCATGAAAATTCAGCTGTTCCTTTATCACTGCAGACTACCATTCCATAAACCCATTTGGCCATCAGTTTTTTACCATTTTCTTTTACTAATTTAGTATAATGTTCTATCATTTCATCATCATTAAGTTCTTTTCCATTTATTCTTCTCACATATGTTCCTGGTTGCTTTTCTTCTGGCAAGTTCTCTATAAATAAATTATTATCCATTCCAATTGTTGGTATTTTTGTTGCTTCATAATATGTCTTTGCTTTTATATATGCATTTTCTATCGCATTTTTTCCATTTTCATTTATTGGCAAATTTATTTCTAAATCTTTTATTGTTATTAACTCTATTCCTTTATTTTCTAATGCCTGTTTATATTTATTTATCTTTGCAGGATTTGTTGTTGCAAATAATACTTTCATTTTTATTCTCCTTGTATAATTTCTTTTCTAATCCTCTCTATCGCGATTCTTCTTGCACTTATTTTATTTTTTTCCTCATTTGACAATTCTGCTAAAGTCTTTCCATTTTCTAATTCAAAAATCTCATCAAATCCAAATCCATTTTCTCCTCTAATACTTTCAGATACATAGCCTGAAAGAACACCTTTTTGGCAGATGGTTTTATTTCCATCAGATAATGCTATAGCAGTAACAAAGTCTATTTTTCTATTTTCTTTGAGCACCCCCTGCATTTTTTCTAATATTGCAAGATTTCTTTCTCTATCTGATCCTTGATGCCATCTTTTAGTACGTACTCCTGGAAATCCATCCAAATATTCTATTTCTATTCCAGAATCATCTGCTATGCACATTTTTCCATTAAGTTTCTTAGCTATAGTTTCTGCTTTTTTTATTGCATTTTCTTCAAATGTTTCTTTATCTTCTTCTACATCTACATCAATTCCTAATTTTTTGATTGATATAACTTTAAACTCTTTTAGTATTTCTTGTGCTTCTTTAATTTTCCCCTTATTTCCTGAAGCAATAATTATTTCTTCCATATTGTATTCCACCTCTATTATAACTACTTGATATACATATTTAGAAAAACAGCTATCTGTTCTATCAGCATCTTTTCCACAGTCTGAACCAAACCACACAGATTCTCCATCTTTTAATTGATTTACTGCAAGCTCTTTTAATCTTTCGATTGGTAAATTTAAGTATAAACCTTGTATCTATACATGTTTATCATCTGTCTATATTTATATTATACCCAAAAAAAATCACAAAAGTCAAATGACTTTTGTGCAAAGTTTCACATTTTACAAACGACTTATAAATAATCCATCTTGGTTACTATCAATTTTTACTGTTGTATTAGGCAAAATTTCTTGTGATAAAATCTTTTTAGCAATTAAAGTTTCAAGCTTTTTCTGCACAAATCTCTTTAAAGGTCTTGCACCATACACTTCATCATAACCATTATCTATTAAATAATCTTTAGCAGATTGAGTTAATTCAAGTTTAATGTGTTTGTCTTCTAGTCTTCTTTCCAAGTCTTTGATTAGAAGTTCTAGTATTTTTGATATTTCTGTCTTACGAAGTGGTTTATAAAATACTATTTCGTCTAATCTATTTAAAAATTCTGGTCTAAAGCTTCTCTTTAGTAATTCCTCTACCTCTTTCTTAGCCTCTTCTGAAATTTCTCCATTTTCTTGAATTCCTTCCAATATATATTCAGAGCCTAAGTTTGATGTTAATATTATAATTGTATTTTTAAAATCTACAGTTCTACCTTGTGAGTCTGTAATACGTCCATCATCAAGAACTTGTAGCAATACATTAAATACATCTGGATGTGCCTTTTCAATCTCATCAAATAATACAACTGAATATGGTCTTCTTCTAACAGCTTCTGTTAATTGTCCACCTTCATCATATCCTACATATCCTGGAGGCGCACCAATTAATCTTGAAACAGAATATTTTTCCATATATTCAGACATATCAATTCTTACCATATTGTGTTCATCATCAAATAATGCTTCTGCAAGTGATTTTGCAAGTTCTGTTTTACCAACACCTGTTGGACCTAAGAACATAAATGAACCTATTGGTCTACGTGGGTCTCCAATGCCTGCTCTTGATCTCATAATTGCCTCTGAAACCTTTTCAACTGCTTCATCTTGGCCTATTACCCTTTTATGAAGAATTTTGTCTAGATTTAGAATTTTCTCTCTTTCGCCTTCCATTAATTTAGTAACAGGTATTCCAGTCCATCTTGATATGATTTTTGCAATTTCTTCATCTGTTACTTTATTTCTTAATAGTCCATCTTCTTTACTTTTTTCTGAAATTTCTTCTTCTTTTTGTAATTCCTTTTGCAACTCTGGAAGTTTACCATATCTTAATTCTGCAACTTTATTTAAATCATAAGTTCTCTCTGCATGTTCTATTTGAGCATTCGTCTGCTCTATCTCTTCACGTAATTTTTGAACTTTTCCAATTGCAGTTTTTTCATTTTCCCATTTTGCTTTCATTGCATCAAATTTTGTTTTTAGCTCTGCTTTTTCTTTTTGAATATCTGCTAAACGTTGTTTTGAAATTTCATCTTTTTCTTTGCTTAATGCTGTTTCTTCTATTTCTAATTGCATAATTTTTCTAGACACTTCATCAAGTTCTGTTGGCATTGACTCCATTTCTGTTTTTATCATTGCACAAGCCTCGTCAATTAAATCTATTGCTTTATCTGGTAAGAATCTATCTGATATATATCTATGTGATAATGTTGCTGCTGAAATTAAAGCATTATCTGATATTTTTACACCATGATATACTTCATATCTTTCTTTTAGCCCTCTTAAAATTGAAATTGTATCTTCTACTGAAGGTTCATCTACCATTACTGGTTGGAAACGTCTTTCAAGTGCTTGGTCTTTTTCAATATACTGTCTATATTCATTTAATGTTGTTGCACCTATACAATGTAATTCTCCTCTTGCCAACATTGGTTTTAACAAGTTTCCTGCATCCATTGCACCATCTGTTTTTCCAGCTCCTACAATTGTGTGAATTTCATCAATAAATAAAATTATTCGTCCCTCACTCTTTTTAACTTCTTGTAATACAGCTTTTAACCTCTCTTCAAACTCACCTCTATATTTAGCGCCTGCAATTAACAATCCCATATCAAGTGAAAATATACTACATTCTTTTAGCCCTTCTGGTACATCTCCTCTAACAATTCTTAAAGCTAATCCTTCTGCAATAGCAGTTTTACCAACACCAGGTTCGCCTATTAAACATGGATTGTTTTTTGTTTTTCTTGATAAAATTCTAATAACATTTCTAATTTCAGAATCTCTACCAATTACAGGATCTAATTTCTGTTCTCTTGCCATTTCGGTTAAATCTTGGCCATATTTTTTAAGTACATCATACGTATCTTCTGGATTATCAGAAGTAACTCTTGTATTACCTCTAACCTCTGACAAAGCTTTCAAAAACTCGTTTTTAGTAATACTATATCTTCGTAATAAATCTTTGATTTTACTATTTGAATTATCGAAAATTCCAATCATAATATGTTCAACTGAAACATATTCATCTTTCATTTTTTTAGCAATATTTTCTGCGTCAGCCAATGTCTTATTAACATCTTGTGATACATAAATACTATCACTTTGTGTTGCTCCTCCTGTAATTTGGGGCATATTGTTTACTATGTTTCTAAGTTCATCTTCTAGCCCATCTGTCATACTAATTTTTTTCAATAGTTCTTTAATCAAGCTATTGTCTTGCTCCAATAAAGCTAATAACAAATGTTCTTGCTCTACTTGTGCATTTTGTTTTTCTGCTGCTAATGTTTGTGCACTTTGTATTGCTTCTAATGATTTTTGAGTAAATTTTTGAATATTCATAATACCTACCTCCTTTTTGCACCGTTGGGACCGGTTCTCTTTTGTGCATTTGTTCATTTGGGACCGGTTCTTATCGGTTCTTTTTCCCATAGTTTTAGACCGAAGACTTGGTGTCCCGGCCTTTTTACTTTTATTATATCTCTTTTGACATTTATTATTATATCACTTTATTTTAGCAGTGTCAATAGTAGAGTGCTAATTTTATAAATATTCCCCTCCAAAAAATTATCTAAAAGGTCGTGCCTTAAAATAGATATAAAAAAATCTTAGGATTTTATAACCCTAAGATTCAATATGGTGCCTTAGCAAAGGACGTATGCGAAAAATATCTTGCACAAAAGCACTCTATTATCCGTTTCAAAATCAGTTATAGCAATAGTTTCAAAGATATGTATACCCACAACGGTGTTTTTTGTCTATTACTATGTTTTTAATTTAACATAATTTTTTATATTTGGCAATACCTTTTGAATAAATTCATAAATATCTTCTAAAAAATTTTTTTCTTTCTTAGAACCATTTTGTTTTTTCATATTGTGAAAAATAAACATCTGGCATAAACATTACTATCCCATTATTAATATTTTCATACCCCAAAAAAATTTCATCAGTCCCTGTAATTTTAGCAATAGGATTTTGTACATGTTCTTTATCTGTGAAACTATTATATTCAAAACAATCAATATATTTATTAAATACTTCTTTTGCACTTTTATTGATAAATTCGATATTCTCTCCTGTTGCCCTTATAGTATTAAATCTCATAGGAGAAAATTTTTCAGTATCAATGAAATCAACTATATTCGTTATTCTTGCACTTCTTCCTGTTCCAGAAATTTCTTGTTTACCAGTATATATTGTTCTTTTATCACTATAAGGAGTTATAACTATAATAGATCTTCCAGTATTTAAATATGCTTCATATTCTAGTATAGTTTGTTCACTACTATATTTTATATTTTCTATGTTGTTGTGATTAAAATTTGTATAAAATCCAATTGCTCCAATTTTCATAAACTTTTTCCTTGATACTTTTTTTGATGTATTTATTACTAATATTCTAATTTTATTACAAATTTGCCACCAGTGGCAAATTTCATAATACTAATCATCATCTTCTTCAAATTCCTCATTCGGTAATTTTTTTATATATAAATTTAATTCTTCTTCCGTTGGCAATTTCTCCATTATTTCTTTTGGAATAACATTTTTTACTTTATATGAAGCTACTCCTATTGGGGCATTTACACTTTTTAAAGACCATTCGACTGTTAGTTTATCTTTATCTTCACAAAGTAATAATCCTATCGTTTCATTATCTGTTTCTTTTTTCAAAGTTTCATCAACTGCTGTTACATAAAATCCTAATTGTCCAACATATTCAGGTCTAAATTCTGTATTTTTTAATTCTACAACTACGAAACATCTTAAATCCAAGTGATAAAATAATAAATCTATATAATAATCATTATTATTCGTTGAAATTTTGTATTGATTTCCAACAAAACTGAAGCCCTTTCCTAATTCAAGTAATACATTCTTTATTCTTTCTAACATTGCATTTTCAATGTCTCTTTCTCTTGCTTTTTTTCCTATATTAGCTAATTCAAAAATATATGGATCTTTTATCATATCTCTGGCAAATTCACTTTGTGCAATAGATAGCTTATCATTAAAATTTGTCATTTTCTCTGGAATAGCTTGTCTTTCATATAATTCTAAATCAATTTGATGGCTTAATACAGTTTTAGACCACCCATTTTCAATAATTTGCTTAGCATACCAAACTCTTTTATCAATATCTTCGATCTTATCTACTAAAATACAATTTTGAGACCATGATATTGTTTCCAATTCTTTGGGAATACTAGCTAAATCTTTATATGCTTCGTATACTTTTCTCATTCTTGCTAGATTACGTGCTGAAAAGCCTTGTTCATCTGGAAAATCTAATTTTAATGCAACTGATAATCTATTAATAAAATTATTTCCGTATTTAGCATTATCACTAATTATTTTTCCCAACCTTAAATAAAAATTGACAACTTCTTTATTAGCTTTTGAAATGATGTTATATCTTGTATCTAAAATATCCTTTTCAATATCTTTTACAATTTTTACAAAGTCGTCATCTAATAGTTCAAGTTTGTTTGACATATTGTTTATGTACCTCACTTTCATATATATTCATTTTACTAATGTATCTACATTTCAAGTCCATTCGCTTTTCTATGATTTTGTTTATTTTGAAATCTTATTTGTGCTTCATTAGTTTGTCTTATATGATTTTGTATTAACATTTCTTGTTCTTTAGTTAATTGTTTTCCCATTCTCTTTTCAAACATTAACCTTTTTACTTCATTAAGTCTTTTCATATCTTCCATCGCACTTTGTGTTTCAGATGTAGTTACTTTAACTTTTGAGATTGTATCTACAACACTACTCATATTAATTTTTCTGTTTGGCTCTTTTCCGTCTTTATCTTGCTCTATTTGTGATTTTTCATGCTTTGTTTTGGCTATTCCTACTTCTTGCTGTAATGCTTGTCCTCCTGTATCTTTAGAATCAAAATCTGGTAAAAATTGCATAATAGTTTCAACTTCACTTTTTGCTATGTGCTCTCCTGTAAGTCCAAATATAAATTCATTTGATGATTTTGCTAATCGAGTTTCCATTTTTGCTTCATCATTTTGCATTTTAAAAAAGTCATACACTATACTCATATTCCCTTGATTTATTAAAAGAGTTCTTATCATTTCTTCTGAATGCTTATATCCGTCTTTAGATAGTTCATCATATATAGCTTGTGTATCTATCATTCCATTTTCTGCCATCCCATTACCAACTAATTCTCCAAGTTCATTATATATTCTTTCACTGGACTCATTAAACGCATAGGTTATTCCTGGTATTTCTTCACCAGACACCCATTTTGAACCAGCAGCCACAGACCAAATTGATGCAAATTTTGCCATACTAACAATTCGTGAATCTGTAATTTCTTTTCCTGTTTTTCTATCTTTAACATATAGTTGAGTCCAATCATCATCTTTATAATCAACTTGGAATTTTTGATAAATGCTTTTCAAATCTTGAAATTTGACACTTTCCCCTTTTTTTACCTCTATTGCATTTAATGGAATATTATTTCCACTTTCACATTCTTCTACTGAATTTAAAATCATATAGTCATTTTCTCTTGCTATAACTTTCATCGCAGAAAAAACTTTTTTTCTATCTAATGCTATTTGCCCTTTCGTATCAAAACTTAAATCATTATCTTGTTGTAAATTCTTACACATCTTTTTAACATTTTTTCCAAAATCATCTTTTGAAATTCCCTTTTCTTGAAAATAAATTTGTGATAATATTTTCTCTTTTAAACTTTCATTCTCAATAATAAGACTTGGGTCATCAGAAGATCTTATAGTTTTTCCATCATCTGAAATAATAACTAATTCACTACAATCATTTTCATTATATACATCTAATATAAATTGTTTTTCTTGTTCTGTTCGTTTTAAATCTTTGTCTATCCCTTTTTTTGCTTCTTGAAGTTCCTTATCACTCATATTTGCATATTTTACTATTGTATTAGATAATTTTTTTAAAATATTAGGCTCGTCTTCTACTGAATCTAATACATCATATAAATATGTTTGCTGTTCTTTCTTTGATAGTGTTTTTAATTTTGGAACAATTATTTGCGTACATACTTTTTCATATAATAACTCCATCATTTTTTCTCTAATAGGTTTCATTATGATACCATAGTATTTATCTTTATTTTCTTTTTTTAATGCATCTTTTGGATTCATATAGTATGTAGAAGTTAGATATTTATTTATATCACTATAAAATTTATCATTTTGTGATAATCTATTACACTCTTCTTGTAAAGCATTAGAATGATTAAAATAAGAATCTAGACTCACATCTTCTCCAAATGTAGCATCTAGAATTTTCGCTATTTTTTTATAATCTTTATATTTGCTATCAGTATTTGGACTAACTGTATATCCCCAAATTTTTTCTGTAAACATTTGTGTCATACCCTCATTTAGTCCTCTATTTTTATTTGTCTGCATAATTCCAGTATGTTCTTTTTCATCTTCTGGTTTGTCTTTAAACCTTGCTCCAGAATGCAACAATTCGTGTGTTAGTTGTGTCATTATTAGTTTTTTTACACTATTGTCAATATTTATTGGATTATCATTCTCATCTAATATAGCAAAGCCTTTATCAATCATTATTTCACTAGGTCTATTAGTTTTTTCTCCTCTACTTTCCATTCTTGCTTTTCCATTTTCTACTGAATTTTCTACATACAAACCTGCTACTTTGTCCATATTTTCTCTTATAAAGTCTGCTGTCCTTAAACCTTTACTTTTTAAATAAACTTGAATTTTATCTTTTAGTTGGTCTAGAACATTTTTGTCCATTTCTTTTCTATAATTTTCCATATACTATACCTCTATTTTCTTTTAAAAAATACTGTAATTTTTTCTAAAATTCTTTTAAATAAATTTTTCTGTTTGTATTCAACCAGTGATACATTTTCTTTATTCTTGTTGTCTATATCTTCTATATGGTCATATTTCTTATTTTTGAATAAATTGTCTGGATTATATCTTTCCTCAAGTTCTTTCTTTTCTTTTTCATTTTCAGCTAATTCATTTAGAAAATTTTGTTTTTCTTCCTCACTATTGCACCAATAATTAAGATTTAAAATTGCCAATAATACCATTGTTTCTCTTTTCAAATTTTGTTCAATCAATGGCTTATCAATATCAATTTTAGGCTGGTAATCATTCATTTTTTCTTCTTTAAAAAATTGCCTTATTTTTTCTGGTACTTTTTCTTTATATTCATCTTCTAATAAGCTTAATATCTCATCCATTTCTGCATAAGCTAACATATCATCTATTACCATTTGTTTTCCTCCAATATCAACATTCGCTTTATACTTCTCTATATATTTTATACCATTAATTAATGTTTTTTTCAATAAAAACATTTTATTTTCTATTAATACTTTTTACTATGCTCTTCTTTATTTCTTCCTTAACTGTAACTAATACTTACACTACTATCTTCAATAAATTTAAAGAAAATGCATTAGAAAATTATATCAATTATATTAAAAATATCTAGTTGCATTAAAATTGCATTATAAAAACCGTAGAATTGTTGATGTTTCAACGTTTCTACGGTTTTTAATATGGTGGACAGGGAAGGATTCGAACCTTCGTACTCGTATGAGAACAGATTTACAGTCTGCCGCCTTTAGCCACTCGGCCACCTGTCCAAATTTTTTATTACTTAAGTAATAAAAAAATGGTGCTCCCACTAGGACTTGAACCTAGGACCTACCGGTTATGAGCCGGTTGCTCTAACCAACTGAGCTATAGGAGCATGTTAATATTTTTTTATTGCTCAACGCAGTTCTTAGTATACATTATTTACTTTCAATTGTCAATACTTTTTTCGAAATTTTTTTACATTTTTTCATTTACTTAAATCTAATTAAACTTCCACTAATATATAGAGCCAAAAATTAATGGTAAAGAAAATCAATACCATTAATTTTTTTAAGATCATACTGTAACATCATATAAATCATCTATTATAAAATTAGTATCTTCTGTATAAAAAAGGTCTTTTATACCATGTGAAAATTGTACAATTCCTTTTATTTCATTAGTAGGAATTATATATGCTATTTCAATCCTTAATCCATCACTACTTGATTTTATATAATCCTTTTTTATCATTTTTACCTCACATTTTACGCTCTTTTATTAAATTACATTATGCTCTTTTAAGATTTTCTCAATATCTGTACCTGCGATTTTTTTGATGACTTCTTTTAAAGCAATTTTTTCTTTTAAGCCTAGATTCATATCTGTAATCTTTTTTCCATCTCGTAGTTGAACTGTGGCATTTAATAAATCTCGAATATCATATACACTACCCCAAACTTCTGGTACACCACGGTCTATGTCTAATAATGTATATACAGCTTCCATTGCAGTACGAATTGAATACTCTGTTGTAAATATTGTATCTCTTTTTGTTTCAGCAAATTGACCTAAAAATGCAAAGTTTTTGCTTCCTTCTGGAACTACCAATGGCCTATCTCCTGCTGCCCTTGGCATAAAGAATGCTGTAATATATGGCATCATGCAAGGAATTGTATTCGCACTATTCTCTGCCATTTCTTCAATTTGATCTTCTGGCACTCCTAAGTGATATAGCCATTCCATACAGATTTCTTTACCTGTACAATCTCTCATAGCTTTTTTCACATAATTTCCTGGTTTATCACTAAATAGCCCATAAATCCATCCTACAAGTTGACCTTTTGGTTGGCTTCTAAATTGAGGTTGTCTATTAAATGTCCAACTTAATAACCAATTTGAATCTTTAACAGTAACAATTCCTCCTGTTACAACTTTTCCAGTAAACGGATCTCTTTTGCAAATTTTTTGAACATATGGTGGAATACGATCATCTAATGTTGTTACTGTTGCACTCATCCAATTACTTTTTTCTGGATCATGACAGAATTTATCTGGATTTCCAAAAGCTGAATCTTGTGCAGCAATTTTACGCCACATGTCCCATCCTCCACCTGGTTTAATTTCGGTATTAAATGGTGCAGGTTCATTTTGGCTACCTAAAGAAGAATTTTCAACACAACCACCATTTGTTATAAATACTAAATCGTCTTCTAATAAATCAATATGATCTTCTATGCCATCACGAAGAACAACAATTCTTTTGGCTAATTTTTTGTCTTCTTTAATGTCAAACTCAACATTTTCGACTTTTACTCCATAATGGAATTGTACTCCAAAGCTTTCAAGGTATTTTACCATAGGAAGTATCATTGATTCATATTGATTATACTTTGTAAATCTTAGTGCTGTAAAGTCAGGTAATCCTCCAACATGATGTATATAACGTTTTATATATAATTTCATTTCTAATGCACTATGCCAATTTTCAAATGCAAACATTGTACGCCAGTATAGCCAGAAATTTGAATTTAAAACTTCATCATCAAAATAGTCTGTAATTTTTTTATCATATAATTCCTCATCTGGTGTAAAAAATAATTTCATTATTTCCATTGCACCTTTATCTGATAATTCAAATTTTTTATCTGTATGGGCATCTTCTCCTCTATTTATTGTTGCTCTCATTAATGAATAATTTGGGTCTTCTTTATTTAACCAATAGTATTCATCTAATACGCTTACACCTTCTGTCTCGATTGATGGTATAGAGCGAAATAAATCCCACATACACTCAAAATGGTTATCCATTTCTCTGCCGCCACGCATTACATATCCTAATCCATCATATAAATATCCATCACATGCTCCACCAGGAATTTGTTCTTTTTCTAATATGTGAACTCTTTCTCCTTTCAATTGTCCATCACGAACTAAAAAACATGCAGCAGCTAATGCTCCTAATCCTGAACCTATAATATATGCAGATTTTTTATCAACACCTTCTGGCTTTTTTGGTCTAGCAAAAGCCTCATAATTTCCACTACTATAATACATAACAATTTCCTCCTTCATCATTTAGTATGACATATTATAAAAATAATATTTTAAAATTTACAATAAACAAAGAAAAATATATGTATGTTTTTTTTACATTTTATACATTTTGTCTAATATTTTAAATTTATCACGAATTCTTATTTTTGTCATATTATGTAATATACAATCAAGAAAAGGAGGATTAATATGTTTACGCGTAGATACCAAAAATGCCGTTGCATGAATAATAATGCATGTTGTAATACTGCTAATAACATGATTGAAGACAAATGTAATGATGTTTGCCCTTGTAATTATGAAATGAATGTTGCAGACGAATGTGAATGCGGATTTGACGAAGAATATGAAATGAGTGTTTTTCCAGGAAATCCAATGTTAGCTCAAAGTTATGTTCCTTGGCAATACATGGATAAAACTTTTAAACCTTGTGTAGGCTTAAAAATGGGAACAATCTTTCCAGAATTGGTAAGTCCTTATATGCCTTGCCAATCTATGAGAGTTAATGAATTCTTAGAAGCAACAAATACTATTGGAGAGGGGTGTAATAAATAATGATAAATGATACAAATAGAAATTGCAATTGTATGTGCAATATGAATTCTATGAACATGTCTTCTAATGCTGACTGCAGACCAACTAGAGAAGAAATGTTGCAAAATATCAAATGTTTAAATTTTGCTATAATTGAATTAGGTCTTTATTTAGACACTCATCCTGATGATGAAAGAGCTCTTTGCTTACACAGAAAATATTGCAAAGAGTATCGAGAATTAACTGACAAATATCAAAAAGTTTATGGGCCTTTAACAATCCAGTTCCCTTGCAATAAATGGAGATGGCTTGAAGAACCATGGCCTTGGGAAGGAGGAATTGTTTAATGTGGACTTATAATAAAGTTTTAGAATATCCAATTAATATTAAATGCACAGACCCTCGTCTTGCAAAAGTTGTTATTAGTCAATACGGCGGACCTGATGGAGAGCTTGCCGCTTCTCTTAGATATTTATCTCAAAGATTTGGAATGCCTGATCAAAAAGCTAAAGCTATCTTAAATGATATAGGTACAGAAGAATTAGCCCATCTAGAAATGGTTGGTACTATTGTCCACCAATTAACTAAAAACGCCTCAATAGAAGAAATTGAAGCAGCTGGTTTAAGTGCATATTATACAGATCATGGGGTAGATATATATCCACAATCAGCAGCAGGAGTACCTTTCTCTGCTAATTGCTTAGCATGCAAAGGTGATGCAATAGCTAATTTACAAGAGGATTTAGCAGCAGAACAAAAAGCACGTGCAACCTATGAAAAATTAATAGATTTATGTAGAGATAATCCAGATGTCGTAGATCCTCTTCGCTTCTTACGTGAAAGAGAAGTTGTTCACTTCCAAAGATTTGGTGAAGCTTTAAGAGGTGTTCAGGATAAACTTGCTGAAAAGAAATTTTATATGAATGATGGAAGTTGTTTAGATATGCAACAAAGTAATTGTGATTGCTAATACAATCTTTAAAGGTAGTAGATATATTAATCATCTACTACCTTTTTTATTCCTTAATAATAATATATATGAACAAAATATTAATTTATCTTTGTTCTTCCTCTTTTACAAATTCATCTAAAACTTTTGCAGAACCATGTTTTTGCTTTCCTGTTAATATTCCCTCTTTATCTCTATGCAAATTCATAAATGCTAAAAGATTATAGTCTTCCTTTTCTAATTGACCTTGTAATGTTTTTAATGCCTTTTTCTGTTTATCAGAAATTTCCTTAGGCATATAAAATATACCTGACTTATAATCTGGTGTTGAGCTATTTTCTGCAAATACAATATGTCCTAATTTTTGAATTTCATAAAACACACTATTTACATCATTTTTTTCTTTTAAAACTTGTTGTAATTCTTCTTCATCTTTCATATGAGATTGTAAAAATTCTTTTATATAAAAATAATGTGCTGTATCATCATCATCTTTAAAGATTCTTTCTACTTTTCCATCCTTGTTTTTCCCATCAACTGATTTATTTCCATATAAAATTAAAATTTTTACTTTTTCAATCAAATTATTTTCTACTTCACTCATTTTCTCCACCTCACTTATGTCTTTATTATACCATAGTCTACCAAAAATTTCAAATTTGTTAATTATTTGTACAATATACATAAAAGATGTCCTAGCTTATCAAGCTAAGACACCTTATTTTTCTTTAACAATTTCACAAATCAAATTAGCTGCATTTTCTACACCAATCGCATCACTATTAATACAAATATCATAATTAGAAGGATCCTTCCATTCTTTTTCTGTATAATATTTATAATGGTTTGCTCTTAATTTATTTATTCTATTTATTTCTTTTTCAGCTTTGACTTTATCTAAATTATAGAATTCAGTTGCTCTTTTAATTTTATCTTGCATACTACTAGCAACAAAAACACTAATAACATTTTCTTTATCTTTTAATATAAAGTCCGCACATCTTCCTACAATTACGCAAGATTCTTTTTCTGCAACTTCTTTAATTAATTCAGATTCTTTTATAAACAATTCATCTGAATTATTCAAACCTGCATAATATCCATTGTTAAGTATTGATAATGCATCTCTTTTTTGTTCATTACTTTCAATATATTCTTCTGCTAGGCCTGTCTCCTCTGCTAATTTTACAACAAATTCTTTATCATATAATTTTATTCCTAATTTGTCTGCAATCAATCTTCCTATATATCTTCCACCTGAACCATATTCTCTAGAAATTGTAATTACTATTTGTTTATCAGTTGTACTGCTTTGTCTTATCTCTTCTTTTACAACTTCATTTACATTTGCATTCATTTTTAATCCTTTAACTTCTTTTATTAAGAATATTGCTGCTAAAATAAATGCTATTCCATCTGCTACTGGTCCTGCACTTAATACACCCATAATTCCAAATATATGGCTTAATATTATCATTGATGGAATCAATATAACAATTTGTCTTGAAAGTGATAATATTGCACTTTTTGTACTTTTTCCAATTGCTTGGAAGAATATTCCTGATGGAATTTGTACACCATTTACTATTGTTAACATTAAATATGTTCTAAATGCTAAACATGCAAATTCCATATAATTCTCATCACCACTACCAAATATTAATATTAATTTGTCTGGTATTGTTTGGAATAATATAAATGCAACTGTGCTTATTACTACACTTGACCCTAATACGATTTTTAATGCTTGTTTTACTCTATCATATTTTCTTGCACCATAATTGTATCCAAATATTGGTTGGCTTCCTGCTGCTATACCAATTATTATACTATTTAATATTTGGCTTATTTTCATTACTATTCCTAATACTGTTATTGGAATTTCCGCACCAAACTTACTTTCTGCTCCATATTTGCCTAATAAATTGTTTTCAGCTGTCATAACACATACAATACTCATTTGTGTAATAAAACTGCTTATTCCTAATGCTGAAACCTTTTTACATACATTTGCTTTTAATTTGAAACTTTCTTTTGATAATTTTATTGATTTAAATCTCTTTATATACATAACATTTAATATAAATGTTAATATTTGACTTATAACTGTTGCTAATGCTGCACCTTCTACGCCTTTATGAAATACAAATATGAATATTGGGTCTAATATTGTATTTAATATAGCTCCACTTACCATACTTACCATTGAGTATTTAGGGCTTCCATCTGCTCTAATAATAGAATTTAATGTTGTTCCTATCATTGAGAATGGGAATCCTATTGCAATGATTTTTCCATATGCCATTGCATATTCTTTTAAATTATCTGTACATCCAAATATTTTCAAAAACAATGGTAAAAATATAAATGTTATTATTGCAAATATTATTGATACTATTGCAGATAATAATATTCCATTTGCAATTCCTTCTTCTGCTTCTTTCTTTTTCTTTTCTCCTAATTTTAAGCTTAGATATGCTGATGCTCCATCTCCAAA
This sequence comes from uncultured Clostridia bacterium, assembly GCA_928721565.1. Lineage (GTDB taxonomy): Bacteria > Bacillota > Clostridia > TANB77 > CAG-508 > CAG-269. Next base: position 1,509,543 of record OV788638.1, read on the forward strand.
CATTAATGAAAATGCTAAGCATATCATTACTAATGGGAATACTACATTTGTAGCTCCATTTCCTAAATATCCTACTCCTTGACCTATAAATATCTGGTCTACTATATTATATAGCGAGTTTACCAACATAGATATTATACAAGGAATTGAGAATTTTCTGATTAGTTTTCCTATTTTTTCTTTTCCTAATATGTTTTCTTCTTGTTCCATTCTTTTCTCCCTTCTTTTATCTTTTTTATTATTTTTTGGCATTTTGTCAACTTGTCTATTATATAATTTTTTTGAAGATTTGTCAAAGGGTTGTTCGTAATTTTTTAAAAATTATATTTATCTGAACTTTTTTAGTTAATCGATCTGTTCTAAATCAATCAATTCATTCTTTCTAAAAATCAACTTTAATAAACATGGTGATTTTATATTTAATATTATATTTTTGTTATAGACAAGTTTAACATTTTCATTTACAGTACACCAATTTAATAAAAAGAACTTTATTGATCCTCCATGACTAATTACAGCAATTCTTTTTCCTTCATATTCTTTGAGTATTTTATCAAAAAATTTATTCATCCTTTTTCGAGTTTGTTCTGCACTTTCTCCATCAGATGTTCTAAATGTTCTATCTAATAGTTGCTCTTGTGAAGGATCTCTTGTGTTTTTGTCTTTCATAAACTCTCCTAGTTCTTGTAAATTTCCTAGTTTTCTCTCACTTAAGTTATCATCTAAATTAATTGGTAAGTTATTTACATTTGCAATATATTTTGCTGTTGCTTTTGCTCTAGTATAACTGCTTGACCATATAATATCTAAATTTTTCAGTTCTTTATTTCCGCTTAACTTTTTTGCTTGCTCTTCTCCTTCTACTGATAATATTTCTTTTTCATTAATTATTTGCGAATCTTCACTTGTATTTCTAATGCCATTCTCACCAATAGTTTCAGCATGTCTAATCAAATATATTATTGTATATTTCATTTTATTAAAACCTCCTAGTTTTACATATAAATTATAATTAAATATTCCTTCTTTCCATTATTATTTATATAAAAAAAACTGGCATCTTTTACAATGTCAGTCGACCTTGCTCTTATTGTTTTTCTACAAATATTATTTAGATTTCTTTCTGTTATATACAATAAATGCCTAGGTGGCAGCGTACTTAACATACGCTTAGCTTTTAGCTACCTTACCTAGGTCTTACTCTATAAATATTTTAACATACAATAAAATGTATGTCAAATATTTTATTAATATTTTATGTCAAAATTCATTTTTTATTACTATTATTTCTTGGGAATAAACTTACTCTAAAATTTTTAAGTTTTAATTCTTCTATCAATTTCTTAACAATGCTAATATCTTTATAATAATTATAAAAAGTATTTACTGTTAAATCAGCAAGTTGAATAGCATAATTAGTTTTAGAATCATAATATGTTATTTTAAAATCATCATCATATATACAAAATTCAGTCTTTAAATATGTTTCTAAATTATTCAATTCTCCAACTCTTATATTTCTATTATCAATACTTATAATAAATTCAATTGGTTCATTTATTTCTTGTAAATTTAATACTGGTAAAATACAATCTTGAATCAAAACTTTTACTGCATAATTAAAAAATATGTTCGAATCCACTATTTCTTTTCTCATATATTTTTTATCAAATACTTTTACACAACCATGAAATGTTTCAATATCTTGTATTTTATTAAAAATTTGTATTTTTTCTTCTTCAAAGCAAAATATCCTCCTACTGCAAAATATCGTGTTTTACTATTTTTATGAATTGATCCGACTTTCATCTAAAAATACATATATTTTCATTTTCTCCCTCCTTTTTGCAATTATTATTTATATTGAAAAAAAAGACTGACACATTTACAATGTCAGTCAATATTGCTATTATTATTGATTCTTTCCACAGCAATTCTTATACTTCTTGCCGCTACCACAAGGGCATGGGTCATTACGACCAACTTTAGGGCCTTCATTAACAACAGTTCTGTTAACTTCAGACTTAATTTGTTCTCCATTGTCTAAGCTATTGATAGCTTGTAGAGCTGCACCAGTAATCTTAGCTGCCTCTTCTCTCTTAACATCTTCTTGTTTACGTAAATTCATAAGAATTTTTACAACATCATGTTTAATATCAAGAACCATTTCTTCGAACATGTCCATACCTTCAATTCTGTATTTAACAACAGGATCTTGTTGTCCATAAGCACGAAGGCCAATACCGTCTTTCAATTCATCCATAGCATCTATGTGGTCCATCCATTTTTGGTCAACAACTTTAAGCATAACAACTCTTTCAAGTTCTCTTAAATCATCATTTCCAATTTCTTGTTCTTTTTCGTCATACTTAGCTAAGGCAAGTTCTTGAAGTTTTTCAATTATAGCATTTGAATCTTTTGAATTTTCTTTAATAAAATCAACCATTTCAATTCCAAATGTATTTCTAATATCTGTATCAAGTGCTTCTACACTAACTTCATCTTCGCTAGAGAAATATGTTAATACAACTTCTTCTGCAAGTGATTTTATCATTGTTAATATATTGTCTTTTAAGTTTTCTCCATCTAGAACTTCTCTTCTTTGTTTGTAGATTATTTCTCTTTGTGCATTCATTACATCATCATATTTTAATACATTCTTTCTAGTACTAAAGTTTCTACCTTCAACTTTTCTTTGAGCTGATTCAACTGCATTACTAATCATTTTGTTTTCAATTGGAACATTCTCGTCCATTCCTATTTTGTTGTAAACTTTTGTAATCATGTCTCCACCAAAGATTTTCATTAAGTCATCATCAAGTCCTATATAGAATTTAGATTCTCCTGGGTCTCCTTGACGTCCACTACGTCCACGTAACTGATTGTCAATTCTTCTTGACTCATGTCTTTCTGTACCAATTATTTTTAACCCACCTGCTGCTATAACTTTTTCTTTTTCTTCTTTGATTTCTTCATCATATTTCTTTTCTAATTTTTTGAATTCTTCTCTTGCTCTTAAGATGTCTTGTTCGTCTGTTTCATAATATGTGTTTGATTCTTCTATCAAGTTTTCTGGTACTTTGTTTTTCTTCATTTCTTGTTTTGCCAAAAATTCACTATTTCCACCTAACATAATATCAGTACCACGTCCTGCCATGTTTGTAGCAATTGTTACTGCTCCAAATTTTCCGGCTTGTGCTATGATTTCAGCTTCTTTTTCATGGAATTTAGCATTTAATACTTCATGTTTAATTCCTTCTTTTTTAAGAATTCTACTTAATTTCTCAGATTTTTCTATTGAGACTGTACCAACTAGGACTGGTTGTCCTTTTTCATGACTTTCTTTTATGCTTTGTACTATTGCATTAAATTTAGCATTTTCGTTTTTGTATATTACATCATTTTGGTCATCTCTTATCATTGGCTTATTTGTTGGAATTGCAACAACGTCTAAATTGTAGATTTCCTCGAATTCTGCCTCTTCTGTCATTGCTGTACCTGTCATACCTGATAATTTGTCATACATTCTGAAGTAATTTTGGAATGTAATTGTTGCTAATGTTTTTGATTCATCTGCAATTTTTACTCCTTCTTTTGCTTCTATTGCTTGATGTAATCCATTATTGTATCTTCTTCCATACATGATACGTCCTGTGAATTCATCAACTATTAGTACTTCTCCATCTTTTACGATATAGTCTATATCTTTTTTCATTACTCCATGTGCACGTAATGCTTGATTTACGTGGTGTACTAATGTTGAATTTTCTATATCATTGAAGTTTTCTAGTCTGAATGTTTCTTCTGCTTTTTTGATACCTTTTTGTGTTAATGATGCTGATTTTGCTTTTAAGTCTACAATGTAATCATATTTTTCATTATCTTCTGCTTGAGCTTCATCTTTAACATCTTCTTCTACTATTACTTTTGGTGTTAATCTTTTTACAAAGTCATTTGCTTTTTTGTATAAGTCTGAAGATTGATTTGCTCTACCAGATATAATAAGTGGTGTTCTTGCTTCATCAATTAAAATACTATCAATCTCGTCTACAATCGCATAGCTTAATCCTCTTTGTACTAATTGATTTTTGTATATTACCATGTTGTCTCTTAGGTAGTCAAATCCAAATTCATTGTTTGTTCCATATGTTATATCACATGCATATGCTTCTTGTTTTTCTTTTGGCTCCATTCCAGCTATTACAAGTCCTACTGTTAAACCTAAGAATTTATATAATTTTCCCATCCATTCACTATCTCTTTTGGCTAGATAGTCATTTACTGTTATTACATGTACACCTTTTCCTGTTAGTGCATTTAAGTATACTGGAAGTGTTGCTACAAGTGTTTTTCCTTCACCTGTTTTCATTTCTGCAATTCTTCCTTGGTGTAGTATAATTCCACCTATTAATTGCACATCAAAGTGTCTCATTCCTAATACTCTTTTTGCTGCTTCTCTTACTACTGCAAATGCTTCTGGTAATATATCATCTAATGTTTTTCCTTCTTCTAATTGTTTTTTGAATTCGTTTGTTTTATTTTTTAGTTGTTCGTCTGTTAGTTTTGATATTTCTTCTTCTAGTCCATTTATTTGTTCTACTATTGGCATTACTCTTTTTACTTCTTTTTCACTATAGCTTTTAAATATCTTTCTGAATATTCCCATGTTTTTTCTCATTTCCCTTCTTATATATTTATCGACTTGTTATAATATATCATGATTATATGGACTTTTCAAGTATTTTTGATGATTTTTTTTTCAAACCCATTATCTTGTAATGCAAGCTCAAAAAGAAGCTCCCACTTGAGAGCTTCTTCTTTTGATTTTATGGTTACTTTAAAATATATTTTGTGTTATCTTCTTCAATTCCTTCTTGTAAAATTACTTCTTTATAGGTACCTTTTGGCTTTGACATAACTTGATACATAATTTGGTCAAATATATAATTTGTTACATTAGCAAGCTCACGAGCCCCAGTTTCTTTGCCTTCTCTTTTTGCTTTTTGGGCAAATGCACTTATATTCTTTTGGGTGTATTTTGTTGTAATCCCATCATTTTTCAGACAGTTTACATACATTTTGAATCTAGACTTTTTTGAACTTGTTAGAATATTTTCAAGTACTTCTTCTGATAATTCATTTAATTGAACTATCTTATCAATTCTTCCAATAAATTCTTCTTTAAGTCCAAATTTAATCAAGTCACTCTTTTTAATCTTTTTATCTAACTGCATCTGCTTTTCTGATATTTTTTCTGCTGAAAATCCCATCTTCATTTCTTTTCTTAATCTTGCTTTTACTATTTCATCAATTCCAGAAAATGCTCCAGCAAAATAAAACATAATTTTATCTGTTTTCATTTCAACAGAATCAATGATTCCATTTGCTCTGATTAGCTGAAGTGGTATCGTCTTTCCTTCAATTAGCTTAAGTAGTGCATCTTGCACTCCCTTTCCAGAAATATCGTGTTGGATAGGATCTTTAGAAGCTGCTTTTTTATCGATTTCATCAATAATTATTATTCCATTTTCTGCTCTTTCTACATCATATTCCGCAGCCTCGAGCAGTTGAATAATAATATCTGACACACTTGATCCCATATAACCTTCTGTTGTGTAATCATTTGCATCTATAGTTATACAAACTTTCCCTGTTTTTTTAGCAAGCTGTCTTAAAATCTCAGTTTTACCAGTTCCACTTTTTCCAACAATCAACACATTCGATTTTATTTTATAATTGATTGATTTGTATTCAGCATTTACAATCTGCCGTACTTGTTCATCTTGACCTTTTACAGTATCTAAAATAAACTTTTCAGTTTCTGTAATTGTTGGAATTCTAACAACTCTAACGACCTGTTTTCCTTGAGGCAAATTTTCTTTTGGAACAGTTCTTAACTTTTTCTTTAATAATGCCTTTTTCATGATAGATACCTCCTTTTTTTGTATCTAAGATATCTTAGATAGTACTTCATTAATGAAGTACTATCTAGAATAAGAACTTCTTCTCCTACAAATCATTCTGAGTTTTCTTTTCTTTTTCTCCTTCTCTTCTTTTTTAGGTAGTTCTTGTTTATTTTTGATAACTGTATAGAGTTTAGCACCCATAATTTTTATAAAACCATAATGTGCTAGCTTTACAGTGTATTCTCCAAGAACTTCAACCCTTTTAGCAATATTGGCATTTTCAACTCTTACTGCAAATTTTTTCTTAGTTTCGATTTCTCCATGATTTACTAAAACTAATTTTAAGTTTTTGAATCTAGAAAGCAATTCTAATAATTCATCTGCCTTTGCATGAGATGAAAACTGACTCGTTGAATGAATCTGAGCTTTAACATAAACCTCCTGTCCCATAATTTTAATTGCTTTGTCTTCGAATTCATTATCAATAAGTTTCCGTCCAAGAGTTTCTTCACTACAATAGCTTGTTAAGAAAATTGCCCAGTTTTCGTTACTAATAACAAATGGTAAATACAACTGTGCTGGACCATGATCAAGCATTCCAGAGGTTGTTAAAATAATCTTTTGTCCTTTGGATGCCATTACAAATGGTCTAGTATCTTTGTCTACCCAATGGAAGTTTTCTGGAAGAAATTCTAACTTTTCTTCTTCAATTTCAAGTTCACCACTTCGATATTTATGTGTATATTGATGTGATAAATTTCCATCCAAATAAATAGGAATTTCTTTACTGATTCTTCCATCATCTTGCATCTGCTTAAGAATAAACAAAATCTCCTGAGCTCTACCCTGTGCTAATACTGGAATAAACAAACTTTTTCTTTGCTCCAGTATCGTTTTTACCTCATCTTCAAAATTGTATTGAATCTCTTTAGTTTCTGTATCACCATAAGTAGATTCAATAATAACATTCATAGGTAATTCGTAAACCCACTGTGGTACTGGTTGAACATCTTTAAAAATGTTATATGGCTTATAGTCTCCTGTAAAGAATAAGTTTATATCCTGTTCTCCAGGGTAACTAATCTGTACAAGAATCATCCCTGCACCAATAATATGACCATTGTCAAAGTACGTTATTTTGATGTTTGGACTAATCTGAATTTCTTCATTAATGTCACATGGTTCTAAGTATTCAAATACTCGTTCAACATCTTCTTCCTCATAAAGAGGTTTTGATTTTTGTCTTTGAGAATCTTCTTTCATTATCTGATATGAATTACTTAATGAAATTCTCAAAAGCTTGCTTGTTGATTTGGTTGCAAATATTTTTCCATGAAAACCATACTTAGTTAATAATGGTAATTTTCCAACATGATCTGCATGATTATGTGTAATTAATACAAATTCAATGTCTTCACTTGAAAACGGAAAATCTAATTTATTCAGCTCATTGTACAGCTTTTCTTGAAAAAGACCACAATCGACTATAAATTTAATTTTCCGTCCATTTGGTAAATGCACAACCACTAGCAAACAAGATCATGTAACTTCTAGGTGTAATGCTGTAATGTGTACATAAAGCTTTTCTTTTGAACCCATAAAATCTCTCCTTTACAATATATCAAAATATTTTTTTGATATGAAAGAATTATGTTAATAGTTACATTCCTATTATACACAGATTTCTTCAATAATTCAATACTTTTAGCATACTTTTTTCAAAATTTCATAATTTTTTATAACATTCCACTTGTAGGCACATAATCATTACTTGGTGGCATTACACAAGAATTCTCTGGCTCAATCGCTTCTTTAATATCTGTAATTTTAATAAATGGAATCTGTTCATTATGATATTTTCCCATCTCTATACTTCCAGTTATATTAACCCAAGTTCCATCAGAAAATTTTTCAGCATCTTTGCATTCACACAAAAAGCCAACAACTACAGACTGTGTTTTGCTTTCATTAATAAACATATCTCTTGCAATAACAAACTGATTATCTTTAAAATCAATAACTCTATATATGTAGCCAGTAAAATTCACCTTCATTCCAATATATGAATCTGGATCATCATGAACAGCTTTTAAAATGTTAGTATAATTCTCTGTTTGAATTTCTGTAATATCTTGTTTTTTCATTTTGTCATTTACTATAAATTTACCACTTGTAAAAAAAATCTTGTAAACGCTAAAACCAAATACTCCTAGCATAAATATGGAAAGTATTACAATTATTATTTTTAGTACTACTCCACCATTCACCTTTAAATTATATATAAACATAAACAAACGCCCCTTTACTTATTTTATTTCTATAAGTTTATGAGCTTTTTTTTAATTTATGCACAGTTGCTCATTTGGGACCGGTTCTCTTTTGAGCAATTGTTCATTTAAGAACCGGTCCCAAATGAGCAAATGGAACAAATGAACATCACATGAATCTATTTAATATTCCTTCCTCTAACACACTAGCAAAAACGCTCTTCAAAATTATCAAAACAATTGGACCTACAAGCATTCCCATTACTCCAATCACTTTAAACCCTGTATACATTGCAATCAATGTAAAAATTGGATGTATTCCTATCTTTCCACTTACTATTTTGGGTTCCAGAAACTGTCTTACAATTGACATGATTATCCATAATACAATTATTGCTACCCCTAGCTGTACATCACCATTTAATGCTTCTAATACAGCCCAAGGAACCATAACTGAACCAGATCCAAGTATTGGTAATGCATCTACAAATCCTATTCCTAATGCTATTAATAATGGATATCTTACATTCATACCTACAAATTTAAATATATATAATCCAACTAATGAAATTATGAATGACACTAATATCAGGATTGCTTCTGCTTTTAAATATCCGCCTAATTTTATTGTTATTTCTCTTATATGCACTCCTATCTTCTGTACCCATTTTCTTGGCATATGATGTTCCATAAAATCCAAAATATATATTCTATCTGTACATACAAAATATACTGACAATATTGTTATCACAACATATATTGCAATTGATGGTATTGAGGTAATAACAGATATTAATTTTGTCAAAAATCCTGTTATCCATGTTGATAACTTAAACAATACTTCTTTTGATGCATCTTGCATTAAATTAGCAACATTATTTGATATGCTTACCTTTGAAATATTCATTTTTCCGATTACATCTTGAATTTGTGTGTATGTTCTATCTATATACAAATTTAAAGTTTGTAAAAGATTAGTTGACTCTGAAATTAGTGAAACTATTCCCCAAGTTACACTTCCAATTATTACAGCAAACACTATTATAAATATTATTATTGAACTCATTTTTCTTGATAATTTTGTTTTTTTCATTAAGTACTTTATTCCTGGCTCTATCATTAATGAAATTACAAAAGCCACTAAAAAAGGCATATAAAATACTGCCAATTTTGCCCCTATGTAAACTCCTACTATTATTAGGGCTATATTTAAAACTCTTCTAATAACTTTATAAATATAGTTTAAATCCTCTGACATTTGCCCTCTTTTCTATGTAATAATTACATTATAATGTAGATTCTTGATAATATAAACTTTGAATATATATTCCAATATGGTTGAAAACACTCTAGAAGTTCTATAAAAATTTATGGAAATAGTTCATGATAATGAAAGGTATCCATAAATTGAGTTAGAACTTCTTAAGTGTTGTAATGAGCTGAGAATGAAATGAAAAGTTTATATTATCAACAATCCTTATTACCCATTATTTTTAGTTTGTCCACCACAACCACAAATATCTTCAACAGTATTGCAGAAATGATCTTCACCAGTCTCTTCATTATACTGAGCCAAATCTCCAAGAGTAAGAATTCCTATAACCTTATTATTATCGACAACTGGGATTCTTCTTATTTGATTTTGTGCCATTTTATTTTCAGCTGTATGAACATCATCATTTTCATTACAAGTGCATACATTGCATGTCATTATTTCACTTGCAGGTGTATTTTTTACATCTTTATCACAAGCAACTGTACGCAATATTATATCTCTATCTGTAATTAGTCCTACAAGACAATTATTGTTATCACATACTGGAACACAACCTATATGATTTTGTTCCATTAGTTTTGCAACATCATTGATTTTTGTTTCTGGTTTTACACAACAAACTTCGCCACACATACAATCTTTAACCTTCATACTAAACTCCTTTTTGTTTTTTTGAATTAATATTAATTCTTTATATATTTTAGTCAAAAATAAAAAAGATTATTCTTGTTTTTGAATAATCTTTTTTTATATTTTCTTTACTTATCTTGTTTCAACAGAGTTAACACATTCTTGAATATTTTTCATCTTGTTCATTGCTAACAAATCTTGAACCTTAAAATTTTTTAATTGGTTTATATTTCCAATTTTTCCACCATAATATTCAATTCCCTCTGCATAATCATATACATATTCTTTATAATCATTGTATTCAGTAACTCCAGTTACTCTTGTATTATCCGCGTTCTCTTCACTAATTACCTCATATGGCAACAATGTTTTTCCCGCTGATAAGGCTCCAAATGTTCTGTGATTTCCTTCAAGCAAATACTTGATTCCCTCTCTCTTTACTATTTCTAGTTTTCCTCTTTCATTATTATATCCATTTTTCTTCATATTCTCAGCTAAACTCTCTATTGTATTTCCCAAAATTGAAGGAGCACCAGTTTCTCTTCCCTTCTGTAATGGATAAAAACATGTTGGACTTGCCCAATTTTTAGGATAACTTTTTCCTGTTCTATATGCTTCTTCTCCTGTTATTATTATATCTGCTAATTCTTCTGTGTTTGAATAAGAAGTGTCTACTACTAAATCATAATTATTTTCATCTGACAAATCAATATTATATCTTTCTTTATATCTTTCAATCTCTCCAATTTTTCTTTCTTTTGTTTTTTGTATTGCCATATCTAATGTTTTATATTGATCCTCTGATCCCCTCGTCTTATCATTAAATACCCTTTTTCCGGCAATTGCATCATTTATAGTTAATCTAACTGCATATGAATCTGGCACATTGTTCCATGCTAATCTTGAGTCTATAATATAAACATCATTCGGTCTTTCTTTTTTATTTATTTCTCTTCCCTTTCTTGCCACTTCACCATCTACGATTCCATCTATTGAATGTACTTTTGCCATAAATTTCTTGTCATTCTGAATATCTGCTAAACTAGCATCTTTCCTATCTGGGTAAACTTTTAGATATTCCTTTTTTACCAATTCTCTAAATACATCTCCAACTGATATTATATGAATATTATATCCTAGCTTCTCATATTTATTCTTTATCTCTCTTACTACTGTTGATTTTCCACTTGCAGGTTCTCCTGATATTGTTATTATTTTATTTTTTATTTTTTCCAATTTCAGTCTCTCCTTTTCTAAAATTTTCCTTTTATATTTTATCATATTTTAAAATCTTTTGCAAGTTTTTTGTAAACTTTTTATGTAATTTGACTTTTGGAATTAAATCTGGTAAACTAAATATACATAATAGTTGAAAGAGAGGAACTACATATGAAAAAATTAAAAAATTGCATGACACATGCATTAGACATCGAAGAACTGGACATTCCTAACTCAAAATTGAGTTTATGGTACTCCTCCGATCCATTCCAGGAAATTCTGGAAAAATGCCACCGCTACTACAATCGGACTTGTCGGAAAGTAAATCGTTATGACAAGTTGCTAGATGGAGAATGGCTAGTCGTATTTTTCGGCTTCGTAGCAATAAAATTTGACTATGAAGGTAGACCAGAACGCTACGACTATCATTTTGCCCGGCAAGAACCGGATGGCTCTTGGACAGAAAGACCATCAATATATGAAGAAATTTCTATTGTCAACATAGACAATCTGATTTCCGATTATAAAAAAATAAATATCAAGCCAATTTTCCTTGCAATTAGAAAAATTGACTAGGTCTTTCTCGAAAAAAGATATGATTAATTTCATATCTTTTTCTTTTTTTGCAAATTATGTCTAAATTTATGTATAAGTTTCCATAATTTTCTTTACATTTTTCCTTCGACGTGATAAAATACTAGTATTAATAAATTTAAGGAGGATTTTATGGAATCAAAAGAACTAATCTTAATTTTAGACTTTGGTGGACAATACAATCAATTAATCGCTCGTAGAGTAAGAGAATGTAATGTATACTCTGAAGTTGTACCATTCAATATTTCAATAGAAAAAATAAAAGAAAAAAATCCAAAAGGAATAATATTCACAGGAGGACCTGCAAGTGTATATGGCGAAGATTCTCCAAAATGTGCTGACGGAATTTTTGAATTAGGAATTCCTGTACTTGGAATTTGTTATGGAATGCAATTAATGGCTCATACACTTGGTGGAAAAGTTGCCTCTGCAACAACAAGAGAATATGGAGAAACAAATGTAAATATAGATAACACTTCTCCTCTATTACAAGGATTTGAAAACACAAATGTATTTTTAATGAGTCATACAGACTATGTAGAGGAAGTACCACAGGGCTTCAAGAGAATTGGTTATACACCAGTTTGCCCAAATGCAGCAATGGAAAATCAAGAAAAAAATTTATATGGAATTCAATTCCATCCAGAAGTAAATAATTCAATAAACGGAACACAAGTTATCAAAAACTTTTTATATAATGTTTGTCACTGCTCAGGTGATTGGGTTATGTCATCATTTGTGGAAGATTCTATAAAATCTTTAAAAGAAAAAATCGGAGATAAAAAAGCCTTATGTGCTCTATCTGGTGGTGTTGATTCATCTGTTGCAGCAGTACTTTTAAGTAAAGCTATTGGCAAAAATTTAACATGTATTTTTGTTGACCATGGATTACTTAGAAAAAATGAAGGTGACGAAGTTGAAAAAATATTTACAGAAAATTACGACTTGAATTTCATCAGAGTTGATGCTAAAGATAGATTTTTAAGTAAACTTGCTGGAGTTACTGATCCAGAACAAAAAAGAAAAATTATAGGTGAAGAATTCATCAGAGTGTTCGAAGCTGAAGCAAAGAAAATTGGAACTGTAGATTTTCTAGTTCAAGGAACTATCTACCCAGACGTTATCGAAAGTGGACTTGGAAAAAGTGCTGTGATCAAAAGCCATCATAATGTTGGAGGACTTCCTGATTATGTTGATTTTAAAGAGATCGTTGAACCTTTAAGAAATTTATTTAAAGATGAAGTTCGTAAAACTGGTTTAGAACTTGGTATTCCAGAAAATCTAGTTTATAGACAACCATTCCCTGGTCCAGGTCTAGCAATTAGAGTTATTGGAGATATAACAGATGATAAGCTAACTATTTTAAAAGATGCAGATGCTATTTTTAGAGAAGAAATTGCTAATGCAGGATTACACAAAAATATAAATCAATATTTTGCAGTTCTTACTAATTTAAAATCTGTAGGTGTTATGGGTGATGAAAGAACTTATGATTATACAGTCGCTTTAAGAGCTGTTGAAACTACTGATTTTATGACTGGTGTTTGGAGCAGAATTCCATATGAAGTTTTAGAAAAAGTTTCTAGTAGAATTGTTAATGAAGTTAAACATGTTAATAGAGTAGTTTATGATATTACATCTAAACCACCAGCAACAATTGAATGGGAATAAAAAAATCAAGTTGTCAAAAGGTTCGTACCGATTGACAACTTTTTTGTTCATTTGGGACCGGTTCTTAAACGAACAATGTTCATTTGGGACCGGTTCTCTTTTGTGCACTTTTATTTTAATATGCTAATTCCCCATCTTCTAATGAAGAAAAATATTTAGGTGACTCATATATATCATTTTCTCCTCCTCTTGGTCTTGGAGGTCTTCCTGGTCCAGGTCCCATAGGTGGCCTCATTGGAGGACGAGGTGGTCTTGGTGGTGGAGGTCTAGGAGGTCTAAATCCTGGAAAACCTGGTCTTCCTAATAATTCTCTTAATAATAATATACGAATTATATCATTTAAACCTGTGTTTCTTTGTCTATTATCACAATTTTGGCAATATCTATCTTCTTTATTTTTTTCTATTTTTCCAGTGTTTGTTGTTGTAGTTTTTGAATCTATTTTTGTAACTTCTGCCTCTCCTCTATCTTGTACCAATGCCCTATCTTCTACTGCAGAATAGATTTCATCTGTTAATCTATCTACTAGTTCTCTTGTAACCTCTCCTCTATTTTCTGCACATGCTTTTTGCACCATAGGATATACTATCTGGTTGATGACGAAGTAGAATGTTGGTTCCATTCAAAACCAAAATCACTTCTTTTTATTTTACACATTTCTCCATTTTCTCTATAAAAAACTATTCCTTCTATATAATGATTTCTAAGATACTCTTTTATTCCATCATAATCTCTTGGCACATTGTCCAATATCCTATTTCCATGTTTTTCTAAAATATCTTCATCTAAATTATATGGATTTCCATTTAAATGCTTTCCTATTAATTCATATGTTCCATCTTCTAAATTTTCATTTTTTTGTCTCTCAAATGCTTCCAATTGATATTTACTATTTAAATCATCTGGTACGCATAATATCCAATGTGGAAAATGTCCCGTTATTGAATCAGCTTTTTCTTGGCAAGGAATTGCTCCCTTAGGTAATTTTCTACCTTTTTTGTAATCATATCTCCTATATATTTTTCCATCTTTTATCAAACAACATGTACCATCTATTTTCTCTGTTGCCCAGCCCTCTCCATCTAATACCCATTTGCAGTCTGGTTCTACTTCATTTAAACATTTTGCTATTTTATGGTTTTCGAATTGTCTTTTAAAAAGTGTTTTCATTTTCTTCATCTAATTCACTTCCTATTCTAATAAAAAATCGATTAGATATTTAATCTTAATACCTTCTTCTGATGTATTATTATATAATCTGTCCATTGTTATAACTGTTTTTTCATAATTATCTTTTATATTTTTTAGTACTCCAAGTTCACGTTTTTTCACATTGTCATCTAACATTGTATATGTCACTTGATAATATTTTTTATCATTTGGCTTTGTTGCTATAAAATCAACTTCTAAAGAATCATTTTTTCCAACAGTAACATCGTATCCTCGTCTTATTAATTCAAAATAAACTACGTTTTCTATAATATGTCCAAAATCTGAATCTCTAAATCCTAATGTAACATTTCTTATTCCAGTATCCACAATATAATATTTTTCTAATGTTTTTAATATTTCTTTTCCTTTAATATCATATCTTGGAACTTTATATATGATATATGCATTTTCTAACATTTGCAAATAATTTAGAACTGTATTATGTGTTATTTTTGTGCCTTGGCTTGTTAAAAAATCTGCAATTTTCTTTGAAGAAATTAAACTTCCAATATTACTCATTAAAAATCTCAAAATTTTTTCAAGTAATATCGCATCTAATAACTTATTTCTTTCTACTACATCTTTCATAAATACTGTATTATATATACCTTTTATTGCATTTTCATATAGGTTTTCTTCATTTTTTATAGTTATAATTCCTGGCATACCACCGAATTTTATATATTCAATGAATTTATCTTCTAATGTTTTTTTATCTTCTAATACTGTAAAATCTAAATATTCCTTGAAAGATAATGGTAATACTTTTATTTCAACATATCTTCCTGATAAATATGTTGACAACTCTGATGATAACAAATATGCATTTGAACCTGTTATATAGATATCACTCTTAAAATCTACTATCATAGCATTTACAGCTTTTTCCCATTCTTCAATTCTTTGAACTTCATCTAGCAATATATAATTTGTCTTTGTTCTTATGATTCTTTTGCTTATTTTATTATACATATCTTTATAGTTAACAATGTCATCATATTCAAAAGATTCAAAATTCATATATATTACATTTGCATTTTTGTCTTCCTCTAATATTTTTTCCATAAAAAGTTTTAATAAACTCGATTTTCCACATCTTCTAATTCCTGTTATAACTTTTATAAATTCAGTATCTTTATATGCTAATAATTTGTTCATATATATGTCTCTATTTACCATTTTCTCTCATTCCTTTCTTTTTTATTATAAATATAGTATACAACACTGTTTATGTTTTGTCAAGTTTTGTTAATGTGTTAACAAAACTTTTATTTTTTATGTTTTTTGTTAGTGCTGCTGCTTTTTAAAATTAAAATACAAATCAACTTGTTTGTCTTGATGAATTTCAATTCTATTAATAATTACTTTCATAATCTCTGGAGTTGGTTTTTTTAATTCCAAAAATTCTCGTACAACATTTTTTATTTTTTCAGTCTTATTTTGTTTTGTTTCTTCTTTTTGTTTATTGATTTCTATATATTCGCTCTCTTTCTTTTTTATTTTTTCTTGCAATTTTTTTAATACTCTTTCATACATTTTTTCACTTATTTTATTATTTAATTTATCTAAATACATTTTGTCAATATTATTATTTACCAATTTAATTTCATTTTCTAATTTTTGAAGTATTTTTTCATAATTGTATTTAATCATTCTGTTTTTTATGTTTAACTCAAGTCTTTCATTATCAATGTCTTTAAATAAACTTCTTATGTAATTAAGAATCGATTCTTCTAGGTTATTATAGCTAAATCCATGAGAAGTACAAAATCCTAATTTTGAGCTTCTTCGATAGTTATTACATACCATGTAATAACGTCCCTTTTTTTCTCCTCTTACGCCTATCTTATGTTTACATTCATAGCAAAATAGTAAGCCATCCAACAAAAATGTATTTTTCTTTTCATTTCTATTATAGCTCTGAACTATTATCATTTTTTGTACAACCTCAAATACTTTTTTATCTATTATTGGTTCATGTGTATTTTCTACAGTTACCCATTTTTCTTCTGGATTTGGTCTAATTTTTCTATTTTTGTAACTTATTCTACTTCTTTTATTCTGTACTGTTGTACCTATATAAACTTTATTCTTTAATATGTTTTTTACTGTTTTATTTTCCCAAAATGTTTCTTTATTGTATCTCGACTTATTGGCCGTTGGAATATCTCTATTATTTAAATAATCTCTTATTTCTCCAACTTGTTTTCCATTAGATGCCATATTAAAGATGTTTCTTACAATTTGAGCTTCTGGTTCATAAATTATTAGTTTATTTTTATCATTTATATCTTTTGTGTATCCAAGTGGCGTTTTTCCTCCTACCCATTTTCCTTGTTTTTGCATTGTGTGCATTGCTGTCCTAATTTTCTTTGATAAGTCTTTCGAATACATATCATTTAATATTGACTTAAATGGAGCAATATCATTATTACCATTTGATGCTTCAAAAGTATCTATTCCATCTGTTACTGAAACATATCTTACATTATTTTCTGGAAACCATTTTTCTATATATTCTCCTGTTTCTATATAGTCACGTCCTAGACGAGATAAATCTTTTGTTACAACCATATTAATTTTCCCGTTTTCAATATCTCTTACCATTCTTTGAAAATCCGGTCTATTAAAATTTGTCCCAGTAAAACCCTGATCAATATATGTATCTATTAATTGGTACTTACCTCCTAATTTTTGCACATATTCTGTTAGTAATGTTCTTTGATTTTTTATACTTTCACTTTCATTATAACCTCTGTCTACATCTTCTTTTGATAACCTTATATAAATTGCTACTTTGTAAATTGTTTTCTCTATCTGTTCAAGCATTTTTCCTCCCTTATAGGCTTAAGATATTAATTATTAAATGTTTTATTAATTCTTCTAATTCTTCACCTTCTTTATCGAAGTACATATTAATTTTGAAAGTTTCACTCATATTAACTCACTCTCCCTATACTATATATACATCCGTTTTCTTATAAAAATTCTCTTTCATAATGAATTTGTTTATTTTTAAATATGTTCACATCTGCTTATAAATAGTTTAAGGGTAGTTATGTGACAGCTCTCGCTATCGCACATCTACCCTAGTTAATAAAATGAGTTTCAAATATTTTCTTTATTCTATCATATACTTTGCCAATAATAATATAAAATATTTTTGTCAACATCATAAACACCTATTTCACAACCTGTTGCTTCTTCTTTTGTAAAATTATGTTTTTTGTTTTCATCACTTGTTCTACATACTAATTCATAATGATAGTATCCATTTTTTATCTCAAGCACTTCTTTGTTATATTCAAAATCATCTAATATACTATCATCAAGTCTATCTTTACTCCATTTTGAATTAACATCTAGACTTTTTATTATATCCTGTCCACTTTCTTTCGAAAATTCATATACATAATAATCTAATCCATCATATTGAATTCCTTCCCTTACACTATAAATTTCTCTTTTGATATAGTTTTCAGTTTTCACCCCTAAAATATTACTATAATTATTATGAGATCCATAAAGATAACTTTTTAAATAATATAATTTTTCATTTTTTAAATCAAATATAGCATAAATTCCTTTATTATTATAATAGTATAAATCTTCTCTATCTATCGCTATCATATCATTATCAACTATTTCATAAAATCTTATCATCTCATATTCGTAAAATTTTTCTTTGCTCCAATAACTACTTTCCTCTAACTTTCTTCTAAACTCTTCTTTTTCTCCAAACATATTTAATTTATATACCGTATACTTCTGTAAAGGATCATCTTTATATACAATATAGTAGTTTATATTATACGAACTTAACTCTAAGTTTAATTTTTTATATTCTTCATCCACATTAAAAGTTACTTTTGATATAAATATATAAATAATCAAAAATATTGTAATTCCTACTAATGGTATAAATGCAAATTCCTTCAAATTTTTTCTCTTCAATTTGAACACCGTCCTATAACATTAAAATTCTCCTTCTTTTGTTTTAAATTTTATTTTAACATCATATGTTTTTATAACTCCATATTCACTTGAGGCTACTCCTAAATTATTTAATGTAGTAGATATAATATCCTTTAATTTTCCATCTTCTTCATCTGCATATTCCCTTAAATCTTTGAAATCAGTAAAATCATAAGTATCTTTAATTTCAATTTCTAAATTCCACTTATTATTTTCATCTTTTATTGCTTTAACTAATAATGTTGCATCATGGAGAGCATAAAGTAAATCTGCATCATCAAATCTAATCAATGTGTCCTCCCTTGGAGATTTTTCGTCAATAATAAATTCATTTTTCTCTTTTCCGTATTTTTCTATTAATTGTTTTAACTTTTTCTTGAATATTGGACTTTCAAGTAATGTTTTTTTTATTTTTTCATCCTCTATCACTAAATCACTTGGTTCTTTTCCAAATAAAGTCAATGAATTTGTCAATAATTTAGCAGAAAGTGGTTTATTAGTAAATAACCCTCCTATAACAACAATTTGCCAAAATTCATACTGCATTGAATAAAATATAGCATATGATATTGGATTGATTTTTTTAGTTACATCAAATATAAAACTCAAGCTTTTTATAAAGCTTTCTGCAACCTTTTCATCTACTTCTTGCCAATTTATATTTTGAGAATCTTTTATAAGTTTCTGAAACTTTTGGTAATAATTAAATAACTTATATACATCATTTAATGAAAAAGAAATTGTCTCTGACATATCTCTTCTTGAGAAAACTGATATATTATCTATATATCTTGAAATTCTTTCCACGATTTCATTTAAAGCTTCATAGTCCATCTTATTCAAATAATTTAATTCTATATATTTTTGTGTTAAATCATATTTCTTATTTTTGCTTAAGAAATATTTGTGATTTTTCCAAGCAATTCTATTACATAAATATGATTCTTTATTCCATACAAATCTTGGTGGTTTACGTATTCCTAATTCTTCATAAATATTATCAAGGCATCCTCTTCCAAACATTGCATATTTATAGTTGTATGTTTTATTACATAACAAGCATCTCTTTTCTTCCATAATATATCAGTCCCCTTTTTTACTTTATTTTCACTAATATAATAAGGATCATATTAGTTATCATATTTATATCATAACATCTAATTTTTTTCCATCATCTGCAGTTAACGAGCGTTTCTCAGTAACTAAATTTCATTTAATTCATTATCTTAATAAATAACTTGTCTCTTTTCCAAACGAAGATAATAATTACCAAATTTTATTTATTTTATATCAAACATTTGTTTTTGTCAATAGTCAAAAAAAATAAATTTCAAACTCTGAAATTTAACTATTTATATTAAATTCAAATTTTTTTATCCCGCATACTGTCTATTTTTAAATCTACCTTCTGGTATATCTCTGGATAGCACTTCTCTAATTCTTGAATTTGTATATTACTCATTGCTGTCATCGGCCTTGCAGACATAGATTGCATATTTTGATTTTGCATTGGCATCATATTATTCATCATTTGCATTCCTTGATTTTGCATATGCGCCATTACAGGTACTGCATCATAACTTGAATAATTGTCATAACTATTATAGTTATATGTATCTTGATAATTATTCATTGGTTGATAACCTAATACACTTCTCATATAATCTTCATATAATGAATCATTCATCTTAAATTCCATTCCTTTCTTTTAAAATTCATAATACATTATATGTTTTAATCTATTTTATGTGCGCAAAAATGCACAAAACAGAACCGGTCCCAAATGAACATTGTTCATTTAAGAACCGGTCCTAAATGTACCAAATTTACCTTAAAATTTCATAACCATATCCTTAAATTGGTCTCCTCTGTCATACATATCTTTAAACATATCAAAACTTGTGCTAGCAGGTGAAAATAAAACAATTTGGCCTGGCTTAGCGACTCTTTTAGCCAATTGCATACTTTGTTCAAATGTCTCACACATATGAATATCCATTTTCTTATGTTGATGTTCTAATTCATTCTTAACAGCTTCATAAATTTTATTTGCTGTTTGACCAATTAAAATTAAGCATTCTACATTATCTACTATTGGCTTTCCTATTGGTGTATAATCTAAATTCTTGTCAGCCCCACCAGCAATTAATACAATTTCTCTATCTTTAAATGCATTTAATGCTGAAATTCCTCTAGTTGGACTTGTACTTGCAGAATCATTATACCACTCTACTCCATCAACTGTACGTACATATTCTTGTCTGTGATGTACTCCAACAAATTGTTTTATTGTTTCTGCTGCATCATCTGTATCTACAAGCCCCTTTGTTAAGGCTAATACTGTACATGCATTTTGGAAATTATGCATTCCTTTTAGCTTCATATCTTTAGTATCTAATATATGTCTTCTTATTCCTTCATTACATTCTTTGATTATTCCATCTTCGTCAACAATAAATCCATTCTCAAGCTTTTGTTTACTACTAAACATTATTACTTTTCCATTTGCTTCATCTTTGCATGAATCTGTAATTTCATTGTCAGCATTTAAAACTAATATACCATTTTCATTTTGATATTTAAAAATATTTTTCTTTGCATCTATATATTCTTGGTAATCTTTATGTACATTCAAATGATTTGGTGTAATGTTTGTTATTGCTGCAATATCTGGACTAATTTGCATATTCATTAATTGAAAACTGCTTAATTCTAATACAATTATATCTTCTGGTTTTATTTCATTTAATTTTGTGAATAGTGGTATTCCTATATTTCCACCTACATGAACTGTATATCCTGCATTTTTTAGAACTTCAGCAGTCAATGTTGTTGTTGTTGTTTTTCCGTCACTACCTGTAATTCCTATAATTTTGCAAGGCGCTAATTTCATTAATTGTTCAATTTCAGTTGTAACTATTGCTCCTTTGTTTGCTTCTTCAACTAATTCTGGCTTAGTTGGTAAACAACTTGGTGATCTAAATATTAAATCAAATCCTTTTAAATTTTCTAGATTTCCAGCTCCTAAATATTTTTTAAATCCATATGATTTAATTTTACTTATAATTTCTTTATTTAGTTTTTCCTCTTCTCTGTCATCAAATACTGATACATCTGCATGCTTACTATAAAGATAGTCTATCAATGGTATATTACTAACACCAAGCCCTATTACTGCTATTTTTTGATTTGGTAACATTTCTTCAAATTTTTCTAATTTTTTATTTTTAAATTCCAATTTTAATGGCCTCCTTCATGTTTTCTAATACCAATTTTTCTGATTCTTTTGCACTTTTGCAATTTGTTACATCTATGATTTTGGTTTGTGGATATATCTTATAATATCCTGATTTTTCTTGAAGCTCATCCCTAATTTGTATCATTTCTTTAATTTGCTCTTTTGGTATTTCTTTATTATATTGCATATATTTTCTATTTGTTCTTTCTTCTATTGAAGCATCAATAAAAAAGTGATATGTAACATCAGGATACATTTTTACTATATCTCTTGAAGATAAAATCACATTGTATTTTTCTCTGTATTTATCTATTAATTCTTTTCCGAATTGATATAATCTTGTATTATCTGCTATATTGCTAACTTTTGAAACTGCCATAGATGATTTTTGGGATTGTAAATCTTTTTCATCTACTTTTTTTTCATTCATATATATTACTGTTTCTTTATTTTCTAATTTGATTTCTATTCCAAGCTTTTTCATAATATCAAATGCATCTAAGTCCTGTGTATTTTCAATTTTTGTTTGCATCATTCCATATACTATTGCTCTGTATATCTCTCCACCATGTAATATTATTGAATTTTCTATGTCTTTTAATAATTCTCTGCATATTGATGTTTTCCCAGCTCCAACTGTTCCTTCTATTCCTATTACTATATTTTCCATTTTATTTTTCCTCTTTATTGACAAATCTTTTGATTTCCTATATAATATGAATAGGAAATAAGTAACCACAAACGTGGTTGCCTTGTATATGTAAAAAAACACATCAGTCAGGCAAGTTACAGATGTGTTTTTTATTGTCTATTTGCTTAATATTATAATTAAGGCAAATACTATAATAGTTTCGACAACTAATGCAAATAAAAGTAAGTATATTATTTCTAATAAAACAGCTTCTATCATAGCACCACCTCCATTCTCACAACATAAAGTCATGGATTAAAAGTGGCAACCACATCTGCAATTCTCATTTCCTACTATATAACTATACTATAAATTTAGACAAATAACAAGTGAAATATTGAAATTCTTAAATTTCGTATTAAGCCGAGGAATATAATGCAAAGCTTATATTTAAAGTATTTCGTATAAAAATGCAACTAAAAGCATTAACTAGTAACAAAAATAATTTCACTGTATACTTTTTAACTTTATGGGTAAAATATTTGAGAAAGATTAGAATGGAGGTGTTCTTCTATGTCAGATAAAAAAAGTAAACAAAACAAAAATAACAACAGAAATAACGAAAATAACAATAATAACAACAACCAAAGTAACAACAATAGATAGTTTAATTTTATAAAAAATAAAGCAGTTGATTAACTGCTTTTATTTTATACAAAATCATATTTTTTTATGCTGTTTCTTTTTGCTCAACAGCAATTCTTTCATTTCTGACTTTTTTTACTTTATTGGGATTTTCTATAATTCTTGGTTCTTGATTGTCTACAACAGTCTCCCTTGTAACAATACACTGTTCAATCTTTTCATTAGATGGAATATCAAACATGATGTCTCTCATAATTTCTTCTATTATAGAACGTAATCCTCTAGCACCAGTTTTTCTCTCAATTGCTTTATCTACAATAGCTTCTAGTGCTTCATGCTCAAATATTAATTCTACATCATCCATTTGCAATAACTTTTTATATTGTTTTACTAATGCATTTTTTGGTTCTGTAGTGATCTTAATTAAAGCTTCTCTATCTAATTCTCTTAGTGTTGCAATTATTGGCAATCTTCCTATAAATTCTGGAATCATACCAAATTTTAATAAATCTTGTGGTAATATTTGCTCAAATACTTTGTATCTATCTATATCTTTTTTGCTTTCAATATCTGCTCCAAATCCCATTGATTTTTTACCAATTCTGTCTTTTATAATATTTTCAAGGCCTTCAAAAGCTCCACCACATATAAATAGTATATTTGATGTATTTATCTGTAATAACTCTTGTTGTGGATGTTTTCTTCCCCCTTGTGGTGGAACAGATGCAATTGTTCCTTCCACAATTTTCAATAGAGCTTGTTGTACACCTTCTCCACTAACATCTCTTGTTATAGATGGATTTTCAGATTTTCTTGTTATCTTATCAATCTCATCTATATAGATTATTCCTTTTTCTGCTTTTTCTATATCACCATCAGCAGCTTGAATCAATTTTAAGAGAATATTTTCAACATCTTCTCCTACATATCCAGCCTCTGTAAGTGTTGTAGCATCAGCAATAGCAAAAGGAACATTTAATATTTTTGCAAGAGTACTTGCAAGTAAAGTTTTTCCACAACCTGTTGGTCCTAATAATAAAATATTGCTTTTTTGTATTTCTACATCATCATCTTCTCTTTCATGTGCTATTCTTTTATAATGGTTATATACAGCAACTGACAATGTTTTCTTTGCCTCATCTTGACCAATTACATATTGATCCAATATTTCTTTTATTTCTCTTGGGCTTGGTATTTTATCTAATCCAGCTAAAGTGTAAGCATCATCATCTTCATCATAAAATTCACTTTCGATTATTTCATTGCATAGCCCTATACATTCATTACAAATATATACACCTGGACCTGCAACTATCTTTTTTACGCTTTCTTGTGTTTTACCACAAAATGAACATTTTACACCTTTAGGTGTATCATTTTTTGCCATCTATATTTCTCCTTTTCTTATTTTATTAAATTCTAAAAAGAACTATATTCTTTTGTCCATAATTCCATCAATAAGACCATACTCTAAAGCTTCTTGAGCTGTCATATAATGGTCTCTTTCAGTATCTCTTTCGATTGTTTCTATAGATTGACCTGTTTTTTCACTTAATAATTTATTTAATTTTTCTCTTGTTCTTATCATATGATCTGCATGAATTTTGATTTCTGTAGCTTGACCAGAAATACCTCCACCTTGACCACCAATTAATGGTTGATGTATCAATATTTCTGAATTTGGTGTAGCATATCTTTTTCCTTTTTCACCATTTGCTAGTAACACTGCACCAAAACTTGCAGCTAATCCAACACATATTGTTGAAACTGGGCATTTAATATAATTCATTGTATCTACAATACCCATTCCATCTGTAATAGATCCACCAGGTGAATTTATATATAAAAATATTTCTTTATCTGGATCTTCTGACTCTAAGAATAATAATTGTGCAATTATTAAACTTGCTGATGTTGGATTTACATCTTCACCTAAAAATATTATTCTATCTTTTAATAATCTTGAGAATATATCATATGATCTTTCTCCTTTACTTGTTTGTTCAACTACATATGGTACCAAACTGTCTTTTTCTAACATACTTTTTCCTCCTTTGGTTCATTTGGGACCGGTTCTTAAATGAACAATGTTCATTTGGGACCGGTTCTTAAATGAACAAATTAACTAAAATAAAAAGGCAAATTAAGAATCTATACCAATTTGCCCCTTTTTTTGCTATTTTTGCTAGTTGCTTTTTTTGTTTCTTTTTTCTTTTCTATAACTTTTGCATTTTTTACTATGAATTCTAATGCTTTTTCTGACTTGATTCCTTCTTCTAAGTAAGTTTTTAAGTTTTCATTTTTACTTAATTCTTCTACATCTTTTCCATAGCTTTTAGCCATTTCTTCCATTTTTGCTTTTATTTCTTTTTCACTTGCTTCTATTTTTTCTGCTTTTATTATAGCTTCTAATACAAGTCTTGATTTTATTGCTTCAATAGCTTGTGGCTCATATTCTTTTCTCATTTCTTCTTCTGTTTTTCCTAGCATTTTTAGGTATTGTTCTAGATTTAAACCTTGATATGCAAGTCTTTGTTCAAAGTCTTTTAACATATTATCTATTTCTAGTTCTACCATTCCTGATGGAATATCTAATTTAGCATCTTCGCATACAGCTTTTATTGCTGCTTCTTCTGTTTCATATTTTGCTTTTTGCTCATTGCTTTTTGCTAACTTTTCTTTAATACTTTTCTTTAATTCATCAAGTGTATCAAATTCACTTACGTCTTTGGCAAATTCGTCATCTAATTCTGGTAATTCTTTTTTCTTAATATCATGTAATTTCACTTTAAATATAGCTTCTTTTCCAGCTAAATCTTTTGAAAAATATTCTTTTGGGAATGTAACTTTGATTTCTTTTTCTGAGTCTCTTTCCATTCCTACTAATTGTTCTTCAAATCCTGGAATAAATGCTCCGCTTCCTATTTCTAATTCATGACCTTCTGCTTTTCCACCTTCGAATGCTACTCCATCAACAAATCCTTCAAAATCAATTGTTGCTGTATCACCATTTTCTAAAGCTCTATCATCAACTGTTATTAGTCTTGAATTGTGTTCTTGCATATGACCTAATTCATGTTCAATATCTTTTTTGTCTACTTTATATTCGATTTTTGGAATTTCTATTCCTTTATAATTTCCAAGTTCAACTTCTGGCTTTGTTTGAACTACTGCTGTGAATATTAAGTCTTTTCCTTTTTCCATTTGAGTAATATCAACTTCTGGTCTACTTACTACATCTATTTTATTTTCTTTTAAAGCTTCTTCATAGGCTTCAGTTGCAACATCATTAAATGCATCTTCATAGAATATTTGCTCTCCATAGTATTTTTCTACTATATTCATTGGTGCTTTTCCTTTTCTGAAACCTGGTATGTTAAAGTATTTTGCATTTTGAAAATATACTTTTTTCATAGCATTTTCAAATTTTTCTGCTTCTACTGTAATTTCTAATTTTACTTCATTTGCTTTTTTTGTTTTTTCTACTTTACAATTCATTATAATCTTCCTTTCTTGTCTTCTTATAGCTTTTATATTATATCACATATTTTCTATTTTGCAATACTTTTATTTTATAATACTATAGAAATTTTCAAATTCAAATCCTCTATCTCTAAAATATTTAATTATTGTTGGTAATGCTTTTGCTGTTGCTTCCTTATTTCCAGCATCATGCATTAACGCAACCACACTATTATGCTTTGGAACTGTTTTGTCTAATTCTGCTATAAATTGTTCTGTTGTTTTTGCTCCTGCTGCATCTGATGTTAATGCATTCCAGTCAATATGCAAAATATCATTTTGGTCTAATATTTGTGCAGCTTGCTTTTTTACTTCTGCATATTTTCCTCCCCAATATCCACCTGGAAATCTAAATAAATGGGGGTTATATTCTTGTTCTCCTATTGCATTTCTAATTGCTGTTACACTTCTATTATATTCATCTATAACACTTTGTGGAGAAGCATATATTTGTGAATATACATGTGAATATCCATGGCTCGCTAAATAATGTCCTTCGTTGTATTCACGTTTTACAAGTTCTGGATTAAGTTCAACTCTACTTCCTAACAAAAAGAAGGTTGCTTTTATATTTTCTTTTTTTAATGTGTCCAAAACTACTGGTGTTACAGCTTCTGATGGTCCATCATCAAATGTCAAAAATACTCTTTTTGTGTCACTATGATATATATTTGCAAAATTATTTTTGCCCTCATCTGTTAATTGCGGAAGTTTGCCTTTATTATCTTCCTGCTTATTACGATTTTCTATCTCTCCATTATCAGTTGTTTGGAGTTGTTTTATCTGATTTTCATATGCAGTATATACTTTCTGATATTTTGATTTTTTATTAATTTCTTTTATCATCAATATAAATACAATCGCCATTATTAATATAAATATCGCTATTATTATATTTCTTATATTTCTATATTTTCTTCTAATTGATATCAAATCCATTTTTCCACCTTTATTTAATTAGCTTCTTAAATATTCTAATTCCTCTTCAATATCTTTTCTCATGAATAGTGGTTTACCTTTTTCTATTACTTTGATGTTTTTTAATTGATCATAATTGTATAAACTATCCCATGTTTGAAATTCTTCTGTTATTCCAATTTGATTTAATAAGTTCTTAGCTGTTCCTTCTATAAATGGTAATAAAATTATCCCTATTTTTCTTATATTTTCAATTAAATGATATATACTAGATTTTAATTTGTCAGTATCTTCGTTTTTTGCAAGTTCCCATGGTCTAGTCTCATCTATATATTTATTTGTTCTAGAAATTAATGTCCATAATTCTTTTAAAGCATCTGACATTTCATATTTATTAATAAGTTCTTCTACTTTTTTTATTTGAATATTTGTAAAATCCTCATATTCTTTGTCTACTTCATTTGGAGTTCCATTATATTCTGGTACTTTTCCATCAAAATATTTATTAACCATTGATATTGTTCTATTTACTAAATTTCCTAAGTCATTACACAAGTCTGAATTATATCTTTCTACAAAGCTTTCTGGTGTATATAATCCATCTTGTGATGTTTGCATTTCTCTTAATAAGAAATATCTTGTTGCATCAAGTCCATATCTATTTATTAATTTTTCTGGATATACAACGTTTCCTTTTGATTTTGACATTTTTCCATCTTTCATCATAATAAAATTATGAACTAATATTTTTTTAGGTAATGGTAAGTCTAATGCCATTAAAAATATTGGCCAATAAATCAAGTGAAATCTTGCTATATCTTTTCCTACTATTTGTAAATCTGCTGGCCATAATTTTTTAAACAATGAATCATCCTCTTGTTTGTAACCTAAAGCAGTTAAATAATTTGTTAATGCGTCTAACCATACATATATTACATGTTTTGGGTCTGATTTGACTTTTATTCCCCAATCAAATGTTGTTCTTGTTACACATAAATCTTCAAGTCCTGGTTTTATAAAATTATTTATCATTTCTGTTTTTCGATATTCTGGTTGGATGAAATCTGGATGCTCATCATAATATTTTAATAATTTGTCAACATATTTTTTCATATTAAAGAAATATGCCTCTTCTTTCATTAATTTTACATCTCTTCCGCAATCAGGGCATTTTCTGTCAACTAATTGTGTTTCTGTAAAATATGTTTCACATGGCATACAATACCAACCCTCATATTCGCCTTTATATATGTCACCTTTTTGTAAGAAATATTCAAATATATCTTGAACAGCTTTTTCATGTCTTGGCTCAGTTGTTCTTATAAAATAATCATATTTTATATCCATTAATGACCATAATTCTTTTGCCATTTTTGCCATCTCGTCAACATGCTCCTTAGGTGTTTTCCCATGTTCTTTTGCTACTGTTTCAATTTTTTGACCATGTTCATCTGTACCTGTTAGCATGAATACATCATATCCTCTTTGTTGTTTGTATCTTTTTACTGTGTCTGCTAATACTGTTGTATATGCTGTTCCAATATGAAATTTTCCACTTGGGTAATATATTGGTGTTGTTATATAGAATTTTTCCATTCTTTCATCCTCCTTTGCCTGTTTAAATTATAATAGCCATCTTGCGTCGTTAGAATTTATTAAAAACGCAGTTACATATAACATATATGTGCCTTTGCCTTTTTAATAAATTCTGCCTAGCAATATAACTATTCTAATTCAAACAATTAGTTATTTTACAATATAATATCTCTTTTAAGCAAATTATTTTTAACAGTTCCAATTCCTATAAAATGTTCATTATTATAAATTTTATATACTCCATCAGGCAATAGCCATGTTAATTGTACACCATTTAAAAATAATTGCAACTTTTTTTCATTTAAATTAATATTTTTATTTTGTCTAAAATAATCTTCTATTGTAATACATATTTGTTTTTGTTCTAATTCTTCTATTGTTATTGCATCTTCTATTTTAAACTCTCCTACTTGAGTTCTATTAAGTTCTTTCATATATCCTACTGTTCCAAGCTTTTCTGCAATACTTTCACATAATGTTCTAATATATGTTCCTTTTGAGCATTGAACTTTAAATTCAATTTGTTTATTTTGAGAGTCTATCTTTATTATTTCTAATCGATAAATCTCTATTGTTCTTGGCTCAATCTCTATTTTTTGACCATTTCTGGCATATTCATAAAGTTTTTTTCCATTAACTTTTATGGCAGAATACATTGGTGGCCTTTGTTGTTGCTTTCCTATAAATGTTCTAAAAATATTTTGCACATGTTGTATTTCAAAGCATGTTTCTGGTACTAACTTTGTTTCTATTATTTTTCCCTCTACATCAGCAGTATCTGTTTTTTCGCCAAGTTGTAATACTGCCTCATATGTTTTATCATGATTTATTATGTATTTTGATATTTGTGTTCCCTTTCCAATTAATAATGGTAATACTCCTGTTGCATTTGGGTCTAAAGTCCCTGTATGTCCAACTTTTGAATTTAATACTTTTTTTGCTTTTCTTACAATGTCATGTGACGTACAATTTTTAGGCTTATTTATTATTATTATTCCATCCATTTTATTTTTTTAATCCTTGTTTTACCGTATTTATAACTTTATTTTTAGCTTGCTCTAAATTTCCACTAAGGAAGCATCCAGCAGCTCCTCTATGGCCTCCTCCACCAAGTAACATACATATATCAGATACATTTACTGTTTCGTGTGAGCGTAAAGAAGCTTTGTATCCATTAGCTCCTTCTTTTTCTTTTAGTAGTATAGCAACTTCTACATCTTCAATATCACGAATCATTTCAACTAGTCCTTCGTCATCTCCCATTTCTGCATTAGTTTTTTCATAATCATCTATGTTTAAATATGCAAAGGCTATTTTTCCATCTTCGAAAAATTGCAATCTATTATAAATTATTTTTTCTAATTCACAGTGTGCTTTACTTTTCTTTCTTAATGCAATTCTACAAATTTCTTTAATTTTTGCTCCTTTTCGAACTAGTTCTGCAGCAAATTCAAATGTTTCTGGGCTAACTCCACCCCATTGAAATCCTCCAGTATCAGTAATAATTCCTGTTAAAATACACGTTGCAAGCTCTTTTGTTATTTCTACTCCGTAATATTCAAACATAGCAATTAATACCTGACAACATGCAGGTGCAACTGGATCAACATAATTTAAATCAGCAAACATTCCATTAACTGAATGATGGTCTATTTGAATTGTCTTTTTAGCTGGTTCAAAATATTCTTTTCCTCCTACTAATCTTTTTAAGTCTGTACAATCCACTGATATTGCCAAATCATAAGGTTCTTTTTGTCCTTTTTCTAATATCTTTTCTGCTCCTGGTAAAAATTTAAAATCCCTTGAATATTCTGGTATTATAACATCTACTTTTTTTCCTAATTGTTCTACTGCATGCATCACTGAAAGAGAGCTGGCTACAGCATCTCCATCAGGTGATTCATGAGATAAAACTACAATTGTATCTGCTTTTTTTATTTCTTCTAATATATCATCTAATGTCATTATTAATTATTTCCTCCATTATCTTTGTTTTTCATTATATCATTTAAGATACTATCTATTCTAGCTCCATACTCTAAAGATTCATCTAATTCAAACACTAACTCTGGAGTATTTCTTAAATTTATTCTTTTAGCTAATTCTGAACGTAAATATCCAGAAGACTTTTTTAATCCTGTTAAAGTTTCTTTTACATTTTTTGAGTTCAAAATGCTGACAGATACTTTTGCATATTTTAAATCTGGTGTAACTTTAACTCTAGTAACACTAACCATTCCTGTAACACTAGGTTCTTTTAAATCAAAGCTAATTATTTGACTAAGTTCTTTTCTAAATTCTTCATCAATTCTTCCTTGACGGTTATTGTTCTTTGGCATTTGTTCCTCCCTTCTATACAAAATGTACCCTTACTTATTTTATTTATCTATATGTTTCATTTCGAGCATCAGCTATAGTTCTAGTTGTATTTATTTTTTCTTCTCTATATTCTCGTCAGCTTTCCTAACAGCTTCTCTATATGCTTCATTATTTACTTCATCTATTGAAATCTTTCTGCTAGATTTTTTTACTTTTTCATATATAGCTTGACTTGCTCTTATACTTTCTAAAAATCCTTGCGAGTTTGATTATTATTTGACATGTTACTCATATCCTTTCAATATCTATCTCTTAATTTCTTCCATAATATAAGCTTCAATAATATCTCCTTCTTTGATATCATTGTATTTTTCAATTTGGATACCACATTCATATCCTTTAGCAACTTCTTTAGCATCATCTTTAAATCTCTTTAATGATGCAAGTTTACCATCATGTATAACAACATTATCACGTAATACTCTAACTCCTGCATTTCTTTCAAGTTTTCCATCTAATACATATGCACCTGCAATTGTTCCAACATTTGATATTTTAAATGTTTGTCTAACTTCTGCATTTCCTATTATATGTTCTTCATATTTTGGTGCAAGCATACCTTTCATAGCAGATTCTACATCTTCTATTGCTTGGTATATTACAGAATATTGTTTTATTTCTACTTCTTCTTTTTCTGCCATACTCTTTTGCATTTGGCATTGGACGTACATTAAATGCTATTATTATTGCATTTGAAACTTTTGCAAGTGTTACATCTGATTCTGTAACAGCTCCTGCAGCAGCATGAATTACTTTTACTTTTACTTCTTCATTTGCTAATTTTTCCATTGATTGTTTTATTGCTTCAACAGATCCTTGAACATCTGCTTTTACAATTAAGTTAAGTACTTTTAAGTCTCCTGCTTCCATTTGACTAAATAAATTATCTAATGTTACTTTGCTCATAGCATTTATTGCATTTTCTCTTTCTTGACGTTTTCTCTTTTCTATTAAGTGTTTAGCTGTTTTTTCATCTTTTACTTCATAGAATATATCTCCAGCTTGTGGAACTTCTGTTAATCCCATTATTTCTACTGGTGTAGATGGTCCGGCTTTTTTTACTTTTTTACCTTTTTCATCTGTCATACTTCTTATTCTACCTATTGATGAACCTACAACTATTGTATCTCCAACATCAAGTGTTCCTCTTTGTACAAGCATTGATGCAATTGCACCTCTTCCTTTATCAAGTCTTGCTTCTATTACTACACCTTTTGCTTGTTTATTTGGATTTGCTTTTAATTCTAATACATCAGCTTCTAATAATACCATTTCTAATAATTGATCTATATTTTCATGTTTTTTAGCTGAAATTGGCACAAATATTGTGTCTCCACCCCATTCTTCTGGTACTAATTCATATGCCATTAATTCTTGTTTTACTTTATCAATATTTGCATCTGGTAAATCAATTTTGTTTATAGCAACTATTATAGGAATTCCAGCTGATTTAGCATGATTTATAGCTTCTACTGTTTGTGGCATTACACCATCATTTGCTGCAACAACTAATATTGCTATATCTGTTATTTGAGCTCCTCTTGCTCTCATTGCTGTAAATGCTTCGTGTCCTGGTGTATCTAAGAATGTAATTTCTCTATCATTTACTTTTACTTTATATGCACCTATATGTTGTGTAATTCCTCCAGCTTCGCCTTCGATTACATTTGTTTGTCTTAACTGCATCTAATAATGATGTTTT
The DNA here is from genome assembly GCA_928721565.1 of uncultured Clostridia bacterium. Taxonomy (GTDB): domain Bacteria; phylum Bacillota; class Clostridia; order TANB77; family CAG-508; genus CAG-269. Next base: position 1,542,923 of record OV788638.1, read on the forward strand.
ACCATGATCTACGTGTCCCATTACAACTACTACTGGTGGACGTACTTCTAAGTCTTCTTCTCTATCTTCAGAATCATCAAATAAAATGTCTTCTTCTGTTATTGTTTCCTTTTTGTTTACTTTTACTCCAAATTCATCAGCAATTAATGAAGCTGTATCAAAATCAATCTCATTATTGATTGTTGCCATTACACCATATCCAAGTAATTTCTTTGATTACTTCTGCAGTTGTTTTCTTTAATTCAGCTGCAAAATCTTTTACTGTTATTGTTTCAGGAATTGTTATTTCTTCTAATTTAAAGATTTTTTGTTTATTACGATTTTCATCATTTTTGCTTACTTTTTTCTTTCCTTTTTTACCTCTTTGTGTTGTTAAATCATAATAATCTAACATTCCACCGTCTTGGTCATCAAACATATTAGATAAGCTATCTGTTCTTTTTAAGCCTTTTAATTTATGTTCATTAATTTCACCACTTTGATTGTTTCTTCTTGATTTACTTGATTTTTTATTCTTATTATCGTCAAATCTGCTATTTTGTTTTTGTTTATCTATTGATTTGCTTATATTCTCTTGCATGTTCTTTTTCGACATTTTCAGCACCCATTATATCTTTGATATTTTTTTCAATTCCTTTTCATCTAATGGTCTATTTCCACCATATCTTGATTTCCATCCAAATCTTGGATTTCCACCTTGTCTATTTCTATTATCAAATCTTCACCATTATTGATTTTGGTCTATTTTTATCAAATCTAGGTCTATTTCCATTGTTTGAGAATTTCTTCAAAATTACGATTTCCATTGTTGTTGATTTCTATCATTGTTAAATCTATTTTATTTTGGAAATTCTATTTTGATTATTATTTCTAAATGATTATTTTGCCATCTCTATTGTTTTGCTTAAATTCTATTACTGTTTATTCTTTATTGGATTAGACATTTTGATTTTTTTTTCTGCGAACTTAACCTTGTTTTCTTTTTCATTCTATATTCTTCTTTTTTCATTTCAACATCCATTTTATTTTCTTTTACTTCTACCTTTTCTTCAACTTTTTGAGTCAACTACATCTCTTCCTTCTTTTTTCTACTTCTTTTTTGATTCCAAATAATTCATCAACTGTCATTGGCTTAGATGGTTTATTTCTATAAACAATATTATAATCTTTATTCTTTTCTTTCAACAAATCCTACATTATTATTTTTCTTTTCTTCTTTTTTATTTTCTTCTTGTGGCTTGTTATTTCATCATTTATTATAACTTCTCTTCTTATAATAACTGGTGTATCATTGTTTTCTGTTTTGTTTTTTCAACATTTGGCTTTCTTTTCTTCCGGTTTTTTATTAGTTTTCTTAGCATTTTCTTTAATTTTTTCTGCCTCATCTTCATCAACTGAACTCAAATGGCTTTTTGCATTTATGTTCAACTTCTCTAGCAATTTCTAATACTTCTTTACTGGTTAAGTTCAATTCCTTTGCTATATCATATAATTTTATCTTACCCAATAACATCACCCCCTGCTTTATTTTCTCATACTATTTTCTTATTTCGTCATATATCTCATCATCTATCTTAATATCTAGTGCTTTATCTAGTTTTCTTGCTTTTCTTTAGCCTTTTCAAAGCACTCCATATCATAAACAAATATAAGCCCCACGGCCTGGTTCTCTTCCATTCTGCATCTACTTTAATAATATTTTCTTTATTTTTAACTATTCTTAAAAGTTCATTTTTGTTTTTCTGTTTTCTACACACTGTACATGTTCTTTGTGGTATATTTTTCACTATTTCCTCCTAGTTTTATTCATTTTATTCTTCAGATCTCTTCATCAGTAGTATTCATCTGCTCTTCTGCCTTTTTTGCTAACATCTCTCTAAATTGTGATTCTGATTTTATATCTATTTTCCATCCTGTTAATTTTGCTGCTAATCTTGCATTTTGACCAGCTTTTCCTATTGCTAATGATAATTGGTCATCTGGAACTATTACTTGTGCAAATTTTTCTTCTTCTTTTATATCAACTGCCATAATTTGTGCTGGTAATAATGCTGATGATATAAATATACTTGGATCTGCATTCCATTCAATTACATCTATTTTTTCTCCATGTAATTCATTTATTACATTTTGAATACGAATTCCTTTTTGTCCTACACATGAACCTACTGGGTCTATGTTTTCATCTGGTGAATATACTGCAACTTTACTTCTTAATCCCGGATCTCTTGATACACTTTTTATTTCAATTAATCCTTCATATATTTCAGGAATTTCAAATTCTAGTAGTTTTCTTACAAAGTCTGGATGTGTTCTTGATATTATAGCTTGTGGAACACCTTTTTCTCCTCTTTCAACATCAACTACATATCCTTTTATTTTGTCATTTACATGATAATGCTCTCTGTTGGAATTTGGTCTTTTGCTAACATTATTCCTTCAAGCTTTCCTAAATCCATAACTACAATGTGTTTATCAGCTTTTTGAATTAGTCCAGAAACTATTTCTCCTTTTCTTTCATTATATTCATTAAATACCATATTTCTTTCTGTTTCTCTTAATTTTTGAATTATTACTTGTTTTGCTGTTTGTGCTGCTATTCTTCCAAAATCTCTAGGTACTATTTCTACTTCAACACTATCTCCTAAATTTAATTCTTTGTTAATTTTTCTTGCATCTTCTAAACTAATTTCTAATGCATCATCATTTGCTCTTTCCATTACTTCTTTTATTGAAAAAACATGTGTTGCTCCTGTTTGTTCATCCATTTTTACATCTACATTTTCTAATGCATCAAAATTTCTTTTATATGCTGTTATTAATGCTGTTCTTATTGATTCTAATAATTCCTCTTTTTTTATTCCTTTTTCTTTTTCTAGTTCTTCTAATGCTAATATTAATTCTTTGTTATCAATTGCTTTCATTTTTTATAATCAATCCTTTCTTTTCTCTCAAATTAATTTATCAATTTTCTTTTATGAAATGTCAAATTAATTTTGATCATCCAACGTCGAAAATTATTTTACATTCATAAATTCTATATTAATTTTCCTATCAGTTTTTATTGCTATTTTTTTCTTCAATTACTTTCAATTGTTATTGTTTCTTCGTCAAATCCTTTTAATTCTCCAATATAATTCTTGTTTCCGTTTTCATCTTTTTTAAATAGTTTAGCTTCAACTTGACTTCCTATATTTTGTGCTAAATGGCTATCTTTTCTTAAGACTCTTTCAATTCCTGGTGATGAAACCTCTAAGAAATATTGTTCTTTAATGTAGTCTAGCTTCATCTAATAACATCATTAATCTCATTGCTTACTTTTTCGCAGTCATTTAAATCGATTCCGTTTGGGCTGTCAATATAATATTCTTAAATAATAATTTGGTCCTTCTTTGGCATATTCTACATCATATAGGCTGTATCCTATATTCTCTATTTTGCTCTTTTAGTAGTTCTTCTACCCTTTCTTCTATTTTTGCCATATAGTCCTCCTCTTTCTTTTATTCTCCTCATTCACGATTGAAGAGTAGGATTTGCTCCTACTCTTCTGCGTTTTTTTATGTTCTTTTATATTATACCCAATTTTTGCCATAAAATCAAGGGTTTTAAAGAATTTTTTATGTATTTTTCCATTTATAAATATTTTTATTTCATTTTCTCCTTAATTCTCACCAAAGTATTAAGAGCATCAATAGGAGTAAGTTCATTCAAATCAACCTTATCAAGTCTCATGTGCAATCTCAGCTAATTTAAAATTAAACATATCAAATTGACCTTCAACCACTTTTTTATTTTCCTTTTTTTGCTTTTTTACCAGTAAGCATACTTTTTCTTTCCAAAGTTCTTAAAATTTCGTCAGCTCTTTTTGTAACAACTTTAGGTACACCTGCTAAGACGAGCTACATGGATACCATAACTTTCATCTGTTCCACCTTCAACAATTTTTCTTAAAAAGATAATGTCTTCACCTTTTTCTTTTACTGCAATTGAATAATTCTTTATTCCTTCTTGCTTGTCTGCAAGTTCTATTAATTCATGATAATGTGTTGCAAATAATGTTTTTGCTCCACATTTTTCTTTATCTGCAATATATTCTGCAACAGCCCATGCAATAGATAAGTCCATCATATGTTGATGTTCCTCTACCTATTTCATCTAATATAACTAAACTGTTTTCTGTTGCTTCTTTTAAGTATTGTTGCAACTTCCATCATTTCTACCATAAATGTACTTTGTCCCATACTTAAATCATCTGATGCACCAACTCTTGTAAAGATTTTGTCTACTACTCCAATTTGTGCTTCTGTTGCTGGTACAAAACTTCCCACTTGTGCCATTAATGTAATTAATGCTACTTGCCTCATATATGTAGACTTACCAGCCATATTAGGTCCTGTTATTATTGCTAAGTCTATCTCCATCTTTATCAAGATATGTATCATTTGGTACAAAATTTCCGCTTCCTATCATTTTTTCAATTACAGGATGTCTTCCTTCTTTTATGTTAATAATTCCATCATCTTTTACAACAGGCATACAATAATTCATATCTTCTGCGACTTGTGCAAATGAAGCTAAAACATCTAGTGTTGATACTACATTTGCTGTTTTTTGCAATCTTTTTATATTTTTAGCAATTTCTGTCCTTATTTCTACAAATGCATTATATTCAAGGTTTACTAACTTTTCTTCTGCTCCTAAAATTTGATTTTCTATTGTCTTTAATTCTTCTGTTATATATCTTTCTCCTGTTGTTAATGTTTGTTTTCTTATAAATCTTTCAGGTACTTGTGATACAAATGATTTTGAAACTTCTATATAATATCCAAATACTTTGTTATATCCAACTTTTAAAGTTTTAATTCCTGTTTTTTCTTTTTCATCTGCTTCTAATTTTGCAAGCCAAGTCTTTCCTTCTGTTGATGCTCTTTTTAATGTATCTATTTCTTCATCATATCCAAGTTTTATTATTCCACCATCTTTTATTGTCATAGGCGGATCTTCTACAATTGACTTTATCTATTAATTCAAATATATCTTTTAATTCATCTAAATTTTCATATAATTCTTTCAATTTATCTGATTGACACATCTTCTAAAACACTTTTTACTTCTGGTAATCTTTCTAATGAATTCTTTAAGTGTTATCATATCTCTTGCATTTGCATTACCATAAGCCATCTTTCCTGCTAGACGTTCTATATCATATACCTTTTTTAATGTTTCTGTAATATCTCCTCTAAGCATCATATTATCTTTTAATTCTTTTACCGCATCTAATCTTTCTTGAATATCTTTAACATCCAAAAGTGGATCATTTAACCATCTTCTTAACATACGTCCTCCCATTGATGTTGATGTTTTATCTAATACCCAAAGTAGATGTTCCTTTTTTGCTTTTATCTCTCATTTTTTCAGTTATTTCTAGATTTCTTCTTGCATTTATATCTAATGACATATATTTTGACAAACTATAAATTGTTATTGTATTAATATGTTCTAAGCTTGTCATTTGAGTTTCATTTAAATATTCTAATAATGCATTTATTGATTTAACAGCTAATGGCTTCTTTCTTTTAGATTTCCTACTTCTCTTTTATTTTCAATTATATTGTAATCTAATTGATAAGTTTCCAACATCATCTGTAAAGAATTTATCACTAAATCTACTCATATACATAGAAAATCTTTCACTTATTTTATCATTTCTTCTTGGCATTCAAACATCATAGAATTTGCAATTATTTCTGATGGAGCAAATCTTGCTATTTCATCTAATAATAGTGCAAAATTATTTTCGCCTTTGATTTCACTACTATAAAATTCTCCTGTTGAAATGTCACATACACTTATTCCAAAATAAATTCCAGTTTTGCATATACACATTATATAATTGTTTTTCTTTTCTTCAAGCAGATTGACTTTCTACTATAGTTCCAGGTGTTAAGATTCTTATTACACCTCTTTTTACTATTCCTTTTGCTGTTTTGGGGTCTTCTAGTTGTTCACATATTGCAACTTTATATCCTTTTTCTATTAATTTTGATGCATACACTTCTGCTGCATGATGTGGAATTCCTGCCATTGGTGCTCTTTCTGGTAATCCACAATCTTTTCCTGTTAATGTTATTTCTAGTTCTCTTGCAGCTATTAATGCATCTTCAAAAAACATTTCATAAAAGTCACCTAATCTGTAAAATAATATGCAATCATTGTATTGCTTCTTTTGTTTCTATATATTTTTGCATCATTGGTGATATAACTGATCTATCTTCAATTTCTGCTATTGTTTGTGC